>CAZYLY010000013.1:10396-18128 GCA_964648825.1 uncultured Syntrophomonadaceae bacterium
GATTATAATTTTGGCTGGGTATACACTCGAAATGGAGAAATTTATGTGCTCAAATCCTGGCTTAAGGTCGCGTTTTCCTATTCACGTGAGATTCAATGATTATGATGAAGATGAATTGTTTCAGATTGCTCTGCAAATGTATCTGGAAAGAGATTATGAACTAACTAGCCGGTGTAGATGGAAATTAAAAAATATATTAAATGAATTTACGAAAAACCATCATCCCCATAGCGGGAATGCTCGATATGTGAGAAACTTAGTGGAGAAATCTATTCGCTTACAAGCTTTAAGAATAATTGATAAACCTAATCTTACTCGTAAAGAATTAGTTATAATTGAGGAAAAAGATTTACCTGCCCCCAATTCCATACAAATATAATAAAGTGGTGATTTAAGTTGAATTCGTTAGAAGTAATAAAACAAGCTGAATTAGTATTAGCTCAGGAATACCAGTATTATGAAGAAATTGCTTATTATAATCAAATAAAAGTGTTAGCTGCTTTTAAAAAGTATAAAGTTAGAGAAGATAATTTTCACCCTTCATCAGGTTACGGTTATGGTGATTATGCCCGGGATAGCTTAGAGGCCATATATAATGATATTTTTGGAGGCGAAGATGCTTTAGTCAGAAGCCAAATTGTTTCTGGAACTCATGCTATAGCTAGCTGCTTGTTAGGCATATTAAAACCAGGTGATGAACTTATATCGATAATAGGCGCTCCTTACGATACCTTGGGTAAAGTAATAGGAAAAAATTCAAAAATGCGAGGCACCATTATTGATAGGGGAATTAGCTACAAAGAAGTTGCCTTAGACAAACAAGGGGAACCTGATTTAGCAGCAATTAAAAATCAAATTAGCCCTAGCACTACAATGGTTTTTATCCAAAGGTCTAAAGGATACAGTTTAAGACCATCGTTAAGCATAGACACTATAAAATCTTTAATTAATTTAGTGAAGTCTATTAATCCTACTATTATAATTTTAGTAGATAATTGCTATGGAGAATTTACTGAAAAACTTGAACCTTCTCAAGTAGGTGCAGACTTAACCGTCGGTTCCTTAATTAAAAATCCAGGTGGCGGCCTAGCCCCATCGGGAGGTTATATAGTAGGCAGGCAAGCTTTAGTAGAGGAAGTATCTTATCACTTAACTGCTCCGGGATTAGGTAAAGACTTAGGGGCTAGTTTAATTAACAGCAGATGGTTATATCAGGGTTTATTTATGGCCCCGCATACAGTTTTACAAGCGCTGAAAGGTGCTTGTTTAATTGCCTATATTATGGAACAGTACGGTTGCGAAGTGTTTCCGCGATGGAATAATAAACGCTCGGATATAGTACAAGCTGTTAAATTTAATACTCCTCAAGAGGTATTAGAGTTTTGCCAAATTATTCAAAGTTATTCTCCTATTGATAGTGATGTCCAATTGGAATTTGCGCTTTTACCTGGATATACTGATGAAGTAGTTATGGCAGCTGGCACCTTTGTGCAAGGTTCATCAATAGAACTTTCGTGTGATGCTCCACTTAGGGAGCCCTATTGCGCTTATTTGCAAGGAGGACTAACTTACGAACATATAAGGTTTGTAGTAAGTAAAATAATAGACAAGTTGGAATTTAAAGGAGGAATTTAAATTGCCTAGCGAAACCGTAGTTTTAGTCGGAGTAATAATTTTAATTATTATCGGTATAATGGGAACTATAGTACCGCTATTGCCGGGAGTGCCCTTAGTTTTTATATCTATTTGTGCATATGGTTGGTATGAAGGATTTAATATAATAACTCCAAAATTAATTGTACTTTTTGCTGCCTTAACTATATTATCTATGTTTGTAACTTATCTTGCGGCTACTTTAGGGGTAAAACATTTTGGTTCTAGTAAGTATGGAATCTGGGGTGCTTTATTAGGTACCATTATTGGTGTAGTTATTTTTCCTCCCCTAGGAATTCTTATTGGCCCTTGGATAGGTGCATTTATAGGGGAATATATTTACTTACAAGATGTTAACAAATCGATTAAAGCAGGCTTAGGTGCAGTAGTGGGTTTAATTTCTGGATTAGCTTTTGAATTAGTAATAGCATTAATAATGGCTATCTGGTTTTTGGTTATTGTTTTTTAATATGCTACAATTAGCTAAATATACTAATCTTATATAATTAATCATCTAATTTTTTACCGGAGGGATTGCTGATGACGAAAGAAAAAATATTAAAATCGGTAAGTGACAATAATGTAAGGTTTATTCGGCTCCAATTTACAGATATATTAGGGGTAATGAAAAGCATTTCTATTGCGGTTGATCAATTAGAAAAAGCCTTAGATGGGGAATTGATGTTTGATGGTTCCTCTATTGAGGGTTTTGTGCGCATTGAAGAATCAGATATGTACTTAAAACCTGACTATAATACTTATTTAATTCTTCCTTGGGATAATCCTAATTCTACTGGGAAAACTGCGAGGTTGATTTGCGATATATATGATTCGAATAATGAACCATTTACTGGTTCACCTCGTTATGCTTTACAAAAAGTTTTACAGGAAGCTAAAGCTTTGGGATATACGATGTTCGTAGGGCCGGAGCCGGAGTTTTTTTTGTTTAAATTAGATGAAAATGGTCAACCAACCTTAGAAACTAATGATAAAGCTGGATATTTCGATTTACCGCCCGTTGATAAGGGGGAGGAAGCACGGCGTGACATGGTGGAAACTTTGCAAAATATAGGTTTTGAAATAGAAGCATCCCATCATGAATCAGCCCCAGGACAACATGAAATAGATTTTAAGTATAATGAAGCTTTAACTATAGCTGATAACATTGTTACCTTTAGAATTGTAGTACGAACAGTAGCAGGGCACCATGGTTTACATGCTACTTTTATGCCTAAACCTATTTATGGTATAGCTGGATCGGGAATGCACTTGCATATTTCTCTTTTTAAGGGTGAAGAAAATGTTTTTTATGATAATAGTAAAAAAGACGGCTTAAGCGATATTTGCCGTTACTTTATTGCGGGGGTTATAAGGCATGCTAAGGCTATTTCCGCTATAACCAGCCCTACAGTTAATTCATATAAAAGGTTAGTCCCTGGCTATGAAGCTCCAGTTCATATTGCCTGGTCTTATAAAAATAGAAGTCCGTTAATACGTATTCCAGCCCGCAGGGATATAGGCACCCGTATAGAATTAAGAAATCCTGATCCTACTTGTAACCCCTATTTGGGATTAGCTGCTATCCTTAAAGCCGGCTTAGAAGGGATAAAAAATAAGCTTGAACCGCCTATGCCAGTAGAACAAAACATCTATGAAATGGATCTTGCCTCAAGAGAGATTCAAAATATAGAATCATTACCGGAAAATTTATATGAAGCAGTTCAAGAATTAAGGAATGATAAACTTATACAGGAAGCACTAGGAGAGCACATTTATTCCCGCTTTGTTTTAGCTAAAATGAAAGAATGGGAAACATATAGCTCCCGGGTTTATGAATGGGAGATTGATGAATATCTAGAAAAATTTTAGCAGTATATAATATTAGGGAGGCTTCTGCCTCCCTAATTAAATCTACGTAACAAGCCAGCCACTTTTCCTGCTATCTTAACATCATCGAAAATCATCGGTTGCATACTGCTATTTTCGGGACGCAATTCGATTCGGCCATCTTTTTTATAAAATCTTTTAACTGTTGCTTCATCTTCTACAATCGCAACTACAATCTCACCATTAGCAGCTTTAGATTGTTGGCGCACAATCAAGAAATCACCATCCATGATACCGGCTTCTATCATACTTTCGCCTTTAACCCTTAGTACAAAATGATTACCGCTACCGACAAAAGTAACAGGAACAGGTAAGTATTCTTCAATATTTTCTTCAGCTAGGATAGGGATACCTGCAGCTACATTACCTACTAAAGGTAAATTTATAGATTCGGTAGTTAGTTCTGTTTCGGGATCAATGGGGATAAGTGCTCTAGTCTTAATAGGATCTTTTCTAATATAGCCTTTTTCTTCTAATTTAACTAAATGATTAAAAACACTAGAACTAGAACTTAGACCTACTGCTTTTCCGATTTCCCTTACTGAGGGAGGATAGCCGGAATTCTTAATAGTATATTTAATATAGTCTAGAATTTCTTGTTGTTTCTCATTAAGATCATTGCTTATTTTGTTAGTCACTTTTATCCCTCCATAGTTTTTTGTAAATTATAGCATATAAATTCAGATTAAAACAGGTGTTCCAGCTAATTATTCCAAAAACTTTGAGGATTTATATTTTCTATACTAGATAAAAACTTCTTTTTTGCTCCTGGATGAATAGTTTCTATAGTATTAACTAAGTCTGCAATCTCATTTCGCTTAGTATGGCCATCAACGGGACAACGGTTTTCAGCAGATTTAATATTCAAATAATCGGCAAGTTTAATAATGTTTTTTTCCTCAATATAAATCATGGGACGAACTAAAGTAATATCGATTCTATCTAAATAAGTGCAGGGTTTAAAAATGTTATACCTATTTTCATAAAGCATAGACATAAACATTGTATTAACGACATCATCTAAATGGTGACCTAAGGCCACTTTATTACAACCTAATTTTTTAGCAGTATTATTAAGCGCTCCTCGGCGCAGATTGGCACATAATGAACAAGGGCTTTTTTCTTGTCTAATATCAAATACTACTTCTCCGATATTAGTTGGTTCTATATGCAGAGTGCAATTATAGTTTAAACATAAGTCATTTAAATTATCTACTTTATTATCCCACCCTAAGTCAATATATATAGGGTGAATATTAAAATTTAGGGGAGTATATTTTTGCAGTAAATGTAACAAATATAGGAGCATACTACTATCTTTACCGCCGGACATCCCTACTGCAACCTCATCACCATTTTCAATTAAATTATATTTTAAGTTAGCATTTCTAACTTGTCTAAACATAAGTTTAACTAGTTTCTTGCTAATAATTGTCACCTACTTGGTATTATTATTTATTTTACGGCAATTTGCTTATAGCTATTACTAACTAATTGAATAGGATGCATAACTTTTGCATCCCAAGCATGTTTATTAACCCCATGATTAAGTTGCATCATACAGCTTGGGCAACAAGTAGCTAATATGTCAGCACCGGTACTCATAGCACTATCCATTTTTACATCTAGTATTTTCATAGACATATCATGGTGGGTAACACTATAAGTACCCGAACCGCCGCAGCATCTGTTAGCTAAAGGCATTTCCGTATATTCTACTTCGGGAATGCGCCTTAAAAGTTCCCGCGGTTGTTCTTTTATACCCTGGGCATTAGCCAAATGACAGGGGTCATGATAGGTTACTTTAAGTTTTTCTTCTACTTCTTTAGGGGGTATCTTAATATCTATTACATCAATTAGGAATTTAGTTAAATCCATAACCTTAGCTGCAAATTCCTGAGCCTGCTCTTCAATTTTTAAACCGCCTAACAAAAAGTTCATGTTTTTTGCTGATAAGGCCGAAGAACAAGAGGCACAATCAGTAATAATATAATCAAAATTATAAGAATTAAATACTTTTACATTATGGGCGGCTAGTTTTCTAGCGGTATCCATTTTTGCGTTAGCAATGTGAGGTAAGCCGCAACATTTAGAATTAGTAGGCACAATTACTTCACAACCATTTCTAGTTAAAACATCAATAGTAGCAAATGCTACCTGCGGCTGTAATAAATCTGTACCACAACCTAAAAAATAACCAATAGTATACTTTTTCTCCCCTTGCGCTGGATTTACTTCTTTAATAATGGAACTTGCTGCTCTATATGGTACTGAATCCAGGATTTTTTCGGCTTTGCCTAAATCACCGGGTAGTATTTTCATTAAACCGAGGTTCCTGGCAAATTTTTGTAATCCTGCTTTTTGGGCACCCCATAAAAATTTGGTTGAAGTTTTTAATAAAAGGGGATTAGTCCATAAAGTATCAAATAATAATTCTTTACTTACGGTAGGGTTATTATCATATACATAAGACCTTGCAGCAGCATTTAATTCATGGATGTCAATTCCAGAAGGGCAATTAACACTGCAAGTTTCACATAGCAAACATAAAGTTAATCTATCATTAACTTCACTAGTTGGTTCGACTATGCCATCTCTTAACATTTGCACCATAAAAACATGCCCGCGAGGCGCTGCAGTTTCATTGCGTATTTCAGAGAATACTGGACATACACTTCTGCATTTTCCGCATCTTACACATTTCATAATTTGTTCTTTTACGGGCGGCAATTCATGGAATTCCATTTATAACAACTCCTTAAAGGATTAGATAAGCTTGCTAGGATTCATTACTCCTTTTTCATCAAAGGCAGTTTTTATTTTTTTCATGTAATCTAATGCTAAACCGTGTTCTAATTCAGCATATTGTCTCCTTACTGCACCAACACCATGTTCTCCCGTTGTAGAGCCTTCTAACTCGATAGCTAGAAGGTGTATTTCATGTACTAGTTTTTCCACCCTTTCTACTTCTTCGGGTATTTCAGGATTAATCACGGGAGCAGTATGGACATTACCATCACCAATATGACCATAGTTAACTACCTTAATCCCATATTTATCAGCAATAGCCCTTATAGCACGTAAAGTTTCAGCTACTTTAGCAAGGGGAACACTAATATCTTCACCGGCAAAAACTCGGCTTCCATCAGGTCTTACCCTAGCCGCAGCAGTAGCGGTAACACTGCGCCCTTCCCAAAGCTCTGCCATCCTTTTCGGTTCAGTTGACCATTCTACACTTCTAGCTCGTTTTGATGCTACTTGGTTAATAACTTGCCCCTCATATTCTACACTAGGAGGATTACCATCGACTTCGAAAAGTAGAATCGCTTCGGCATTAGGCAAGTTAATTTCTGGTTTAAACATATTAACGGCTTCAATAGCTGAACTATCTAATATTTCAATACCGGAAGGCAAAATTCCAGCCTGGTAGACTTCTAATACAGTCTCGGGTGCATCATCAAGGTTATCAAATATCGCCATCGCTATACCCCTAGCGCGAGGTTTAGGCCAACATCTTAACCTAATCCGAGTTACAATTCCTAAGATACCTTCGGAACCTACAAATAACTTAGTTAGATTTAAGCCAGATACATTTTTAATCGCTTTAGACTTCATCCCCCCGGTTACAATAATATCACCATTAGGCATAACTATTTCTAAACCTAATATATACTGCTCTGTGCATCCATACTTAACAGCTCTAAGTCCGCTGGCATTATTAGCTACCATTCCGCCTACAGTACACATTAGGCTACTGCCAGGATCTGGAGGGAAGAAGAGATTATGCTTGGCTAATTCTTTATTAAGCTCGGCATGAATAATTCCCGGACGAACGATTACTTGCATATTTTTAGTATCAATTTCGACTATTTCATCAAACGTGGATAAATCTAAAACTATTCCATCCTCGACAGCTATACATCCACCAGTCTCTCCTGTTCCGGCTCCGCGCGGAACAACATTAATCCCGTTTTCATAGGCAAATGATACTACCTTCTGTACATCGCCGGTTGACTTGGGCAAAACTACTGCTGTAGGTGCAGAAGGTTCTAGTTTAGTTAAAAATGAACTATCATATGAATAGTACATTAAGTCTAGTTCTTCGGTTAAAACGTTTTCTTTACCCAAGATTTGTACTAGGGATTTCCTAATATCTGCTTTATTCATTTTTACACTCCCTAATCTAGTAAGC
>CAZYLY010000013.1:18138-21770 GCA_964648825.1 uncultured Syntrophomonadaceae bacterium
TTTATACAACGCTATTATAACATAGATGAAATCAAGGTTTATAAAAAAACCTAATAAGGTATAATCTAAATATTGTATAAAAAATATAAGGGTAAATTTATTGATATTTATTAGAAAAATTTTTTCTGGTGTTAAACCAAGTTTTTCTACTAATAAACAGATAACTGGTATAATAGACTAGCATCAAACAGGAGAGTAGGGAGAGATTATATGTACTCCGATCTTTTGAAAATAATTCCTACGGAATGTGTAAAACTTAATGAACCGATGAAAAACCACACAAGTTTTAAAATCGGTGGTCCGGTCGATTTATTAATTGAAACTAATAATGTTAAGCTGCTTAAGAAAGTTATAAGCTGGGCCCAGACTAATCAACAACCTTTAGTAGTTTTTGGCAAGGGTAGTAATCTTTTGGTTCGTGATAAAGGTATAAGAGGGATAGCTATTAAGCTTTGTAGCAATATAGATAAAATTATTGTTAATTGTAATGTCATTACAGCCGAAGCCGGAATATCTTTATCAGCCTTAGCGAAGGTAGCAGCACAAAACAGTTTAACTGGCCTGGAGTTTGCGGAAGGAATACCAGGAAGTCTTGGGGGAGCTATATTTATGAACGCTGGGGCTTATGATGGGGAAATGAAAAATGTGCTTACAGAAGTAGAAGCAATTAGCTTAACAGGGGAAATTAAAAGATTTTCTGCAGATGAATTACAAATGAGTTATCGAAAAAGCATTTTTCAAACTAATGGTTACTATATTATATCTGCTGCATTACAACTGCAAAAAGGGAATCAAGAAGACATATTAGCTAAAATGCAAGGCTTTGCACAAAGTAGGAAGGAAAAGCAGCCTATAGAATATCCGAGTGCGGGCAGCACTTTCAAAAGGCCGCCTGGTTATTTTGTAGGGCCAATGATTGAAGAATTAGGCTTAAAAGGATTTAGTATAGGCGGAGCTCAAGTATCCGCAAAACATGCGGGTTTTATCATTAATACCGGTGATGCAACAGCGCAAAATGTAATAGATTTGATTGTCTATGTTCAGGAAAAGGTTACTGCCAAGTATGGGGTTACTTTGGAAACTGAATTAAAAATCATTGGGGAAAAATAAGAGAAAACTAAGGATTATACTATGAAAGTTATTTTAGCTACCTTAAATGCGAAATTTATTCATTCTTCATTAGCTTTAGCTTATCTAAAGGCATATTCCCAGACAAACCTATGGGAGATAGAAATACGAGAATATACAATTAATGAGACAACTGACGATATTTTAGCGGATCTTCATTCTGCTAAACCAGATATTTTATGTTTATCTTGTTATATATGGAATATTGAGCTTATACTTAAAATTTGTCACGATTTTAAAACTATTAATCCCCATATTCCCATTATACTAGGGGGACCGGAAGTTTCTTATGATGCTAAAGAAGTTTTATTAAATCATCCGCTAGATTTTATTATCAGGGGAGAAGGGGAGGAAAGTTTAAAAGAATTGTTAGAAGCTATTTATAAAAACCTCGACTATTCATTAGTACAAGGTATTAGCTACTGGGAAAAAGGTGAAGTCAAGGAGAATTGTACGCGTGAGTTAATTCAAGATTTAGATATACTTCCTTTTCCGTACGAAGATAATCTAGAGTATTATAAAAACAAGACTATTTATTACGAAGCCTCCCGGGGGTGTCCCTTTAATTGTGCTTATTGTTTATCTTCTACTGTTAAAGGGGTGCGCTTTTTTTCATTAGATAGAGTTAAAAAGGATTTATCTTATTTAATGGCTAATAAGGTCAGGGAAATAAAATTTGTTGATAGAACGTTTAATTGTAATGAATATAGAGCTATGGAAATAATGCAATATATTATAGATAATAATTTAACTACTAAATTTCATTTTGAAATAGGTGCAGAGCTTATTTCGGATGAATTTTTGAATTTTCTTAAAAAAGTACCTGCAAATATATTCGATTTTGAAATTGGAATACAATCTACCTTTTATCCTGCTTTAGAAGCGGTAAATAGAAAAGCTAATGGGGATATTTTAAAAAAAAGAGTACAAGCATTAATGGAATTGGGCACTATTCATATCCACCTTGACCTTATAGCTGGATTACCTTATGAAACTTATGCTGATTTTAGTCAATCCTTTAATGATGTATATAACTTAAAACCTGATATGTTACAGTTAGGTTTTCTTAAGTTGTTAAAAGGCTCCCCGATAAGAATTAATGCGCCTAAGTATGGATATATTCATCAAAGCCGACCACCTTATCAGGTATTAGGTAATAGTTCTATTAATTATGATGAATTAATTAGGTTGAAAAACATAGAAAACCTCGTGGAACGCTATTATAACACCCACATTATTGAAGATACTTTAGATTTTATTATTAATAGAATATTTCGCAGGAACGCCTTTAAGTTTTTCGAGTCTTTTGCGAAGTATTGGCAGGAAGAAAGCCTCTTTTATTTTGGACATAAACGAGATAAAGAATATAGTCTAGTAAAGGAATATATAAATAAATATTATTCAAATTTTTCTTTTGCAGTTAATGAAACTCTCAAATACGATTATTGCAAAAACAATCATTCCTATAATTTACCGGAAAAGATTGAAACACAATCAGTTGAAGATACAAATAATCAACTGAATATACTATTAAAAGATGCAGAATTTATCTCCCATCATCTTAATTTCTTTAATGGTAAAACTGTGCGGGAAATAAAAAAATATGTAAATCTAATCAGTTTTGAATTAAACCCCTTAGCCCAATATAGTAATCCCGGTTATGTTATGTTTGTTTATGACAGCTCCAAAAAAGCTATTAAGATTATTGATGTTACTAAACATATAAAGAATAAATCTATTTACTGACCGTATTACGCCCGGAGTTTTTAGCCCTATATAAAGCTTCATCCGCTTCCTTTAGTACCCTATCCCATCCGACTTTGTTTACTGGTGAATAAGTTGATACCCCCGCACTTATAGTAACTAACCCAAAATTAGCATTATTAGCATGAGGAATATTTAGTTCTTGCACAACCTTAATTACACGATTAGCAATTAATAATGCTACATCTTCGTTAGTTTCAGGAAGAATTAAAACAATTTCCTCCCCCCCATAACGGGCTACAAAATCAGTTGCTCGACAAGTATCTGCAATAGCTCTGGCTACTTTTTGCAAAACTACATCACCTTGTTGATGACCATATAAATCATTATAGTTTTTAAAATGATCTAAATCAGCAATTATAATTGAATATGGTCTAGAGTATCTAGCCGAATAATTATGAGTTTGAATAATTTGTTCATTAAAAGCCCGTCTATTCCAGATTTTCATAAGCTCATCTTTACGGGCTAGGTCCTCTAATTTAGTATTTAATTCTAATAATAAATCAGAAAAAGTTTGTAGTTCCTTATTTTTTATTACTAGTTCTTTTTCGTATTCTCTTATTTTTAAATGGATTTTGATACGGGCTATTACTTCTTTGGAATAAAAGGGCTTAGTAATATAATCAACCGCGCCTGCCTCTAAGCCCAAAACCCTTTCCTCGGCTTCCACTTTAGCCGTCAAAAATATAACTGGAATTGAAGTAGTGGTGCCGTCTTTTTTTAGTCTTTTTAAAACCTCA
>CAZYLY010000014.1:0-16689 GCA_964648825.1 uncultured Syntrophomonadaceae bacterium
AAACCCATATGGCAACTGCAATTGGAGTAGAAGCTTGTAATCAAGGAAAGAAGGTAAAGTTTTATCGGACATCCACATTAATTAATGAGTTGAGTGATGCCCAAAACGAGGGTAATTTAGGCAAAATCTTAAAACAGTTGGCAAAAGTAGATCTCTTAATTTGCGATGAATGGGGCTATGTCCCCTTAGACCGTCAGGGGGCACAATTGCTATTTCAGGTAATAGCGGATTGTTATGAAAAGCGCAGCATTATCATTACCACGAATCTAGAGTTTAGTAAATGGAATGGCATATTCTACGATGAAAAGTTAACTAGCGCTATTATTGATCGCTTAATCCACCATAGTAACTTACTAATTTTCGGTGGGCAAAGCTATAGACTCACACACTCCACAATCAGGAAATAATGGGTATAGGGGTGCTGGATTTACTTTTTGCCGTTTGATGTATTTTTTACTTGCCAAACACATTATTAGAGCAGCCCATCAAAAAGGCTAATATTAAAACTATACAGAGCAAATGGTATATGAGTTTATTCATATAAACCAGTCCTTTCACGATTTTACTATAAATATCTAAAATAAATTGCTATATTTCGAATAAAAAGCAAACCAACATTTGTTGTCGAAAATTTCAATTTTACTCAATACGCCTACAATTATAATCTGATGAATCTAAGCAATTGCTTAGATTCATCGCTAACTTTATTGCATATTCTATAGCATTAACTAAGCTAGACTCATTAGCAATTCCTTTACCTGCCTGATCAAATGCAGTTCCATGATCAACTGAGCTGCGAATAATGGGCAGCCCCAATGTTACATTAATTCCATTAATGGCAGTCCATTTTCGGCTTTCTTTATCATAATTAAACCCTAATACTTTAAGGGGAATATGTCCCTGATCATGGTACATAGCTACTACTATGTCATACATTCCTCCTCGTGCTTTCGAAAATAAAGAATCTGCCGGTAAAGGTCCTTCGACTAAAATTCCTTCAGATAGTGCTTGCTTTATTGCAGGGATAATTTCATGAATTTCTTCATGCCCAAAAAGGCCATTTTCGCCAGCATGTGGATTTAGTCCTGCTACGGCTATTCTAGGTTTTTTTATACCTAAACTGATGCAAGCATCGTTAGCAAGAAGTATAACCTTATACACCCGTTCTTTTTTAACTCTATCACAAGCTTCCCGTAATGAGACATGGGTAGAAACATGAACGACCCGTAAATCTCCATCTGCAAGCATCATGGAATAATCTTTAGTGTTAGTTAGTTCGGCATAAATTTCAGTATGTCCAGAATAATTATGACCGGCAAGGTTCAATGCTTCTTTATTAAGTGGGTTAGTAACAGTAGCATCAATATGCTTACTAAGGGCTAACTTGATAACTTCACTTACATATTCAAATGCAGCGTTTCCGGCCATAGCTGATACCTTCCCATATTCCAATTGATTTATATCCACGTTTGTTAAATCATAAACATCAATTACCCCATATTCGAATTTTGCATCCTTTATATATTTAATTGGGTGGATTTTGATTTCCGGCATTTTAACTAAAGTAACAGCTTTGTTCATTACTTCAGCGTCCCCTATAATTATCGGACGGCACCTATTATATATACCTAATTTGCTTAATGCTTTTATAGTAATCTCCGGCCCTATACCTGCAGGATCGCCCATTGTAATACCTAATACAGGTCTATTAATCATATCAATTACTCCTTCATTATAATTTTCTATCCTTTTTCAAATAATCGATTATATAGATAAGTGCATTTTCATCGCCGAAGCCACCTGATTTGGTCACAATTAGAGTGGAATCTGCCAGCCCATTTAGCATTACTCCTACGGGGATTCCTGGTTGTATTTCTTCGATAGGTTTTATATAAGAAGTTTTAAGGGCTTGGCAAATTTTAAGGGATGTATCCCCTCCTGCTGATACGATAGCATGTATATCATAAGCTTGATATATCCTTCTAGTAATTTCCCCTATTATTTCTACAACAACAAGGTTGTCACAATTAACTTTAGTATTTTTATTTAATGTATCGGTAGAAAGCAATAATATTTTACTACCACCATCTGTTTGCAAAGCAATTGCTTCCAGGCAATTCTTTATAACATCTTCCCCCTTGCCTGCAATGATGAAATTGGTTTCTAATACAATTATGGGAGAGTTGCAATAATCAGATAGTTTCTTTAACTGCTGGGCAGTTTCTTTCTTATATGAACCAATAGCTACCAGGATTAAGCTACCCTTTTTACTGTTTTTCGGGGAATAATGTTTTTTATCCTGAGAATGAACATTTCCTTCACTAAGTTGTATGGCAAGTCCAGCGGACCCACATAGTATTTTAGGTTGTTTAATTAAATTGGCTGCATCTTTAATAATCTTTAAATCATCATTAGTACAAGCATCTAAAATATAAACCATACTACCACCTGAGCTGCTATACTTAATAAAATTATCAATTTGTTTTGCACCTGCTCGTATTATATGTAAAGGGATATTTACAATTTTTTTATGCATAACTTGAGAAAACATTTTAACTGTATCAATTTCTAGATTCGGTGCAGTTAATACCCCTTGGTTCACCATCCTATTGTTATCTGGAAAACTAGGTGCTACAAATGCCAAATCATAATTCATTGCATCCATAACTGCTTCAAGTTCAGAAGCTGGATTGCCGCGCAAAATGGAATCTATCTTTTTATATAGTAAGCCAGTAAAGGTTTTCTGTAGCAGACTAGTAACCTCGAATATATTTGTATATGCATCTTGACTACTAACAGAGCGAGTATCTGTATTTATAGCTATTACTTCATTATTATTATTGGTAAGTATATCCCCTACCCCATCATTTAAAACCTTAACCATAGTAGAGAAACCGTTTTTTGCAAAATGTACTGCTGAATCATTAGCCCCAGTTAAGTCATCAGCTAAAATTATTATTGAGGACATTAATATACTCCGTTTCTTAATATAATGTGTAATTTTAATAAAACTATTTATCAATGATTTATTATGTTATACTTCTATAATAAATTATTATTTCACTTATAGGGGATGTCGCACTATGTTTAGCACTTTACGCAAAATTAATCCAGTATTTATACTTATAATTGTTCCTTTAATATGGGGTGTAAATTTTACTATAATGAAAGTAGGACTACAAAGTCTTTCCCCTATGCCTTATAATACTAGCCGCTTAATTGTGGCAACTATAATTAGTTGGATATTAGTATATGTATTTAAGGCCTATAAAAAAATTAATGTAAAGGATATAAGAAAAATCCTTTTAGTCAGTATTTTGGGATTTGCAATTCCCCAAATAGGAATAACTTTAGGGGTTAATTTAACTACTGCCGGTAATAGCTCATTAATTATGTCTTTAATACCAATTAGTGTTTTAATTATAAATGTTAGTTTGGACAAAGAACAGGTACACAAATGGGCTATAAGGGGCATAATTATATCTTTTATTGGAGTAATTCTAGTTATACTAGGAAGTGGTAATGGTCTCCATATATCAACTTCTGATTTAAAAGGTGTAGCGGTAATCTTAGTAGCGCAATTTTTTGCTGGATTTTTCACTGTTTTTTCTAAACCCTTAGTAGAAAAGTATTCACCTTACCAAATAATTGCGTATGCTATGACAGTTTCAGCCCTTTTGTTTTTTATTATTTCTTTTAGAAGTATGGGTAATGTCAATTGGCTATTATTATCAAGCCCAGCTTGGTTAAGTATTATATACTCAGGAATATTTGCTTTAGCAGTCGGCAACTCTATTTGGGTCTGGGCCGTAAAGAAAATTGGCCCTACCAAAACGGCGGTATATAACAACCTTACGCCTGTCTTTGCTATAATTACTGGATGTGTGTTTTTACACGAATCATTCGGTTGGTTCCAATTAATTGGTGCTTTTATTATTTTAGTCGGGCTTTATATTACCCAAAAGAGTAAAGTTCCAGTAGAATCTTTTGTCCAGTGTAATGTCAATCCTGTAAAATGCGATTGCCATGTATAATTTTATTCTCAGTTACTAATAATGCCCTTCTAAATTGATTAAATAACAATTTAGAAGGGCATTTAATTATTTATGCTAAGATATTCTTATTTAGCTAGTAATTTAGTTTCCTTTTCTCTGACTCCCAGCTTTTTCATTTCGTAAAATACAAAAGCTCCCGTTAGAATGATTGATAATATGTCTGCAATAGGTGCAGTTCTCCAGACACCATCAATACCCCAAAATTTTGGCAAAATAATAAGTAGTGGTATAAAAATTAAAACCTGCCTAGATAAGCTAAGAATTGCTGCCTGTATTGGCTTACCTACCGCCTGGAAATAGCTGGAGCCAACAATTTGAAACCCTGCAATAAATATTAAGGCAAAATAGACGGACATTGCATCGACAGTCATATTAACTAAGGCTGGTTGGTCTTTAGTAAACATACCTACTAATTGGGTAGGCCAAACCCGAATTATAATATAACCTAGTACAGAGATACACATCCCCCATAATACCGCTGTTTTTAAAGTTTCCTTAACCCTGCCATATTGTTTTGCCCCATAATTAAAACCAATTATTGGTTGGGCACCTTGACTTACTCCTAAAATTGGCATAATTAATAAGGTCCCCAGACTAAAAATAATTCCTATCGATGATAATGCCATATCTCCGCCGTATGACATTAAAGTGCGGTTTAATATTAATTGTTGCACACTACTTGCAACTTGTAGTGCAAAGGGAGCAAAACCTATTGACATAATACTGAATAAAATAGGGAGCTTAAGTTTGAAGTTTTGAATTTTTATCTTAACTATACTTCTATTAGTAATAAAATAGCTTATAACCCAGGCAAAAGAAATAAACTGGGCAGTTATAGTAGCAAATGCCGAACCTTTTATTCCCCATGAGAAAATAAATATAAAAATATAATTTAATAAAATACTAAAAAAAGCCCCGATTAATTGGGTATACATTGCCATTTTAGGATTACCTTCTGCCCGGATGAAGTTGTTCATTCCCATACTAAGAGATGCAAAAACGGAACCTAACATTATAATTCTCACGAAATCTCTTGCTAGATGCATAATAGTAGGGCTAGCACCGAAAAAAGTTAATATTGGTTCAGTATATATGAAAAAGAATATAGAAAAAATTAATGGTAATATGATAAGCATTATGGTAGCATTACCAGCAATTATTTCGGCTTCTTCTTTCTTTTGTTCCCCTAAGCGAATAGAAATTAAGGCTGTAGCTCCAACCCCAATGAGAATAGAAAGAGCAAAAAGGATAATCATAATCGGGAAAGCAACTGTGGTTGCAGCTATAGCATCTGGACCAATTCCCCGACCGACAAATATCCTGGCGATTACATTATAAAGAGAATTAACTAGCATACCAACGATGGCAGGTAAAGAAAAAGTCCATAATAAACTAGTTATGTTCTTACTACCCATTTCTTTTGAACGATCCATTAAAAAAACCCCTTTGCAATTGAAGATTAAAGAAAATTTACAATTAATCTACAGTCGATGGTTATTAGTTTGTTTAGAAATTTTATTGCGCAGTAAATATAATAGTACCTGCTTTAAGGTCTCTTCTAACTTCCTACGCCTTAAATAAGTGATAAAACATATAATTGACACTATTAATATAATACCCCATTTAGAAGTTATAGTATCTGTGAAAGAATTAATTGGTTCTTGTGCAGATACTGTTTGTGTAGTTACCATATTGATAATTCCTATTTCTTCTTCTTGTAAGAATATTTTGCATTCCCCTAAAACATAATCTTTCTCCACTGGTGCAGTTACATTAGGTTCAAGGTTTACAGTATAAGTAAGATATAATTCCTCCTCTTCTGTAACTGCTACGGCAATATCATCAATAGGTTTAACATTAACCTTATTTATTTCCCCTTTTAATACTTTTACTTCAGTTGAGATATCTTCCCTTATGCCAAGGGTTACAAGTTTATAATTATCGAAACCATAATCTAACATTTTAATTAGATCATCGTAAACAGTGGGTGAATTTAAAGATACAGCAATTAAAGTCATATCCCCTTTTTGAGCAGCCCCCACTACGCAGTTTCCAGCTTGTTTTGTATAGCCAGTTTTAACCCCTATCGCCCCCTCATATCGTGAGAGCAATCGATTTTGATTAAGTAAAATGCGATCCTCATCTGGCCTGCTTTCCCAAGGAATAACTCCCCTTTTAGAACTGGATATTTGTACAAAAGTATCATAGGTCAAAGCTTCCCTAGTTATTACAGCTAAATCATAAGCACTACTATAATGTCCCCTAGCTTCTAGTCCATGTGGATTTAAGAAATGAGTATCAGTTAAGCCTAAGGAGTTAACCCGATTGTTCATTAGGTCTATAAAGTTACTTTCACTACCAGATATACTTTCTGCTAAAGCAACAGAAGCGTCATTAGCCGAAGGAAGCAATGCCGCATAGAGTAATTCCATCCTAGTTAAGGTTTCCCCTTCTTCTAAATAAACTGTACACTCTGGAGTATCGGCAGCATGTTTACTTATTAATACTTTTTTCTCTAAATTACCGTTTTCAACTACTAAAAGTGCTGTCATTATTTTAGTTAAACTTGCGGGGGGGAGGTGTTCATGGCTATTATGTTCATATAAAACCCGACCCGAAGAAGCATCAATTAGAATAGCAGCTTTAGAATTTGTTGTCGGATAATTGCTAGTGTCGGAATTAATAGCGGCTGATGCCAAATTTATATTAAAAGTTATTATTAGTATTGTTAAACAAATAAACAGCCTGAAATGTTTCATTATATATTACCCCGATATTTTGATTAAATTTAGGACTTTAATTACTAATACACCTTAAATATATTAAACAAAAAAATTAATTATGGGTACCCCCATTTAGCATTTAATAATAATTTTTATCTTAGTAAAGTAATTCTATTTTCTCAATATTAATAAAGTCTAAATTCTTTTCTTGTCCACATTCATCAACTATATGGAGTATTTTATCTCTAGAATGATATTTTAGAATATATCCCCGTATTTCATACACTGTTCCATCTGGATTATAATCTATGGCAACCTGGATTGATTTTCCGATTACTAATGATATTAATGTTTCTAAGCTTGCGATAGCAGCAGCACTTTTATGGTCAATACTTAAATTATGAATTTTTTCAAGGTTATCCTTAAATTCTGGAATCATAAGACTGCCCCACTTTTTAGCTCCTCTATCATTTACATCTAACCTCATAAAATAAAACTCCTCTATTTTTTATGTCCCCCTATTTTACCAGCCCTTTCCCTGGCGGTAGCTTTTTCTTCCAAAGACACCCCTCTAAATATCGAACCTTTTCCGTACTTGTTTTTCAATTCATCTAAAGCAAAAGACAACTTAAGATCACGCTGATTATATTCATCGAAAATCTGTAGTTGTAATTTATCAAAATTTTGCAAATTACTTACCCCTACGTAAATTTTACGTATAGGGTAGCCTTGATAATATTGGCGAAAAAGTAGCATACATTCTTCATATATTTGCTTACTAATACAAGTAAAATTCGGCATAGTATAAGAATGCCCAAAGCCCTCCTTGACCTCTTTACTATAAGTAATACCTAGATAAACCGTTTTACATAATAAAAGTCCCTGCCTAAGCCTAAACCCTATTTCTTCGCATAATTCTAAAATCACAACCTCAGCATCCTCAGCATAATAATCACTCATTAAAGTTATACCAGTACTAATACTTTTTTGTTCTTCGGCAAAATCCCATGCTTTTATAGTTGGGGAAAGGTCAATTCCCCAACTATGCCAATATAACTGTTCTCCCATTACTCCAAAATGCTTTTTGAGGCTCTCTACAGGAGTATTAGCCAAATCTTCTACTGTAAATATACCGATATGATTAAGATTTTTCTTCATTCTGCGACCGATACCCCATATATCCCCAATGTCTTGCGGCCATAACTTATCTTTTACATCTTCATAGCGGCATTCGGCAATACCTGTTTGCTTAGCTTCTATATCCAGAATCGCTTTAGCTAAAAATTTATTGGGGCCAATACCAATACAAGCAGGTAAATTCGTTTCCTTTTGAATAGTATCCCTAATCTTTCTGGCTACTTCCCAACAGCTTCCAAAAATCTTTTCGGTTCCATCAGTACATAGCCAGGCCTCATCAATAGAATATACATCTATAGCTTCATAAGGCGCGAAGTTTTGCAAGAGTTGTATTATTTTAGAAGCAGTTTTAACATAAAGTGCCATACGACTTTCTACTATATGAATATCAGGATTGTTTTGAGGTATTTCAAAAAGACGTGAGCCCGTTTTAATACCATAAGTTTTTTTCATTTGGGGGGAAGCTGCTAAGACTACACTGCCACTTCTATCTTTATTAGCTACGACTGCTAAAAAAGTTTGCATAGGGTCTAATCCCTTATCTACAGCTTCTACAGAGGCAAAAAAAGATTTCATGTCAATACAAAGTACATTTTTAACTGGTATTTGGCTATAATCAATCATCTAATCACCTGTTAAGTTTTGATTACATTATATCAGAACAGTTGTTCCAGTCAATGGAATAAAAAAACAACCCCTACATGGAGATTGACATAAAAATTGATAATATCGTATTTAATAATCATTTTATTACGGAAGGCTATCAAGATAAGGATTTAGTGCTTGTATTGGTATCGCCAACGCTTTTTCTGCTTCTTCGCCATTTTCATTTACCTGTAAGGAAGCAAAAACAACTCCCACAACCTTACCGGTATCATTTAATACAGGGCTACCACTATTCCCTGGGTTTATGGGAATGTCTATAGTAAATACCGGAGATTCATTATCTTTTAGTTGATAAAAATCCCCCACTGCTCCTCGTTGAGCTATTTTATCATACCCTAATGGATTGCCGATAATAGTAACTAAGTCATCACTAGCTACTATCTTTTCTTCAATTTCAAAATAGGGTAAATCAATATCTTCAATATATATTAAAGCTAAATCGTGATCAGGAATAAGTTGTATTTTCTTACTATATTGAACTTCCTCATTGCTGAAAGTTATTTCCACAGCTTTACTGTCGGCAATAATATGGGTATTAGTAGCAACAATTCCCCCAGGAGATATTAAAAACCCTGTTCCCTTACTAAGTTTAGTCGTTTTATCAATAGATTGAATAGAGACAATGGCTGGTTTGGCTTTAATCACCATCTCATCAGTACTAAGATGTTTATTGTGAGTAATAAAATCGAAACTTTGGTTAAAAAGCTGATGTAACCCAGGATAACTAAAAACTAGAAAAGCCAGCAATAAAATGAAAGCCATTATTTTAAATGACCAATGTAATTTAGGTTTATGCTCTATTTCTTCAAAATCTTCTTCGTCAAAATTCCAATTGTAGTCGTCATTCATCAGCCTTTTAATCTCTCCCGCCTTACGCACAAATCAAGTTAAATATTATACATTCGTTTTTAATAGCCGCCTTTGGAAGAAAACAAAAACGGGCAAAGGAATTATTATCCAGCCGAAACTTTTAATTAAGCTATTTTTGGCTCTTTCAATTTGGTTAAATCTATATTCTGCTACCATAGCATCATATTTTGTTCTCAATTCTTGTTCCGAAAGTTTTTCTTGGTTGTTATCTTTATCAGGATAATTCTTTTCAAATCCTATGTTTTTAAAATCTTCAAATGTTTGATAATGTGGTGTAGGGGCTATAATATCAGCTGTAGCCATAAATGCTGCCACACTTCCCCCTATAACCATCATTAAGGTGGCAAATAAAACTAAATAGACATACACATTTCTAATCATTTCTTCTCCTCCTGCATTTGCTTCTTTCTTTACACCTGCAACTATAAGTATAACTAAAGCTATTATAATTATTGGTATAATAATCGATACTGCCATATATTCTGCTCCTTTTATAACCTTACCCTACTTTATCTCAAGTTAAATACGGATTTATTGAAAAAAATCTTTACACGAATTAATTCGTCTTAGTCTCTCTTTAATGATTTATAACTCGCCAGTTATTTTCTTGTACGTAGGAATATAATCCTTTGTCAGGGTTAACTGCTACTGGTTGCCCCACAATAGCCATTACGGCTAAATCAGAATAACTATCCCCATAGGAACAGCTAGATTGCCAGTCTATTTCCTCATTAGCGAATCTTTGTTTAAGCAAAGCTAATTTGGACTGGCCATCAATAAAGGGCACTTCCCTTTCATGGTCGAAGATATTGTTTTTATAGGTTATTTCTACTGCTATAACTGTATCCACGGCAAATTCTTGGGCTGCTAGGTTTAATAAATTAGCGTAGGCACCAGAAAGAAGAACTAAATGATAGCCTTCTAATTTAGCTTTTTTAATTTCTTCTATTACTTGGGGATTAAAGTGTTGGCGAACATAAGGATAAGCTTTTTGGAAAAAGTCTTCTATATCTTCTTTACCCATATTAGTAAATAATTTATCAAATCTATCCATAGCCGCCTTTTTCATTGTTTCCCGAGACATTATTTTAAGCTTATAAAAAATTAAAAAAGGAATTATAGCCGCATATATTTTTATATAGGTAAATAAGGATTTATTTTGACGTAACCACTCCCTGCCGAGAGTGGGCAGGGTATCTTTCATTAATAAAGTCCCATCAAAATCAAAAATAGCGAGCTTCATTCAGTTATGCCTCCAAAAAAAAGTATCTCTTATATTATACCTTTATTTACCTATGTTAGTCGTAATATTTCCCAAGTCATATAAATACTTTCGGCTAAAAGTAATAAAATTAAGCCTAATAAGCTTGCGCCCATATTAGCAGCCTGCCCTAATGCAATCTTAATTTGGTAAAATGAGATTGTCGCTATTAATAATGATATTAGTAAGGTAATTATTAATATATGATATACCGATTTACGTCTCATTTCTTCTACAGTTTCCACTGACAAATTTTCTTTTTTTTGTTTTGATATTGGTAAATTAATCAATTTTCTTGGATCATCTATTTTAAGCATTAGAAAGGTTAAGCCTAGCATAGAAAAAATAGTAATCCCTAATATAATTGGACCGAGCAATACATTTGCCAAGTTCTTTTTTGACCATCCATCTGGCTCCCCATAAAAATTAAAATGAGTAGGTATGGGGTCGGGGAGTAAATCGTAGTTTGCTAAAGGGAAGTAAAAGGCAAAGCCTAAGAAAATTAAACACATTATTATCATTAACCAATGATGATTTTCCAGTTTCATGTTTACACTTCCCTTTTTATTAATCAAAAATCTCATTGCCCCTGTTGGAACGGTGTCCCCACCGTTCCCTACAAATAGCTATTAGTCAGTTATACGGTTTGTTTTCCGCCAAATACCTAATCTTTGGGCATCTTTTATTAAATCATCCCTGAAATTGGGATGAGCAATGCTTATGAGTAACTCCGCCCTTTGCCAGGTTGACTTTCCTTTTAAATTAATTATGCCATATTCAGTAACGATGTAATGGGCAATAGTGCGGGGGACTGTTACTATAGAGCCTTCAGCTAAAGTAGGGCGAATTCTCGATACTAAGTGCCCCTTTTTGTCTGTATAAGTTGAAGATATACAAATAATTCCTTTGCCACCTTCTGACATATAAGAGCCTAACATAAAATCCACTTGTCCGCCTGTGCCTGATATTTGTCTTGTGCCAGATGATTCGGAATTAATTTGGGAAAATAAATCTACTTCAATCGCATTATTTATTGCTATAACTTTGGGATTTTTAGCTACCATATGGGGAGTATTAACATAAGCAACGGGATAAGATGAGCAGGCCGGGTTTTGGTGTATAAAATCATATAAGAATTGGGAACCCATGGCAAAAGCAAAAATCATTTCTCCCCTATTTATGGCTTTATTTTTGCCGGTAATTCTGCCGGCTTCATACATTTTAACATGCCCATCAGCTAACATTTCGGTATGTACCCCTAAATCTTTGAGGTCAGATTTAGCTATTAACTCCCCTACTGCATTAGGTAAACCCCCAATGCCTAATTGTAAACAGGCTCCATCTTCTATTTCCTCCATAATCAATTGGGCTATTAGTTCGTCACTAGGTTTAGGAGATACGAGAGGGATAGTAAAGAGATCAGGATTTTCTCCCTCCACAACATAATCAACTTCGGAAATATGTACTGTTACTTCTTCTCCCCGTACAACCGGAAATTTGGAATTAGTTTCTAAAATTACCTTTTTCCCTGCTTCAATAACACTACGGGCATGGGCTGCATTAGGTCCAAAATTAAAATTACCGTTAGCATCCATAGGTGAAACTTGCATCATCACAACATCCATCATAGGATACCTGCCAAAAGTTATAGGCATTTCGTAATATAGGGCGGGCACATAATAATAATTACCCGAATCAGAGGCTATTTTACGGTCATGCGCCGAAGCATGCCAACTATCATAAAGGAAATGTTCCCCACTGGGGTCTGATGTAATCGTATGGAGGGGAAAAAGAGTAATACTAGTATTAATAATTACCCCAGTTAATTCATCACGACGCTTAGCTAAAGCTTTTTCCAGGCTGGGAGGTACCCCATTATAAGAATTGTATTGAACCATATCATATGATTTTACTATCTTTACTGCTTCATCAGGTGTTACCAGCTTTTCTTGATATAACTTATTAATATCCAATAATTATTCCCTCCGTTATTTTATACTTACTATAATAATTCTTTTCTTAATTGTTCAGGTGGGTAAGGAGATAAATAAGAAAAAGGAATATCAAATACGGTGTAAGCTCCTTTTTTCCCTTCCCGGAAAAACTTATGTATCGCCCTGGCATAGGCGACGATAATACTTGATGTAAATTCAGGATTACTATCTAAGCTAATATTAAATTCTATTTTTTGATTAACCCCCTTACTAGTTTGCCCGGTTCGAATAACTACGCCCCCATGGGGCATACCATTATGCTTAAGGGCAAATTCATCCCCTGATATAAAATGAACTATAGTATCATAATCTGCAAAATAATTAGGCATAGTGACTATTTCGTGTTCCAGTTTTTTTAAATCAGTATTTTCTTCTGCTACTACGTAACAAATACGCTTATGTCTATCTTTTATCAATAACTCTGGGTTTTCCCCGTTTCTTACTTTATTTAAAGCTTCTTCTTTAGGAACCGTATATTGAATCGCCTCTTTTACTCCCCCTAAACAACGAATAGCATCAGAATGACCCTGACTAACACCATTGCCCCAAAAAGTATAAGCTTTGCCTTCGGGTAATATTGATAATCCTAATAAGCGGTGTAGGGAAAAAAGACCCGGATCCCAACCAACAGATATAAGGCTGCAAGTACCAGCACTTTTAGCTGCATCATCAATTTTATTAAAGTATTCTGGAATTCTAGCATGAGTATCAAAGCTGTCAACCGTATTAAAATTAGCTGCAATCATAGGTCCCTGGGTATCTAAATCTTGTGCCGAGCCCCCACATAAAATCATAACATCAATAATATCCTTATATTTTTCTATATTAGATATATGTTCAACTTTGGACTTACTATCTATAGAGGCGACATTTCTTCTAGTAAATATCGCTTCTAATTTCATATCAGGGTTAAGTGTAATCGCCTTTTCTACACCTTTGCCTAAATTACCGTAACCTACGATACCGATATTAATTATGTTTTCCATGGGAGCCTCCTTTTCCACCTTGCTTTACTAAATAATCTTATCATATTTTGTTAACCCCATCAGCAGCAAAAAGCATCACTATAAAACCTATTAATAATATTACCGCCGCTAAGTAAAAACCTGCAACCATGGTTCCGGTTATATCTGCTATAAAACCAGTTACATAAGGAGCTACTACCGAAGCGCTCATTCCCGCCAGATTAAAAACTCCAAATATAGTAGCATAAACATTTTTAGGCGCATGATCTGCTACAAAAGCAAATAAAATAGGGTCTAAAGCTAGTTTACCAGTTAAACCGTAACAAGTTAGCGCTATAATAATTCCTCCCAAGCTTTGAGCATAAGCTACCATAAATAACGAAACACTAGCTAAAGGTAATAGAAATAAAGCTATTAACTTTCGTTTACCTAACCGGTCGGATACCATACTGAAAATAATGGCACCGGGAATGGAGGACAGAGCAATTAAAGAGGATAACATTCCCGATTGAGTTCCCATTATAGCTCGTTCAGTTTGGAGGAAATATGGCAGCCAAGTCAAGGCTACAAAAAAGCCATATAGTGAACAAAAGGCTACTACATAACTAACAATTAAATCCCGGGTAAATAAATTTTTAAAGCGAATAGAGGGTTTTGATTCATGTTGTTCTTTAGCAGGTTCAATTTTATAATCTTTAATAGCTAACCATATAATAATTCCTACTATTATTGTAGGGATAGAAAAAACTAAGAACGGGGCCCGCCAACTTTGGGTACCTGCCAAGGTTATATAACTTGAGGCTACAAATCCTAAAGTAATACCTACGGCACTGCCGCTATTAATTAAAGCACTTCCAATGGTACGGCGCTCCAGGGGAATAATCTTTGAAGATAAGGCGTATTGCGGACCGAAAAATGCTCCTTGGCCAATTCCAGTCAAAGCACTAAAAAAAAGTAGCATCATATAAGTTGGTGCTAACCCAGTTAAAGCTGTAGTAACACCAAAAGCAATAAAACAAGGTACTAGTATCCATTTATAAGAAACTTTATCACCTAACATTCCTGCTGGAACTTGGACAGCAGCATAAGTGAAAAAAAAGATACTGCTAATAAGCCCCGTTTGTGCATTAGTTAAATGGAAATCCAGCTGAATATTTAATAAAACTGGATTCAAGATAGCTCGGTCAGCATAAATAAATACCCAGCCTAAGAAAAAGGCGAAAACTACTTTAATCCATGGTGGAATTTTTCTCATATTCTGTTGCAATTAGTTGCCCTCCCGACTACATTTTCTAGTAAAAATAAACTTGATTTAAAAATAAGATTATAGAGGATATAATATTGATAATAGTATAAGCTTTACAACTAGGCAACTTATAAAATAAAATGATTATATTTGAAGTAGCCTAGAAAACGCTATTATTATTTAATACTATTTATAAAAGGAGCCCTGTAGATGAGAATTCAACCGATAAAGAAAAAGATGAAGCTTTATGGTTTTAATAATTTAACTAAAAGCTTAAGTTTTAATTTTTATGACGTATGTTATGCCACAACTCCTAAACAAAGAAAAGAGTATATAGAATATATTGATGAGGAATATAATGCAGAAAGGTTAACCAGAATCTTAACTGATGTATCCAATATTATCGGAGCTAACATTTTAAATATAGCTAGTCAAGATTATGAACCCCAAGGCGCTAGTGTCACTATGTTGATTGCGGAAGAAGCTATTGATTGTGAAAAACCCCCTTTAGTATCTAATAGTGAAACCCCAGGGCCGGAAAGTGTAGTGGCTCATTTAGATAAAAGTCACATTACTGTTCACACTTATCCAGAAAGTCACCCTGATGACGGGATTAGTACTTTTAGGGCTGATATAGATGTATCTACTTGCGGTCATATATCTCCTCTTAAAGCCCTTAATTTTCTACTCAACACTTTTAAGCCGGATATTGCTACCGTAGATTATAGGATTCGAGGCTTTACCCGTGATATTCACGGCCGTAAATATTTTAAAGACCATAAAATAAATTCTATCCAAAACTTTATCCCGGCTGAAATTAGGGAAAAATACCAAATGATAGATGTAAATATTTATCAGGACAATATTTTTCATACTAAAATGATGATGAAGGAATTTGAATTAGATAATTATTTATTCGGAATTAATGAAGACCAGCTAGATCCAGTGGAGAGCAAAAAAGTTAATAACCGCTTAAAACGGGAGATGCTAGAGATTTTCTCAGGGCGTAATTTTTAATTATTTTTTTTATAACCACATATTAGCGTAATCTTCTCCGACTAAATCAGCATAAATATTAATTTTTTCTTCTTCTGGTAAGGTTATTTCCTCAAAATCTATGCCGTGAAAACAATGGGGACATACTACCCGGTAGCCTGAGAAGGTATCCTCATTACCCCTGTTAGCTAGTATAACCATTATTAGAGTGGGGCAAGTATCTTCCCCTATTGAAAACCTAGCCGCAGTTTGTAATGACCAGTTATACTCGTTTGAATCCCGGTGGCAATGAGGACATTTAATCATAAGTTTAGCTTCAGCATTTTGTATTAACATAGTATAGTTCCTCCTTCTTGTAGTATTAATTTTAACAGATAGGAGTATTTTTAAAACATGAGAAAAGACGAATCTGCAGAATTAATGATATATTGCCCTACCTGTGGGAATACGGTCAATGAATATAATTGGACTTTAGCTAATGCCGCTAAATATTCCAAGGGTAATAACACTTCACCAACTTTCATATATGTATTACTGCAGATATTAAATGACCCTAATTCCAACTATATTAATGAACGTTTTATGTGCCCCCGCTGTAATGAGAGAATTAAGCTTAAGTTAGTTCCCCTTTCCGAGCGGGAAGCCATTATGGAGTATATTGAAAAAGTCGGAGAAGAATATGTGAATTTTAGGTATTAATTTTTATAATAAAGCCTTCCAGACATTAAACCAGAAGGCTTTTAATATATAAGATTATTTTTTATAAATTTTCATTA
>CAZYLY010000014.1:16699-21295 GCA_964648825.1 uncultured Syntrophomonadaceae bacterium
CATTAACTGCACTAGCGTAGTCGCACTTTCCCCTTTTGGTATGTTATCTTCTGCCATGAATTTACCATCTTTGGGTGTTAGTAAACCTAGTTTTATAGTTAAAGCTGCGCAACCAGTGTCTTTTCCTTTTATCATATTAGCATCAGTTGCCGGTACTTGATAAATTCCCTCTAATTCAGCAATATACTCTAACTCCAAGGTTCTTATTAACATGTAAGATGCATTAATTCTAGATAGTGGCTCATTAGGTGCTGGTAAGTTATCTTGACTAATTATCTTTCTATAAATAGCCGTTTGATAATAGGGGCTATACCATTCATCACCTAAGGTTTCTATCTTTCTCCCCTCACCTGGGTTTCCGCCGATAGATAAAACCAGCATTTTTATAAATTCCGCATTAGTAACATTATTATCGGGGAAAAACTTGTTTTCACTATTACCGCTTACTACTCCTAAATGTAGTAAGGTATTAATATCATTCTCATATTTATGCCCCTTAATATCAAT
The DNA here is from genome assembly GCA_964648825.1 of uncultured Syntrophomonadaceae bacterium. Taxonomy (GTDB): domain Bacteria; phylum Bacillota; class Syntrophomonadia; order Syntrophomonadales; family Syntrophomonadaceae; genus JAAYRQ01. The sequence goes on from CAZYLY010000014.1 coordinate 17,207, forward strand.
TAGTAGTATCACTGGCGTTTTCTTTTTATATTCATCCCCGGTATGGGTAAGAATAGTACCTTTAAATGCATCTACTAGCCGGGGCTCTGATTCATAAAAATGATAATATAAGCCTACGACTTTATCTTCTCTTCCCAGAGCAAAATTATATTCAGCTAAATAATCGAGACTAACTGGGTTTTCCCCTATCAAATTGTTAAACGCTTTATCAGCACCAATAAGGTTATTAGGTTTAGGAAAAACCAGGTTCGACCAATTATAACTATAGGAAGTAATTTGCCCAGAGATTAAATCTACGGTTACGTTAATTCTATCATTATAAAAAGGAATATTATTGATGAATCTATTATAATTAAATGATACCTCTTTAACATCTGATGGTTGCGGATACTTCATACTAATATCTTTTAAATATTTTTCTTGGGTTTTCTTGTTTAATACTATTTGTTTAGTTTTTTCCGGTTGTATTTGGGCTATAAATTTTTCGGCTATTTGCTGGGCTTGGTCATAAGAATAATTAGCTGTCTGGTTTTCCCTCTCTGGGGAATAATTTGACTGGTAAAAAGATAAAAGTTCACCTGTTTTGGCATCTACGGTTGCTGAAATGTATCCTGATTTATTTTCTTCTTGTAGCTGCCATTCAAAGTTCCATCTCCTTTTTTCTTTTTCCCGATAATCTTGATATAAATTAGACTGCACTAATTTGTAATCATTAGATATAACCATATATTTTTTAACCATATTTACAGCTGCCTCTTTAGATAACAAATCTTTAACTACTGTAATTTCTTCTAATTCGATAGGATTTAGTTCAGGAGCCCCCCCTAATCCACCTATATCTTTAGCCATTGCCATATCTTTAGCAACTCTATAATTGACAGATATTTGGCAATATTTACCTGTATGAGCATCTACTGCTACATTACCGGGATTTTCCACTCCATATACGAGAAATACTTTATTGTTTTTACTATCATAAGGTAGATAATACATCAGCTCAAAAGCATTGTCTTTTAAGACTTGAGTAGCTTTTTCGTTTGCAATTATTCCGGTAGTTGCAGGAAATGTCATGTTATAATCCCAATTCAAATTATAATTAATAATTTCACCTGTTTGGCTGGAAACATTTATGTAGGCAAAGTTTTGCAAATAGGGAATATTATTTACTATACGTTGATAGGTGATAGTGTAGTTTTGATTGTAGCGAGTAATTTCGTAATTATCTTGAGCCATATACTTGAGAAATTGATATTTACTTGGTACTGCCCTGGCTAAAAATTCATTTGCTTTCTTAATAGCCGCTTCTTTACTAACAGATGGCAATAAACTGGTTTCATTTAATAAGTCATCATACTGATAAAATTGATTGATTTCCCCGTTTACAGCATCAATATTTACTGAAATATTACCATTAGCTGTCTCCCAGTTTAATTCCCACGTTCCCCTACCTTGATATTCGGAATAATTTGACCTGAAGTTTTTAATATCTTCGGGCAGCGTAATAATTGATTTAGCTATTTCGGTAGCCTTTTGTGCTGAGATGGCTGGTTGTGCTTGTACAGTAGCCGGGGGGAGTATACATAACATACAAAACGCTAATAGTAATCCACTAGTAATAGTTTTTCGCACCATATTTCCTCTCCTTGTTAATTATTCTTATTTATTTATACGAAGAATAGCTTGTCTGCTTACACAGAAAAGAGAAAAGACTAGGAAACCCTAGCCTAATCAATTTTTAAATATTAATATAATCCATCAATAATATCTTTATATTTTTCTAAAACTACGCGTTTTTTCACCTTGAGGGTAGGAGTTAATTCTCCGGTTTCTTCGGTGAAACGGCTAGGGAGAATAGCATATTTCTTGATTACTTCAAAATCTTCTAGTAGTTCATTATTGGCTTTTACTTCTGCAGCTATAGCTTCCCGAAGCCGGGATTGATTGATGAAATCTTCCCCTACCTGGATACATAACTCTGCACCAGCAATCTGAGCATATACTAACTTAGATTTGTCATATTCAATATTTTCTTTTTCAAATAACTCGATAAAATAAGTAAAGTTCGGTATTAATAGGGTAGTGATAAAATTCCTTTCATCACCTATAGTAAACATTTGCTCTATAGTACTGCTAGTAGAATAGAGATTTTCAATTTTAGCCGGAGCTACATTTTTACCAATAGCTAAACAAATTATTGCTTTTTTACGGTCAACCATTTTATAGTAACCATCCTCATCTATTTCAACTAAATCACCTGTTTTAAACCATCCGTCTTCAGTAAATGATTCCGCAGTTTCTTCCGGTTTATTTAAATATTCTTTAAATATGCCAGCAGCGGAAAGCTCTAATTCACCATCAGCAGCTATACGGGATTTGCTTCCATTGGCATTAATGCCCATTTTTCCAGGCTTACATGCAGTTAGAGGGGTTAGTATGGCGGCATTAAAACTTTCTGTAGAACCATAACCTTCACATACTGCAATACCAACCGAATAAAAGAAAGTTAATAATTCCGGTGCTATAGCTGCGCTAGCTGAAAAAGATAGTTTATAATTACTACCAAATAATGCTCTTATTTTTGCAAAAAGTTTATCCGCCAGGCTAAATTTTAAGCGTAAGCCTAAAGGCAATTTTGAACGTAAATCAAAATTAGGGGACATGTTAATTCTGCCTTTTTCATCCATGCGGTATTGTAGAGCTTCTTCCCCTATTTTTAGTGCCCAATTAAAAATTCTTTCCTTAGTTGGACTTTCACTCATTTGTTGTTTAATAGTAATATACATTTTTTCATATAAACGTGGTACACAGTTTATCCAGGTAGGATTATATTTTTGCATATCTGTCATTAAAGTTGCTGGTGAGTCAGCATATGCAATACAAGAGCCTTGCCATATGGCTAAAATTTGGCAAGAACCCCGATCGAAAACGTGGGATAAAGGCAAAAAACATAAAGTAGTATCATTTTCTGTAGGTGTCATTTCGTATTTGCCGAAGAAGTCCAGGGTGCCGACCATTCTAGTTGCTTGGTTATGATTAGTTAGAACAACCCCCTTGCCTAAACCAGTAGTACCCGAAGTATATAATATAGTTAGGGGATCATCTAAAGTCACATCTTTTCGGGCAGCTTCGTAAATAGCAAAGTTAGTTTGACTATAATTTTTGCCCCTTTCTAGTAATTGGGTTAATCCATAAGAAAAATTGCCATCACCTTCAAAGGCTAAATCTAGTACAATAATATGTTGCAAAGATGGCATTTTAAGAATATCAGCATTAACCTTTTCGTATAATTCCTTACTTCCTACAAATATTATTTTACTTTGAGAATCATTAACAATATAACTTACTTCATTCATTGAAAGTGTAGGGTATATAGTAACACTAATTGCTCCTATACTAGCTAAAGCCAGGTCAGTTTGAGTCCAATGAGGACTACTAGGAGACATAATTGCTGCCATATCACCTTTATTAATTCCTAAAGATAATAAACCGCAGGCAATTCCTTCTACCCTTTGCCGTAATTCATCATAAGTAAAGCTACCATTATTATCATTATGGTATAATTCGGAATTAAATTTTTGCGCTGGTCTAGAAGGAAATTTGATACAAGTTCTGTAAAAAGCATCCGTAAATGTCATTAAAGTTGGAACATTCATTATTAACCCCTCCATCACGTTCTTAAATAAATTGTTATTGTTATATTCTTCACAAAATAAAAATATCCTTTCGAAAGTTTAATAAAACAATATTTCGAAAAACAAATAATTATGTAACCAAAAAAACCCCAGTTTTTAAACTGGGGTTTTCATGATTAGTTTATCCGTATGAAAGATTCTCGGAGTCTATGGGGGCTTGATAATAACAACCATTATTATCGTCTTTATTACCTCTTGCATCTTCAAAATACATATTAATTCTATCTGATGCTTGTACAGTAAAATGAGCCTGGAATTCATTTCCGCGTTTTTGCATAGTTATTTTTTGGAGATCAAAAAAATTATTAGGTTCACCATAACCAATATTTAAGGTTATATTATTGGAACTATTAGCTAATTTGCCATTATAACTTACTGCTACGGAAGCACCATTACT
>CAZYLY010000015.1:0-20438 GCA_964648825.1 uncultured Syntrophomonadaceae bacterium
TCATCACCATCTTCCAGTAGTTGCCATAAGCGTTTATATTTATTAAGATAGTGTTCTTCCGGCTGCATGTTTTTAAAACCAGTAAGGATAAAGCGTCCCTTCATTATACCGCCCCCGGTAGCAACTAAATAACGAAAGAATGACATAGGTAGCCCTGCATATTCAATCATCGGCGAAGACACGGCTTCCACATCTATTGGGGAAGCTGCCACAACTAAGCTAGCGATTTTTTCTGGATATAGGGCGGTGTAGACGGCAGATTGCCAGCCCCCTTGGCATTCCCCGACCAGGTGGATTTTAAATAATCCCGTTCGCCTACGTATTTCTTCTATCGCTTCATCGGTAAGACGTATATAGTCAGCTATACCTAGATTTTTATACTCAGAGGTAGCCGACAGCCATTCGGTGACATATACATCAAATCCATAGCGGTGAAACACCCTAACTAAGCTTTGGTCTTCAGAATAATCAGCTATATTACCGTGATGTCCAGCTTGGGGAGGCAATATTAACACAGGGCGTTTTCCGCTCATTTCTTCATTAGGGAAATGCCTCAAGCGCAAGGTTTGATGTTCATAAATAATATAATTGGGTGTTGACCAATAGGCATAGGGACGGCTTAGTTGCCTAAGTATTTCCATATATCTAGTCCTAAGCGCATAATGCTTACTTATGTTCAATGTGGCAAACCTCCTATTAAATACTTTTTTTTTAGTTTACTACACTTTAAGGTGTTTTTTTGCTAAAATTAGAAAATAAACATCTTTAGAAGGTATAATTAATGGATGCAGATAAAAATTCGTCTTATAATTTAAGAATTTACGCAACTAATACGCATCAAAGCTGGGATAATACTATTTTATTTAAGGTAGATTCTCTAGCAGATGCTTCTCATTCGTTTAGTTTTGTAAATGAACAATTAGACCCCTTTTTAATAGCTGCTTTTAAAACAGCTACACCACCTCCCAGTAATTATTTATTACACCTTGCCCCAGGATGGGACCGTAATCCCCATAAAACGCCAATCTTATTAATTCATGGAGCGGGGCTTGATGCTACTTCTTATACTAACATCTATAATTTGGGATTTACCGGTTTACAACAACGCTTAGTATATTTAGGCTATCGGGTATTTTCCCTGACTTTTTCTCATTCTCATGGAGATAATTATCATCAAGCCGAAGTACTGGCTCATGCTATTGAACAAATAAAATCTTTATCTAAAGCGAATAAAATTAATTTAATTGCTCATAGTAAGGGGGGCTTTGCTGCCCGCATTTACTTATCTAACTTAGCTTCTACACCTTATCGTGATGATGTAGAGCATTACATCATGCTCGGCACTCCTAACTTAGGTACTGATTATGCTTTTCGCAACCCAAGCATTAGCTATATGATTTACTTATCTAGCGGTAATGGAGTAATAGCCTGGCATAAGTTATTATATTTAGGTAATTATATTGATACATCTTCCCGTGCTATTTATAGCGATGGCAGCTTTCCCGGACAAAGCCAAATGTTATATCCTTGGGTGGAAGAATTCCCCTTAGATGTCAGCCAACAAGATTGGTGGACTACTTATTACGGGGGTACCGGTTTTATGAGCTCTTCCAAGGGTATAAAAACGGCTCTAGCTGATGGTGGTTATTTAGTCCACAAGCTAGAGCAAAAAGGCTTAGAACCGGGTATTACTTTTTCAGTTGTAGCTGGTGATAATAATTATTTAGGGATAGTTCCCTCTACTAGCGGTGCTCCTAGTGACGGCATTATTTTTGTCGACAGTGTTTTAAATACTGACGGTATGTGCCGCCAAGGAGCCGTTTTACAAGAAAAAATTACTTTACCCCTTAATCATGTCGAACTACTTCATGACCGCAGGGTAGCACGCTTTATCAACCAGCAATTAAATCCTTAATCTCTTAGGAACGCTCTCCTAACCACTGGCTTATGACTGGGTATGATTCCCTTTTAGCAAAGCTACCAAATACTAAGCCTCCGTGTCCGACTGGAAACTCTTTGTAAGTTTTATCCGTAGAGGAGGAATAATCTAAGATAGCTTTAGTCTGCTGCGGCAATACTAAATGGTCATTGCCCCCCGCCATAACTAATAGGTTGGCCTTAATACTTGACATATCAACTAATCTTCCCTTAATATATAATTCATTTTTAACTAGCTTATTACCTTGATACAAATCCTTTATCCATTGGCGATAAGCCGCTCCTGGGAAGTTAGAGTTATCATTAACCCATTTATTTAGTGCTTTCCAGGCTGCAATAGGTGTGCCTTCATCAATAGACTTCCATAATCTTGTATAAGTTCCCCAGTAATTATTAACTGGTCTTAACATTTTGACCCCAAAATCTATAAATTCTTTGGGAATTAGTTGAAAGGTATCTGCTACTCTATCCGGGTCAAAATCCGGTACTTTTAACCAGACGCTAGATAAACCTGCCTCATGAAAATCAATAGGGGCGGCTAAATAAATTATATTTTTAATCGTCGGGTTAGGGTAGAGGGCTGCATACATAGTAGTAATAGTGCCTCCCATACAGTAACCAAGCAGACTAACTTCCTTAACTTTTGATATTTGCGTAACTTTAATGACGGCCCGGGTTATATAATCATCAACTAAGTCACCAAAACTTAGATGTCGGTCTTCCCAATTCCATTCTCCCCAGTCTAACATATATACATCAAAACCTTGCTCCGCTAAGTCTTCAACTAAGCTCATTCCAGGGATGAGGTCTAGAATATAAGGTTTGTTAATTAAAGCATAAATCATTAGTAAAGGCGTTTTATGCTTAATTCCATTAGGGCTTACATAACGATATAATTTCGCTTTATTTTTTCTCCACACGATATCTTTCGGAGTTAAACCCGTCTGGGGATCCGGATCAAAAGTTAAGATTTCTGCCCACCTTCGGCTACTATCTAACATGCGATCATAGTTTTCCTGTAACCTTGCCCCTACTTCATCAGCCGAACCACTCACCAAGCGTATTTTACTCATCTATTCTTCCCCCGTTTCAGATACTGGCATTGCTTCTTTAATTACATGTTTGCGCGGTGGTATAACAATAGCTTCACCTTCAATTAAGATATCCCCGTGTTGATTACAACATGAAGTTTTTAGCTTCACCCGGCCGGAAGGCATTAACTCTAATACTTCGGTTTGGGCTCTAACCGTATCATTAATAAAGCAGGGTTTAATAAATCTTAAGCATTGCGTTTCATAAATAGTCCCTACCCCCGGCATTTGATTACCTACTACATTGGAGATTAATCCGGCTAGAAGCATTCCATGCACTATGCGGGTTTTAAAATGTCCTTGCCCAGCTCTTACTTCATTAACATGCAGCCAACTATAATCACCTGTTACCCCGGCAAAAATATATAAATCCGTTTCAGTAATAGTTTTTTCCACATAACCTTTGTCACCTATTTTTAATTCGCTGTAAATATGTTCAATCATCTATTCTAATCTCCTTTCCCCGGATTCTTATATAACCATTTCCTTTTATTGCTCGGTTTTTTTAGTAGAGGTAGTCTTTTTCTTGGTCGTTTTCTGTTCTTTTTCCGCTGCCGCCTTAGGGGTTTTTTCTTGGACAGTATCTTTTTTGCTTAAGGTTTCAATCTGTTTTTCCAGTTTAGTAAAATCATTACGTAAATTAACTAACTCATCTTTAACCCCAGCTTGATAATCTACTATTTTAAGGAGACTATCAGCCATACTTGACATCACATGGTTAAACTGGAATTCCATCCCGTCAATTTTTTCTTCTAAAGAAATTACTAATTCGGCTACCCTGGCGATATCTTTTTTAGAAGGAACCGGGCTCATTTCCATATATTTGTCCATAATCTGGCGGTTAACTTTTTCATTAGATAAGTTTTGATCTAAGGTTTTATTAATTAAGGTGACAAATGTTTGGGTGCTGATAAGCTCTTTAAAAGCTTCTGCCCATGCAGCTTCCGTTTTAAAGTACATCTCTTTCCATGCTTCGCTAAAATCAGGAATATGAATTTCTTCCTTTAAATTTTCTTTGTTATGGTTTTTTTTAGCTGACGACATATAAGCTAGCTCCTTTCAAAAGCAATTCAAGCTATATTCAATTAAAAAAACGCGGTTAGCGTTATCTTACAGTAACCGCGTAATTCCTTTATTTATTAGAGCTTTTCTACCTTTTTAGCTAATTCATCAATTTTAGCAGTCATGTTCATGTAATCGAAATTAGATAAGTCCACATTTTCAAAAGCGGCCTTTACTGCTTCCTGCATCATAGTTTGCATTTGCATTTGATTTTTCTTAACTTGCCCCATTAATTCCTCTACTACTTTAGTAGCTTCCTCGCGGGCAATTTTCCTTTGTTCTAAGTACTTTTTCACCATGCTTTCTAATTGCTCTTGTGACCACGACATACTACCTAAGCTCACGAGCCACATATCCCAAAATTTTTCTACCATATTATCAGCCATTACAAAGTTTTGGTTTAGTTTCTCATTGTTCATTAACAACAACTCCTTCTCCTATTATTTTTTTATAAGTTTAGTAAAAGAGTAATACTTTTTACTAAAAATAATTCCATTATTTTAAAAGAACATAAAATATACCTTGTAAGGTTTGTGAAAATTAATACAAGGCATTAATCAATTAAAAGACAATTAATACACTCCAACGATTAAATGCTATGATTCGTTTACAGTAATTATGAATATAAAAAGAATGATTGGAAAAACATTTTAAATTATGGCGTAATGTTAAAAAAAGATATATTGCGATGTGTGCTATTTTGTCTAGAATAAATTGGAGAAAAATTGTACATGTTGTTATCATTTTAACATAGGTGTTTTATTTTTGCTATACTTTTCCACCTTTATTAATAACTTTTTAGTAATTTCTTCAAATAACCTTTAAATTAAAAAAAGCCTCCCTTTCACGGAAGGCCTGTTTTTATAAATTTACTACCCGAACTTTTTCTACATATGGTTCGCATCTTAGAGCGATAGCTTGCATTTGTTCTTTATCATAAGGTACTACTGCTCCATAATGCACCTCTAAAGTCACCTCGGGGTTAAACTGCTGGATAGAATAAAGCTTGGCACCCTTTATATAGCGTGCTATCTCCACAATATCCTCTTCTGCATGTAAACCAGGAATCACCGTAGAGCGAAATTCAGTTTTTATTTTTGCATTTAATAATAAGTTAATACTATTTCTAATATTAAAAAAATCTTCCCTGCTTAGATTACCGCAAGCCGCTTGGTAAGCCTTTAATTCCAGAGGTGCTTTTATATCCATAGCTACATAATCTACTAAAGCATTTTTTAATAAGAAATCCAACATCACCGAATTAGTTCCATTAGTATCTAATTTCACTAGATAGCCCAGTTCTTTAACTTGTTTAATTAAGGCGGGTAAATCGTGGTGTAAAGTTGGTTCGCCACCAGTTATTACTAAAGCATCTAAAAAGCCTTGCCGCTTATCTAGAAATTCCAGGACCTCTTCCACGGGCATATATTCATTAGCTAATTTACCCGGTTTGGTAACAAGGTGTCCGTTATGGCAAAACGGACACCTCAAATTACAACCTTGAGTAAATATAACTGCGGCGATTTCGCCAGGATAATCGACTAAAGTTTGTTTCATAAGACCTGCAATTTTCATTTAATTAATAGCCTTATCAAATAATTTTCTACCCTGAAATTCCTCTTGTTTGCCTGCATTCCATTGGTCAACTGGTCTTAGGTAACCGACTACCCTGGAATAAACTTCACAAGCAGTCTGTTCACCTTCCGCTTCACATATAGGACAGATACTCTTTTTCCCGCTTAAATAGCCATGTGAAGGACAAATACTAAACGTAGGTGACAAGGTAAAGTAAGGAAGTCCAAACTTATTACATACCCGGCTTACTAACTTCTTAGCCGAATCTACCGAAGGTACTGATTCACCTAAGAAAATGTGGAATACGGTGCCTCCAGTATACTTAGTCTGCAAGTCATCCTGAAGTTGCAGAGCATTAAATAAATCATCAGTATAGTAAACTGGCAACTGAGTTGAGTTGGTGTAATAAGGCTCGGCTCCATTTTTATAATCTGCTTCATTAGCTACGATAATATCTTTAAAGGCTTTTTTATCCTTACGGGCTACACTGTAGCTAACCCCTTCAGCCGGGGTTGCTTCTAAGTTATAGATGTTATCTGTTTCTTCTTGATATTCCCCTAAACGGTTACGCATAAATTCCATAACCTCTAAGGCAAATTCATGTCCGGCTTCACTAGCAATATCTTGTCCCATAAAATTTAAGCATGCTTCATTCATTCCGATTAAACCAATAGTGGAAAAATGGTTTTTCCAATACTGACCAAAACCTTCTTTCACGCCGCGTAAATAAAATTGGGAATAAGGATATAATCCAGATTCAGTTAGATTCTCTAAAACCTTACGTTTAATTTCTAAACTATCTTTGGCCATATCCATTAATAGAGTTAGGCGGTGGTAAAAGTCTGCTTTATCTTGTGCTAAGTAGCCTATACGGCTCATATTGATAGTAACTACCCCGATGGAGCCGGTTAAGGGATTAGCCCCAAATAGTCCGCCTCCGCGCTTACGCAGTTCCCTATTATCTAAGCGTAGACGGCAGCACATACTACGAGCATCTTCCGGGCTCATATCGGAACCGATAAAGTTAGAGAAATACGGAATGCCATATCTCGCCGTCATTTCCCAAATCTTATCATAATTAGGATTATCCCAGTCAAAATCTTCGGTAATATTATACGTAGGAATAGGGAAAGTAAAGACACGTTCTTCCGCATCCCCTTCCATCATTACCTCAGCAAATGCTTGGTTGAACATATCCATTTCCGCTTGGAAATTTCCATAAACATCGTCTGTATATTTGCCCCCAATTACCACGGGCTCATTTTTCATAAATTCCGGTACCTTAAGGTCTAAAGTAACATTAGTAAAAGGGGTCTGGAATCCTACCCGAGTAGGAACATTCATATTAAAAACAAATTCTTGTAAACATTGTTTAACTTGACGATAATCAAGCTTATCATAACGGATAAAAGGTGCTAATAAAGTATCAAAATTAGAGAAAGCCTGGGCACCAGCCGCCTCACCTTGTAAAGTGAAGAAGAAATTAACTATTTGCCCTAAAATGGAACGAAAATGTTTAGCCGGCTTACTAGCGGTCTTACCCCGTACTCCCTTAAAACCTTCCATCAGCAAATCTCTAATATCCCAACCTACACAATAAACGCCTAAAATCCCTAAGTCATGTATATGGAAATCTCCACCATCATGAGCATCACAAACATTAGGGGGATATATTTGATTAAGCCAATATTGGGAAACTATCAAGGAAGAAATATGAAAATTCATTCCTTGCAAAGAATAAGTCATATTAGAATTCTCTTTAATCCGCCAATCATTTTTCTCTAAATAATCCCCGATTAATTTATTATTAAAAAATAGTTGGTTAGCGGCTCTTAGATCTTCATGCTGCTTACGATATAATATGTAAGCTTTAGCAGTTTTATAGTGCCCATGCTTAACTAAAACTTTTTCTACTAAGTCTTGGATACCCTCAACAGTAGCAATTTCATCCTCATCAACATACTCAGCAATCTCTACTACCTTATCAGTAAGTTCGAGTGCAGTAGAATAATCTTTTCCGCCTACGGCTTGAGCTGCTTTCCAAATAGCTTTAGTAATTTTTTCTTTTTCAAATGGTACTACACGCCCATCCCGCTTCTTAATTTTACTAATATCCATACACCTTTATCCTCCTTAAAAACACAATATATAGTGGTTATGAAAATTTCATCTACTATATTCAGTATGTTTATTATAGGACAACAATATGTAGCTGGCAAGATGTTATCTAAAAAAATTCTATGTCATGGGGACGGGGGTTTTGACACACTCCACCGCTTACATCGTAACTGCCATTATAGCTTTGTGAGCGTGGAGGCGATTTTCGGCTTCGTCAAATACCACCGATTGAGGCCCGTCTATTACTTCACTAGTTATTTCTTTGCCCCTTTTGGCGGGTAAACAATGTAATACTAAGGCATCATTAGCTGCATAGCTCATAAGCTCTTGATTAACTTGATATTTGGCAAAAAGTCTTTCTTTATCTTCCGCCTCAGCTTCTTGCCCCATACTTGCCCATACATCTGTATAGATAATATCTGCACCTTGGCAAGCGTCCTTTGGATCATGGATTACCGCTATGGTGGCACCAGTAAGCTTTGCATCCTCCTTTGCTAACCTTAATACTTCTGCATCAGGTTCAAAACCTTCTGGACAAGCTATTACTATATCCATACCAACTTTCGCCCCGCCGAATAATATCGAATGAGCTACATTATTACCATCACCTACATAGACCCATTTCAAGCCTTGTAAACGTCCTTTATGTTCTTCTATCGTCATTAAATCAGCGATAATCTGGGTAGGATGCAATAAATCCGTCAAGCCGTTGATGATAGGTATATCAGCCCATTTAGCTAATTCAACAACATCTCCATGGTCAAAAGTTCTAATCATAATACCGTCTACCATTCTGCTTAAAACTAAAGCGGTATCCTTAATAGTTTCCCCCCGCCCTAGCTGGATATCCCGCGGGTTTAAAAATAAGGCCTGACCGCCTAACTGATACATCCCCACTTCAAAAGCTACTCTAGTCCTAGTCGAAGCCTTTTGAAAAATCATCCCTAAAGTTTTACCAGATAAATAATTATGGGGAATAGCACTTTTCTGCATTTTCTTAAGTCCATGACTTACCTGTAAAATATATTTAATTTCCTCACTACTAAAATCATGAATACTTATAAAATCTCGTCCCCGTAAACTATCATTAATCATCCTAATAATCCCTCCTTTTTGAATCTCCTAACTCCATGCCTTTAAGGCTTCCTTAAATATCCCGACCGCCTTTTTTATCTCTATTTCATTAACATTTAGCGGCGGTACAAATCGTACTACATGAGTTCCGGCACCCACTAGCAGTAAACCTTTTTCTACACATAGGGCAATTAAATCTTTAATCTCCGTCTTAAACTCCACCCCGATTATAAGCCCCCGGCCTCTGATTCCCACTACCCGGCTATCCATTATATCTTCAAGCATTTCCGCTAACAAAGTTCCCATTTTATTAACATTTTCCAAAAACTCGGCTGGCTTAATAATATCTACTACCTTATTTGCCACTGCAGTTACCAAAGGATTACCCCCGAAAGTAGACGCATGATCTCCCGGGGCGAAGCCGGCGGCTATTTCATCACTAGCTAACATAGCTCCGATAGGAATTCCTCCCCCTAAAGCTTTAGCTAAAGTCAAAATATCCGGTTTTACTCCATAATGTTCATAAGCAAACAATCTCCCGGTTCGCCCTAGCCCCGTTTGCACTTCATCAAAAATCAATATAATTCCTTCCTGGTCACATAAGCTTCTAAGTCCGCGTAGAAATTCTAACTCCGCGGGTTTAATCCCCCCTTCGCCTTGGATAGGTTCAACTATAACGGCCGCAGTATGTTCAGAAATAAGCTTTTCTACAGAAGCCAAATCATTATAATCTGCATATAGAAACCCGTCTAACAGCGGTTTAAATCCTTCATGATACTTTTCTTGACCAGTAGCAGCTAAGGCTCCCGTAGTTCGACCATGAAAAGAGTTTTTAAAGGCAATAATTTGATAACGTCCAGCTTGGTTTTTACGATAAAAATATTTACGCACTAACTTTATAGCTGCTTCATTAGCTTCAGCGCCGCTATTACAAAAAAACGTTTGGCCTAATCCCGAAGCAGTAACTAACTTTTCGGCTAAATCTACCTGGGGCTGATTCCAATATAAATTAGATACATGCCACAAATTATTAGCCTGTTCCTTAATAACTGCAACTAGCTCATCATTACAATGTCCTAAGGAACAAACTGCAATACCACTGACAAAATCAAGATATTGTTTATTATTAGCATCCCAGACGTAGGTACCCTGGCCTTTAACTAATGCCAGGGGAAAACGTCCATAAGTATTCATGACATAAGTCTGACCCTTTTCCATATAATCCTTATTAGTCATTTTAGTTATTCCTTTCTATTCATCCACCACCATGGTACCAATTCCTTTATTAGTAAATATCTCTAGCAAAATGGCATGGGCTACCCGCCCATCAATAATATGCGTCCTGCCAACCCCGCCGGTTACCGATTCTACACAGCATTTCACCTTAGGTACCATGCCCCCGGCAATTACCCCGTTAGAAATATAATTATCGACCTCGCTAACTTTAAGGATTGAAATTAAAGAATCGTTATCCTTAGCATCCTGCAATAAACCCGGAACATCCGTTAGTAATACTAGTTTATCCGCATTTAAGGCTACTGCTATAGCGGCCGCGACTAAATCGGCATTAATATTATAACTCTGCCCGGCATCATCCATACCAATCGGGGCAATAACAGGTATATAGCCATTTTCAATTACAGTTTCGATAAGCTGAGGATTGATGCTTTGCACTTCACCGGTGAAACCCATCAGCCCAGTAGCATCAGCTGGTTGTGCCCTAATCAAGCCCCCGTCTTTGCCAGATAAGCCTACGGCTTTCCCCCCCCTAGCTTCTAGTCCTGCTACTATCTCTTTATTTACCTTGCCCCCTAATACCATTTCTACTACTTCCATGGTTTCTTTATCAGTTACTCTTAAACCATCTATAAAATCACTCTTAATATCTAGTCTAGCTAAAAGCTTATTAATTTCGGGGCCGCCCCCATGAACTACAATAGGATGCATACCTACATATTTCATCAGTACAATATCTTGCATAACCTTTTCTTTTAACTCGCAATCCTTCATAGCGGCTCCGCCGTATTTTATTACTACCCGTTTCCCGTAAAATTCTTTTATATAAGGCAAGGCTTCTACTAGAATTTCCGCCTTTTGCAATGGTGATAACATTACCCTCTCCCCCTTTTCCGTTGGAATTCTTAATTGCTAACTTTTAATTCAAAATTCATAATTTAAAAATTTATAATTCAAAATTCTACAGTTAAGTTCTGTAGGCAGCGTTGATGCGGACATAATCATACGATAAATCACAGCCCCAAGCGGTAGCTTCCTTATCCCCAGTCTTTAAATCCACTGTTATAACCACAGTTTCCTTTTGCAACTCGGCGCGGGCTTTATCTTCGTCAAACTCTAGCCCCATACCGTTTTTAGCCATCTGTTCGGCTCCTAGAAAAATATCTACTTGATAAGGGTCAAAAGGAGCTCCCGAATAACCAGCCGCGGCTAAAATCCGCCCCCAGTTAGCATCTTCGCCAAAAACGGCCGCTTTCGTCAGATTAGAACTAGTTATAGAACGCGCGATTAGTCTGGCCTCCTTATCATTAGGGGCATTAACTACCCGAACTTCAATGAGACGAGTAGCCCCCTCCCCATCACGGGCAATCATTTTCGCTAAGTAAGTATTAATATAAGTAAAGGCGTCATTAAGTATTTGGTATTCTGCCGAAGTATCATCATCAATTAGCTCATTACCCGCCATCCCGTTAGCTAAAACTATCGCCATGTCATTAGTAGAAGTATCCCGGTCTACACTAATCATGTTATATGATTGATTTACCGAGGCTTGTAAAAGTTTTTCTAAACATTCG
Source organism: uncultured Syntrophomonadaceae bacterium (assembly GCA_964648825.1). Lineage (GTDB taxonomy): Bacteria > Bacillota > Syntrophomonadia > Syntrophomonadales > Syntrophomonadaceae > JAAYRQ01. The sequence goes on from CAZYLY010000015.1 coordinate 11,669, forward strand.
CTGCTTATGGCAGCATCTGTTGTGATAAAAGCTAACATCGTCGCCATATTAGGATGAATCATGCCTGAACCTTTGGCTATACCGCCGATACGTACCGGTTTGCCTTGGATTTCTACTTCTACCGCTATTTCCTTCGCCTTTAAATCAGTAGTCATAATGGCTAAAGCTGCGCAGTGTGAGCCATCAGCAGATAAATTATTCGCCGCCTCAATAATTCCGGCTTTAATCTTATCCATGGGCATACTAACACCAATTACTCCGGTGGAAGCAACTAAAACATCTGCAGGTTTAATATTTAACTGTTCTGCAGTTATCTTAGCCATTGCTAAAGTATCATCTACCCCCTGTTCACCTGTACAAGCATTAGCATTACCACTATTAACAACTATAGCTTGAGCCATTTTATCTGCTAAATGCTGCCGCGAAATATCTACACAAGCCGCCCGCACTACATTAGTAGTAAAAACTCCCGCCGCTGTGCAAGGTTTTTTAGAATATATAACTGCTATATCCTTCTTATCCTTCTTCTTTATCTCTGCAAATACTCCCATAGCTAAAAAGCCTTGGGGAGCCGTAATCGAACCATCTATAACCCGCATTACTATCTATCCCTTCATTTTTTAAGTGTCCTTCAAAGACTAATCAAAAGTGTGTCAATACCCCCGTCCCCATGACATATTACGGGTAGATCCCCGCGAAATCTAGGCCGGTGTTTTCCTCTATCCCCAACATCACATTCAGATTCTGCACCGCCTGCCCGGAGGCACCTTTAACTAAATTATCTATCGAGGAAACTAAAACCACATTCCCGCTTTCCTCATCAGCATAAACCCCGATATCTACAAAATTACTTCCGTAAACCCATTTAGTATTAGGCATCACTCCCGCAGGTAAAATCCTTATAAACCTCTCCTTAGCATAAAAATCCCGTAACGCTTCCTGCACTTGATTAGCCTTAAATCCAGTCTTAAGTCTGCTATAAGATGTAGTTAGAATTCCCCGATTCATCGGTACTAAATGGGGAGTAAAAATTATATTAACCGACATTCCCGCTGCCTGACTTAACTCTTGGGCAATTTCTGGGCTATGTCTATGAGTGCCAACTCCGTAAGCTTTAATACCCTCATTTACATCGCAAAACATACTACCTGGGCGGGGAGATTTTCCAGCCCCGGATACACCAGTTTTAGAATCGATAATTATTCCTGTAGTTTCAATAATTCCTGACCTTAATAAAGGCGCTAAAGGCAAAATAGCACCTGTAGGAAAACAACCCGGATTAGCAATTAACTGCGCTTTTTTAATATCTTTTCGATATAATTCTGGAATGCCGTAAACTGCATCATTAAGTAAATTAGGTGCTTCATGGTGTAATTCGTAATGCTTCTCATAAAGTTTCGCATCCTTAAGCCTGAAATCGGCGCCTAAATCTACACATTTTATCCCTTTAGGCAAAAATTCCTTAACTATAGGAACTGATAAACCATGCGGCAAGGCTAAGAAAACTGCATTACATTCGCTCCGCACTAAATCCCAATCTCCTGCCTGGCATACTAAATTACTAAAGCCCCTTAAATGCGGATAAACCTCATCTATCCTACGTCCAATATTCTCCGTAGAAAAAATACATACTGCTTTTAGGTAAGGATGGTTCGCCATTAGTCTTAACAAATCCGCAGCAGTGTAACCATCCCCTACAATACCAACCTTAAACATCGGCTTAGACCTCATTTCTGTAAAACATGATAAATAATATGTGATAATTATACATTCACGTGTATATTTTTGCAACAGAAATTTTAAGTAAACGTATCCCCAACGACAACGCTAGTCCATGCAGCCTAGTAATATTCCTGTCGGTTTATATATTTAATAAGGTCAATTTCGTTTTTTTCTGCATATTTATACATCCATTATGCATCCTCTTTCTTCTTACCGCCCACAAAAAAATCCCCCGTAAGGGAGATTTAAATTTACGATATATACAACTTCCTACTAATTAGAGTGCATAAATATGCGCCCATAAGCTTTCTTAAATATTCAGCTACTGCCACATTGCAGCCTATTCTCCATTCTCTCGATGGCAAACGCTGCCCCATGCGCTGGATAGATACGCTCTACCCCCTGGGCTATTAGTTTCTGCCAGGAAATATAAACTTCCCTGGGTTGTTGGGCAAAAACAGGATATATTTTACCTGTCGGTATATTCATAGCTAAATCCCCCACCATCGCTTCCCCGCTATCTAAAAGCACCGATAGAGAGCCTGGGGTATGTCCGGGAGTAGGAACTATCCGACCTTCTATTCCATATTCATTTAAAGAAAATTCCTCGCTGATTAAATATTCCACTTCACATTTGGGAAAACGTAAAAACCATTTAGAATTATTGCCGATGAAGCTGACTAACTTGCCTACTGGATTAGTCCCCGGAGGAATTACGACTAGACCTTCTCTAGTAATATTCCCTTCTTCCGGGCTTATCGCCACTGGACATCCGCACATTGCCTTAATAACGGCCAGACTACCGACATGGTCATAATGAGCATGAGTAATAATAATCAACTTAATATCAGTGGGGCTTATCCCTAAACGCTTCAGCTTCCTTCTAAAAACATTACCTTTTCTTAAACTGCCCGTATCGACTAATATGTAGCCTTGGCTACCTTGAATAAGATAACAATTCGTAATTCCCAGCTTAACAAGCTGCATCTGCATCCTTCCCACCACCTAAAACTGATTATTTCAATAGATTAGCCCCATATTCGGCTTCTTTAAAAGCAAATAAAACAGATTTTCCACCTGTAACTATCGGTCTTTTCATAATACGAGGATTGTCTGCCATATACTGTATCGCTTCAGCTTCACTCATATTATTCACATCTAAACCTAATTTTTTATAAACTTGACTCCTAGTATTAACTAGATCAATAACCTCAACTCCAGCCTGTTTAGCAATATCCTTAAACACGCTTTTATTTATCGGTTCTTTTAGCAAATCATAATAATCGAAATTTATCTCATTATGCTCCAGCCACGCCTTGGCTTTTTTACAAGTACTTCATGAAGTAACACAGTAAAAAACAACCTTTGCCATAAATATCCTCTCCCCACTTTTTTCTTCATTATATACTACTTCGTAAACTAAATACCCTACTCCCCCTGATATTTAGCTATCCCGGAAAAAATAGCATAAGCTACTTTCTTCTGATAATCATCCTTCTTTAAGAGTTCCCCTTCCCGAGGATTAGAAATAAACCCAACTTCTATTATAACAGCTGGCATTTTAGTATTGTTCATAACATAATAATCACCCCGTAAAGCCTTGCGGGTAGTATTAGCAAGTATCTCAGTCAATTCCCCCTGAATAGATTCCGCTAATAACTTACTGGCCTCACTAGATGAATTATAAAAAGTCTGCGCCCCAAACCAACGAGGATTAGGGTCAGCATTAGTATGAATACTAATATATAAATCAGCATCGCTTTCATTAGCTTTCTGCACCCTTACCTTCAAGTCTTCCCTTTTATGAAATTTTTGTCCTTCTGGCATCATATCTGTATCACTATTTCTAATCATTATTACGGCCGCCCCCGCTTGACTTAATTCCTGCGCTAATTTTTGGCTGATACTCAAGGTTATATCCTTTTCCACTATTTTACCCCGTACTGCCCCCGAATCAGTACCCCCATGTCCGGGGTCAATTACAATAACTTTGTTGGCTACCGCATAAGACATAACTCTCATTTCTTTAACATTAGAAGTAATAATTAGGGATAAACATAGGCAAAACATTAAAACCCCGACAATAATTACCGTACTTTTTTGCCGGGGGAAAAAAATAACTTTCACCAAGAACTACCTCCTGCAGGCTTATAGGATATTAATTCTTATATATGCAGTTAATTAGATTTTTAACACTGCCTCAACAGAAGCTATAACCTTCTCTGGATCAAAAGGTTTAAGAATATAATGTTTAGCCCCATTTTGAAGAGCTGCTAAAACCATACTTTTCTGATCAATCGCACTAACCATTATTATCTTAGCCTGAGGATAAGTATTCACAATCTTTTTTACTGCCTGTACCCCATCCATAAGCGGCATGGTAATATCCATAGTTATCAGATCTGGATTATGTCTTTCATATTCGGAAATGGCTTGCATCCCATTTTCCGCCTCAGCCACTACGTGGTGCCCCCCTCTGAGCAATATAGTTTTTAAGTTACGCCGCACAATCGAAGAATCATCTACCACTAGTATCCTCGCCATTAATAAACCCCCCACAAATATACGGTCACACCTTAATAATACAACTATTCATGAATTATTATACTTACACTAGCTTTGCCGCTAGTATATATCATATCACCAGTCCAAATAATAGCATTAATATATTTAATCGCTGTCGATTGCGAAGAAATCGTTACTGGGGCTTCAAACATTATTAATTCTTGTACTTCTGGAAAACACTCTATGGAATTGCCTAGAATAATATTAGCACATTCAGCCAGAACATCTTCTACATATATGTCTTCAGTTCCTGGCTCGATATCATCTAAAATCATTTTATGAACTAACTCATGGCCTAAACTTTCGTCAACACTCAAGATAAAGCTACTACGCACAATACCCTTAATGTTAGATATAGCTGTAGTTTTATACAAGGGTAAGCGGTCTTTATTTTCTGTAGCGGAACAATGCTTAAGTTCCTCGCCTAAATCTTGCCTAAAATAATTTTGCATCGTATCTAACAAAGGTTTAATAATATCATTAGCAGTAATGCTAAATACTTTATTACTATCTAAATTAGGCAGATAGAAAGTAAAAATTGTCCCTTGCCCTATTTGACTGGAAATATCTACCGTTCCCCTTAATTTATCTAGTTCTCCCATTACTGCCGCTAAACCAATTCCACGCCCCGAGATAGTATTAATTTCCTCCAAACAGCTTAGTTTATCTGCAAATATAAGATGTAATGCTTCTTCATCAGAAAAGCCAGCTATAATTTCCTTTTCATATATATCACTTTGAAGGGCTTTTTCCTTAAGCTTCTGTACATCTATCCCCTTACCGTCATCGGCAATAGTTATAGTAATGCCTGACTCATTATGCGAAATATCACAGCTTATAGCACCACATTCACTTTTGCCATTAGCCGCCCTTTCCTCGGGTGTTTCTATACCATGGTCAACACTATTACGAAAAACATGGACCAGGCTTTTAGTAAAATCCCTGTATTTTTCGGTATCGACCAGTCCCTCGCCGCCGGTTATATACATCGGTAATAATAATTTATTAAGCTTTTCCCCCAACCGCGCTACTGTTTCAGGGTAAGATTTTAATAAATCCCTAAAAGGCTTATACATAAGTTGCTTCAAATCGGGTAGTAGCATCTTACATTCCCAAGGTGATAAAGTAGCAACTATTTTTCGGTTAATTTCCGCTAGCTTACTTTCATCAACTGCGATAATATTATCTTGTTCAAAGAACTGCTCCCCTAATATTTCCCGCAAAAACACAAAATCATCTTCCAACCAATCAGACATATTTAATAAGGCAAAATACTCTTTAAGCTCCTGGGCAGACATTTGCATTAAATCCTCTTGGTTATCTGCCAGTTGGGATTCAAACTGGTGAAGCTTTTCTACTAAATTACTCATCTCTAACTGGGCAAAACCACCTTTTAAAGTATGTAATTTCCTATATATTTCATTGAAGACTTCCTCCCGCGAGTGATTACTTTCCAACAACTCCCCGACATAATTAATACTAAAATTACGGAAATCATAACAATATTCCTTAAAATCATTATTATGGGCTACCACCTTGACTACCATTTTTAACAGCTGGCCTTCCTTTTCCATTTGCTGTTCTAAGTGCCGCTGTTCAGTAATATCAGTTAAGATTATCATAATCTTAATATTATTAGCTTCAAAAGGGTTAATAATTAACTTATATTCTATCGATATATGCTTCTTATTTATAATTAGCTCCGTGGGCAGCAGGGAAAAGTAGACCTCCCGACGCAATTCATCGCTATCCCGCATAATAGAAGCTAGAACGTTTTCCATAAATAACTTTTCTTCTTCGCCATTAGGAAAAATTAAATCCATAAAGCGCTTACCCGCAATTTCTTGTTCAAAAATCTCTTCACATTCCATACTATACTCTGCGTCAATAATAAAATCGGCTCCAAATGAGAGAAACCCTTGTCCGGCATTATTTAATAAATTACTAATAGCTGCCGTCCTCTCTACAACCTTTTGCTCTAGCTTTTGATTATATTCTTGAATAATATCAGCCATGTGATTAAAATTATCACTTAATTTACCCACTTCATCTTGAGAAGAAACTTGCGAACGAGCCGTAAAGTCCATAGCAGCAAAGCTACTAACCGCTTTATTAAGTTGTAATACTGGTTTTAACAGACTTCGAATTACAGGCAAAATAATTATGATACCCATTATAAGAGAAATAGCAAAAGCTATCCCAAAGCCGATAAGAAGCGTATTTAATGGCTTAAGATACTCACTGCGGGGAATAGCCACCCCAAAAGTCCAGTTCGCTACTTCTACATTACTTAAAATAAAATATCTTTTAATCTGGTCATAATCTTTTAGCTCAATAATGTTATAACTACCATTTTCGATTACCTCAATAAGCGGCTTAAACTTACCCTCCATAATATAAGCTATATTTACCGTTCTTTCCGCTGTAGGCAGAAGAATCGGTTCTGGATGAGTTATAATACTATGCTTTTCATCTAGAAGGAAAACATAGCTCGCTTCCTTAACCTGCACCGTATGGGCTAACTTAATAATCTCAGTTAGCAAAATATCTGCAGCTATTACCCCTACCAACTGTTCCTCATCCCATAAGGGCTCTGCCAGAGTAATAACCATCTGCCCGCTGTCTGCATCTAAATAAGGGGTAATAAAAATCAATTTATCAGCTTCCAACGCTTCTTTATACCACTCACGGTCGGTTACATCATAATCAGGCGGCGGAATCCACCCCGTTGCTGAAACCATTGCGCGCCCCGGGTCGGCAAAACCAATATAATAATCTAGAACCTTATCCTCTTGACGCTCGAATTTTCTTAGTAAAAAATTAGCCAGGTATTCATCCGAAAAATTACCGTTTATCTCAATATCATGTGCCATACTATTAATTGCTTGCCCTTGTTCTTCAAACCAGTTATTTATTTGGCTGGCTTTATGGGCTACAACTTCACTAGCACCTTGATTAGTTTGTTCCTTAACAATATTATATGCCAGGAGATAGCTAATGACGGATACTACCAATAGGCAGCTTAAACAAATAGCTAAAACCATAATAATAAATTTACCCCTAATACTGCTCCCTATTGCCATATATAGCCCTCCCAGGAAGGATTTACACCCATACCATTTCGAATGTTAATACTGATTTTTAGGTCTTCCAACCCACATTCAGGAAATAATTTTGATAATAGATAATTCTACCTTTCCTCCTTTTTTACCTCTATTTCGCAAGATTAGACCCATAAATATATTTGCCCCCACGCCCAAGCAGCAGCGCATTATCTGGCCACTGACCACCCGAACGTTTTAGTAAATAAGCAAAAGATGGTGCCCCAACCATTGCAGTTAATATTGAAAGGGGTATTTCTGTACTACCACTGAAAAAGTGCCCTAAATGACATCCTGTGAAACCATAGTGACGAAGGATCTTTTTAGGGAGTCGATAATATTGGGAATTAAGGCAAATAGATTCTTCACTATCGTTCAGAATGACAGGCAAAAACTACTTTTTCAGTGGTCTCAGACCTGTAACTGTAGTGCCATAACTACATGTCTTCATTTCCAGCATATATGGTGGTTTAGCCTATAGTTTCTAAATTGACTGTAGTCGGCATTGATAGCATATTCTAGTATAATATCCATATAATTAACGATTTTTAAAATAATTCTACGATTGTTTGTGCTAATCTAAAAAATAGCCCACCCCAAAATAAAATCCTATGTAAAAAAATACATAGGATAACGCTTCCAATAATTGATATGCTAATTTATAAACCTTATTTTATACCCTCGTAATGGGTCCACATGCGAACGATTTTTACAGTTCCTTCATACTCAACCCCATCAATTTGTATCTTCTCGCCGTAAACTTTATAAACCAGCCTATGTTTAATATTGATCCTTCTTGAATAAAATCCATCTAAATTACCAACTAAACTTTCGTAAATAGGCGGATTTTTAAATGGATTAACCCTAATAATTTCAATCAATTCCTGGGCTTGCTTTGTTAAGCCAGATGCTTTAAGAAGTATAATATCCTTTCCGGCTTGTTTTGTATATACAATGCGGTACATTTACCAATCCACCTCGTCCTCTCCTAAACAATCTTCAATGGCCTCTTTACCTCCTTCAATGATTGATTCGGCCAAGTCTGGTACTGACATTATATATAGGGTTTCCTGTACTGCATTCCAATTGTCTTCTGATACAATTACTGCATTTTTCCCCCGATTATTAGTAATAATAACCGCATTATTATCAGCATTAACATCAGATATTAGTTGATATAAATTTTCTCTTGCCTTTGTTGCACTAATGGCGTTCATTGCAATCATCTCCCTTTAGGCTATTATAACGTACGCTATAACGTACGTCAAGTTTATGCTGATTATCATATGCAAAATGAGTTTAAAAAACACCAAGCCGTTTCCAACCTGGTGCATGTGTCAAGTAAAAAAGTATCCAAATTATAATTAAAAAATGGCCCAAAA
>CAZYLY010000016.1:0-4578 GCA_964648825.1 uncultured Syntrophomonadaceae bacterium
TAATGATTGGTAACAGTTAATCTATTTAGGGAAAAGGGAGGAAATCAATTTTTATTAATTAAACTAACTGATTTTTCTTGCATATATAATTTTTATATGCTATTATACTCAATGGATTAAGTAGGAGCTGCGCTTCTCACCTTACAACATCATGTTCGTAAGGTATATATAACTAAGCTAATTGATATTTAGGATTATTTACTAATATATTTATTAGGTGTTTATTTAGTTATGTAAGCGAGTTTCTAAAAAGGAACTCGCTTTTTTACTATTATAGGAGGTGAACTTCTTATCAGCAAGGATTGGAGAGTTAATGAGGAGATCCGGACTAAAGAGGTAAGGTTGGTCAGCGATACTGGTGAACAACTAGGTATTGTTTCCATAGGGGAAGCTCTTGATATGGCATTACAAAAAGGTCTGGATTTAGTTGAAGTAGCACCTTCAGCTAAACCCCCGGTATGCCGTTTGATGGATTTTGGTAAATTCAAGTTCGAACAAGGCAAAAGGGAAAAGGAAGCTCGCAAAAAACAAAAGGTTATATCAATTAAAGAAATTAAAATGCGGCCTAATATTGATGAACACGATTTGCAAACTAAAGCTAAAAACGGCCGGAAGTTTCTTGATGCCGGAGATAAACTAAAGGTTACTATTATGTTTAGGGGTAGACAGATTACCCATCCCGAAATAGCGGAAAAACTTTCTTATAAATTTGCTGAAGTTTTAGCCGATGTATCAACTATAGAGAAACAGCCTAAAGTTGAAGGAAAAAATATGGTAATGGTTCTGGTACCAAAAATAGATACCGACAAGAAGGAGGAAGCATAATGCCTAAAATGAAATCCCACCGTGGAGCAGCGAAAAGATTTAAGAAAACTGCTAATGGTAAAATTAAAAGATCTAAAGCTTATGCCAGTCACTTACTAGGTGGTAAGTCCCCGAAAAGAAAAAGAAATCTTCGTCAATCCGGGTTAGTAAGTGAACAAGAAACTAAAAGAATTAGCAAGCTAATTCCTTACTAAGCTTTTTATATTAAAGGAGGTTTAAGTCATGCCTAGAATTAAACGTGGAGTTGCTTCACATAAAAGACATAAAAAAATACTTAAAGCAGCTAAAGGTTATAGGGGTAGTAAATCCAAATTATACCGGGTTGCTAATCAGCAAGTAATGAAATCCGGCAATTATGCCTATATTCATAGAAAACTTAAAAAAAGAGAGTTCAGAAAACTATGGATTGCTAGAATTAATGCGGCGGCCAGAGAAAATGGTACTAGTTACAGCAGATTAGTACATGGGCTTAAAGTAGCTGGTGTTGATGTAAACCGTAAGGTGTTAGCTGACTTAGCTATTACTGACCCTCAAGGTTTTAAAGATTTAGCTGAATTAGCTAAACAAAATGTTAAGTAAATTTATTTAGTTAAAAGTATTAAAAGTATGGTTAATATTAGCCATACTTTTTTGTAATTAAGGATGCAGATAAACAATGAAAGTAATTTCATCACGGGATAACCGATATATAAAGGAATGTTTTAAACTTAAACAACGAAAATACAGGGAATCAGGAGGCATATTTTTAGTCGAAGGACTAAAAATGCTGGAGGAAGCACTAGCCTTTTCTCCTGCGGTTATTAAGTATGTCTTAATTGATGAATCCATTGAACATCTAGAATTACCGCAAATTAGCGGTCAGGTATTTCTGGTAAACCATAAGCTTATGCAAGAAATAAGTGATACCGAAACTCCCCAAGGCATAGTGGCGGTAGTTGAAAAGCCCTATAGGCGACTGGACGATTTAATTAAGGATAATTCGTTATTAGTCTTATTAGACGGGGTTGCCGATCCAGGCAATATGGGTACTATTATGAGGACGGCGTGGGCTTTTGATGCGGGAGGAATACTATTAACTAAAGGGTGTGTAGACCCTTTTAGTCCTAAAGCGGTGCGTTCAAGTATGGGGGGGATTTTTAATCTTCCCATTATAGAAAATATTACAATAAGTGATATTGAAGACTTGCAAAAATCAGGTTTTCAATTAATAAGTACTGCTATAAAGGCTCCAATTTGTTACTGCGAATGTGATTATACCAGGCCTTCAATCATTACCATCGGTAATGAAGCGCATGGTATTAGCCAGGAGATAGGTCAGATAAGTAATGCTTTAATTTCAATTCCAATAAATCCTAGGGTTGACTCATTGAATGCTGGAGTAGCCTGTGGTATAATTCTAAGCGAAGTAAGAAAGCAAAAAGACTGTTAGGTATATTGTTAGTAATTATAACAATATGCTATAATTACCTTAGTAGGGCTACTCTTTGGGGAAAGGTGGACCAAGCATGTTTAATGATGCGGAAAATCTATGGCGGCTTTTTGAACAATCTGGTTGCATTACTTATTATCTTCTTTATAAATTAATTATTACCCAATAATATTTTAAAAGACTAAGAACAGGATTAGTAACTTACTTATAAGCTTACAGGGAAGCTGTATCATAGACTGAAAGTACAGTTAGGGGAAGGTAAGTGAATTCACCTGGAAGTTGCGGGCTGAAATAGCAGTAGGTCTAGCCGGTAGTCACCGTTATAGGCGTTTTAAGTGAGTTGGTTTTAATACCAAACTAATTAGGGTGGTACCGCGGAAGCGTTATTAAGAACTTTCGTCCCTGTGGGGAGGAAAGTTTTATTATTTTTCTGTATAAGGAGTGAAGTGGATGTTAGAAAAGTTAAGCATAATAAAAGAGGCGGCTGAAAAAGAATTGCAGTCGATTAACTCTATGCATGACTTAAATGAGTTTAAAGTAAAAGTATTAGGCCGTAAGGGGGAAATGACCCTGCTTCTAAGAGGGCTTAAAGATTTACCTGCTGAATTAAAAGGTGAAGTAGGCAAAGTGGCTAATCAGTTTAAAAATAAGCTTGAATCATTAATGGAATTAAAGGAACAAGAAATAAAAACCCGGGATTTAGATTTTAAATTAGCTAATGAGGCGATTGATGTTACTTTGCCGGGATTACCGTTAATTTTCGGGAATAAACACCCTTTAACTACCATGGCTGATGAAATTAAGGATATTTTTATTGGTATGGGCTTTTCGGTTGCAGAAGGGCCGGAGGTGGAGTTAGATTATTACAATTTTGAGGCCTTAAATATTCCTAAAGAACACCCAGCCAGGGATATGCAGGATTCTTTTTACATATCGGATGAAATAGTATTAAGAACTCATACTTCGCCGGTACAAGTTAGAACTATGGAAAAATTGGCTCCCCAGTTGCCAGTTAAAATTATTGTACCAGGTAAAGTTTATCGGCGTGATGATGATGCAACTCATTCACCTATGTTTCACCAAATCGAAGGTTTGTTAATAGATGAGAAAATTACTTTTGCTAATCTTAAGGGAACCTTAATGCTATTTGCCCAGAAGGTTTTTGGTGATGAAGTTAAGGTGCGCTATAGACCTAGTTTCTTTCCCTTTACTGAACCTAGTGCAGAAATGGATATTTCCTGTGTGCAATGTAAGGGGGCCGGCTGTCGGGTATGTTCCCATACTGGTTGGTTAGAAATTCTAGGTGCGGGCATGGTAGACCCTCGGGTCTTAAAATATGGCGGTTATGACCCGGATAAAGTAACTGGCTTTGCTTTTGGCATGGGGATTGAACGAATTGCAATGTTAAAATACGGCGTTAATGATTTAAGATTATTTTTTGATAATGATAAACGCTTTTTAACCCAGTTTTAGGAGGTGGAAATAGATGAGTGTATCACTTAATTGGTTAAAAAAATATGTAGATATTAAGATAAACCCTGAAGAATTAGCCCACCAGCTTACTATGGCGGGTATAGCTATCGAAGGTGTAGAAACAATCGGTAATGATAATATTTTAGAATTAGACTTAACCCCTAACCGGGGGGACTGCTTAGGACTGATTAATCTGGCCCGGGAAGTTGCCGCTATAACCGGAGAAAAGCTTAATATACCAGTTGCTGATGTAGCGGAAAACGGAGAGGATATTAATGATTATATAAAAGTGGAAATAGACGATAGTAAACTGTGTTCCCGCTATACCGCGAGACTTATTAAAAATGTCACTATCAAACCTTCTCCAATGTGGTTACAAGAGGCTTTAACTAATGCAGGCATTAGACCTATTAATAATATAGTTGATGTTACTAATTATGTAATGTTAGAAACTAATCAGCCTTTACATGCTTTTGATTATGATTTATTAGGAAAAGAAAAGAAAATCGTAGTCAGAAAGGCTAAAAAAGGCGAAGTGATTGTTACTTTAGACGAATCGGAAAGATTATTAGATACAGATATGTTAGCCATTACCAATGGGCACAAACCGGTAGCTTTAGCTGGAGTAATGGGGGGCTTAGATTCGGAAATTAATGATAATACCGTAAATGTATTATTAGAATCAGCCCATTTTTACGGGCCTAATGTGCGAAGAACTTCTAAAATTGTTGGTTTAAGAAGTGAATCTTCGATAAGGTTTGAAAAAGGCACTGATGTTAATGGGGTCATATATGCTTCTAATCGGGCGGCGGGATTAATTCAGGAACTAGCTGGCGGTGAAGTAGTTAAGG
>CAZYLY010000016.1:4588-10567 GCA_964648825.1 uncultured Syntrophomonadaceae bacterium
GATTCTTGATGTATATCCTCAGCCCCAACAAAATCTAACTATAACTGTACGTACGGCTAGGGTAAATGATTTGTTAGGAACTAATCTAAGTGTAGAAGCCATGGAAAAATATTTCAATAGTTTAGACTTTAAGGTGCAAAAGGGGAAAGAAGCACTTTTAGTTGAAGTACCTACTTATCGTCCTGATTTAGAATTAGAAGTAGATTTAATCGAGGAGATAGCTAGATTATATGGCTATGATAATATTCCCGCTACCTTGCCGGTAGGTAATACTACCCCCGGAGGCTTAAATGACTATCAAAATTACAAAGGTCGGGTAACTTCAATACTAGCGCAAAATATGCATGAGGTAGTAAATTATAGCTTCATTAGCCCAGCTTGGTTAGACGATATTATGTTACCGAAGGATAGTAAACTACGGGAAGTAGTGCAAGTAGCCAATCCCTTATCGGAAGATCAAAGTGTTATGCGCACTATACTACTGCCCGGGTTATTAGATAATATTAGCCGTAATTTGGCCAGGAAAAATAGCAGCTTATCCTTTTTCGAGGTAGGTTCGGTATTTACTCCCCAAGCACAAGGTTTACCGGAAGAACGGCTTAAACTAGGGGCTGTAGTTTGCGGAAATAGTGAAGTAAACTGGATAAAACATAAAATAAATATGGACTTTTTCTACTTAAAGGGCATTATCGAACACCTATTAAGGGAATTAGGAATTAACGATTACGAATTTAAGGCTGATGCAACTGCCGGTTATCATCCCGGTAGAAACGCCCTTATAATAGTTAAGGGAATAGAAGTTGGAGTAATCGGGGAAGTCTACCCATCAGTTATGGAAAACTTCGGCATTAAGGAAAATGTTTGTGCTTGTGAATTAGAACTAGACAAGTTATATAAATTAAGTACTAGAAAAGTTATGGCCGAATCTATTACTAAATATCCAGCCGTAGAAAGGGATATTGCGGTAATTTTAAAGAGTGATATTAATGCTAGAGAAGCATTGCAGGTTATAAGGGCGGCTGGAACTGAACTATTAAGGGAATTAGTAGTAGTTGATGTGTATACTGGGGGACAAATTCCCACAGGATTTAAGAGTGTAGCTTTTAAATTCAAATTACAAGCAACAGAAAAGACTTTAACCGAAATAGAGGTTAATGAAGTAGTGCAAAACATTTTAACTAAATTGGAAGAAGATTTAGGGGCGAAGTTACGCTAAATATAATTACAGTCAAAAGGGGGCATAGGCCCTCTTTTTTACTAGATAAAGTTAGGGATGGTTATGTTATAATGTTCCCGGGAAGGAGGATGAAAAATGGACAATAATAGACTAATTACAGTTACTATAGATGGTTGCAAAGAATACCGAATTTCCCCGTATACTAGGGTGATTGATTTATTAGATTCCCTAAATTTAGAGGCTAAAGACCAGATTGTAGGGGCCCTGGTAAATAATCATATTTGTGATTTGAATAAACCTATTGGGGAAGATAGTAATATTAAGTTGTTAAATAAGACTAGTGAGGCAGGCATAAGAATTTATAGACGCAGTGCCGCATTTATATTAATCAAAGCTAGCCGTATATTATTTCCTAAACGGCAATTAATAGTGAAACATTCCATTTCTAATGGGCTATATTGTGAATTTGAAGATAGAGATACTAGTGAATATGAAATAATGGCATTAGAAGAAAGAATGCGGGAAATAGTTAAGGCGAACTATCCTATTAATAGAACGGTAATTTCTAAAAGCGAGGCTTTAGAGATATTTAACCGCCAAGGACAAAACGATAAAGTTACTCTACTATGCCAAAGGGATAAGGAACTAGTCCATGTTTTTGAATTAGATGGTTTTTATGAATACTTTTACGGATATATGGTGCCTAATACTAATATGATTTGTCATTTTCGCTTAATTCCCTATGGTAGGGGCTTAATACTTCAGACCCCAGAAATAGATAGTCCTAATATGCTAAAACCTTATAAAGCCCAAGAAAAATTAGCTAGTATATTTAAAGAAGCCAGAGAATGGGCTGATATGTTGGAAACTCCGCATGTGGCGGCATTAAATGAGAGAATTATGGAAAACAACATTAATGATATTATCCACATAAACGAAGCTTTGCATGAAAAAAAGATTGCTTTAATAGCTGATGAGATATGTCAAGACCGTAATAAGAGGATTATTTTAATTTCAGGACCCTCCTCATCGGGAAAAACTACTTTTGCCCAACGGTTACTAATCCAGCTAAGGGTGAATGGGAGAAGACCGGTAGCAGTTTCTTTAGATAATTATTTTGTCGATCGGGAATTAACTCCTAAAGATGCGGATGGTAATTATGATTTTGAAGCCTTAGAGGCTATTAAGCTGGATTTATTTAATGAACACCTTAACCTGCTGTTAAACGGCGAAGCAGTCGAAGTGCCTCTTTTTAGTTTTCAAAAAGGAACCACCGAACCTGAAGGTGTTTTGCTCAAAGTTCCGACTGGTGAACCAATTATAATCGAAGGTATTCATGCTTTAAATGACAAACTAACTTTTAGTATTCCCGTAATTAATAAATACCGTATCCACGTAAGTGCTTTAACCCAATTAAATATCGATTATACTAATCGCATACCAACTACTGATTGCCGTTTGTTAAGACGGATGATTAGGGATAGCAGGGCCAGGGGTTATGATGCTATTAATACTTTAAATAGATGGCCCTCGGTTAGAAGGGGTGAGGAAAAAAACATCTTCCCGTTCCAGGAAAATGCCGATGTTATGTTTAATACTTCCTTAGTATATGAATTAGCCGTTTTAAAACCTTATGCGGAAGAATTATTAAATGCTATCGGGCCGGAAAATGAGGAATATGGTGAAGCTAGGAGATTATTAAAATTCTTAAGTTATTTCAAAGTAGTCGCTCCAGATGAAATTCCCCCTAATTCTATTTTACGGGAATTTATAGGAGGAAGTTGGTTTAAACACTAATTTTTAAGATTAAGCACAATGATATACACCCCTAAGTTTAGTGAAAATCTAGCTTAGGGGTTTTTTAATGGAAAATAAAAGATTAAAAAAATTCTCAATATTAAAAAGGGAAAAAACATATAATATAGAATAATAATTATAACAATATTATTACTCCTGATATTAGTATATCGTAAAATGTAATAGTTGAATTTTTTGCCAAGTAAATTTAAAGGAGGACGAGAAAAGTATGTTAAGACGCGATCATATGAGAATTTGCACGGTTCCACAAATGTTTAATGAAACTGTATTTAGATTTGGTGAAAGAAGAGCCCAATGGTATAAAACAAGCCCTACAGAAACTGCATCCTTAACTTACTCTGAAGTTGGTTCTATCGTTAAAGATCTCACTGGAGGGTTATTATCACTAGGTATTACAAAACAAGATAGGGCTGCTATAATGTCCTATAATTGTCCCCAGTGGTTATGGGCAGATATGTCTATTCTATGCTCGGGAGCAGTTACGGTTACTATTTATCCTTCTCTTTCGGTAGCGGAGATGAAGTATATTATTAATAATTCAGATACTAAAGTTTTCTTTGTCCGGGATAAAGAAGGTATGGATAAGGCATTAAGCTGTTTAGATGAAATGCCTACCTTAGAAAAAATAGTAGTTTTTGATAATGACTGTGAACTGCCTAATGACCCGCGCTTTATTCACATCGAAGACCTTAAACAACTAGGCAGATTATATTTACACAAAAACCAATACGCTTATGAAAAAGCCTGGCATAATATTGAGGTATGGGATTTAGCTACAATTATCTACACTTCGGGCACGACTGGTAATCCTAAAGGGGCTATGCATTCCCATAAAACCTTTATGAGTGCTTGCCAAGCTGATAATAACAACTTCACTAATGCTGGATATATGTTAGATGAAAATGATATTTACTTATCATTCTTACCTTTATCCCATTCTTATGAAAGACAATGCGGGCAAATGGTAGCTGTAAATGCTGGCTGTACTATTGCTTATGCCGAAAAACCCCAAACAGTAGTATCAGATTTACAGATATATAGACCGACGGCCTTCTGTTCAGTGCCCCGCATATTTGAAAGAATATTTATGGCCATAAGAGATGTGGCTTCTGCTACCCCAGAGGGTAAAGCCGCCTTTGAGAAAGCTTTAAATATCGGACTTCGGGTTGTTGATGCCAGGGCTGATGAACACGGTTTTGTAGATATGGGTTTTGATGTGGATATGATGGCAGGTTTATCAGATGAACTAAAGGCCGAGTATGAATGGGCTGACCAGGCGATATTTAGTAAGGTTAGAGGTCTTTTAGGCGGAAACTTTAAAATATCCTTTTCAGCTTCGGCGGGACTGCCGGCTGATTTATGTAAAGTATTTATGGCGATGGGAATTAGAATATGTGAAGGTTATGGCTTAACTGAAACTATGAATGCCGTCAACTTTAATAGTCTGCGAGCCATTTTACCTGGTTCCATCGGCCCGACCTTATATTTCTCGGAACAAAAAATTGCCGAAGACGGTGAACTCTTAGTAAGGGGCGAAACGGTTTTCATGGGCTATTTCAAAGACCCGGAGGCTACTGCAGAAGCCTTTACTGAAGATGGCTTCTTCAAAACAGGTGATGTAGCCGTTTTAGAACCTAGAGGTTATTATAGAATTGTGGATCGCAAGAAAAGTATCATGGTCTTAGATACGGGTAAAAATGTACCGCGGGCTAAGGTGGAAAATAAATTTTCTACCTCACGTTATATTGAGCAAATATGTGAAGCTATTATGCAAATTCTAAAGAGTAAGGAAATACCTTTCGATGAATCTAAAGTAGTATTTGTAGGGGAAGGTGTGGAAAGGGTATGTGTCCAGGTTGGCGATGATTTTGTTAATAATGAAGAAGTAAGAAAACTAGTCGATGAGGATATTAATGAATCTAATAACCAACTGGAAGATTTCGAAAAGATTAAGAAATATCATATCTCTAATCGTAGATTTTTAGAAACTCTTGATGAAGTAACTCCAACGTTAAAGAATAAGTATCGAGTTATAATTAAGAACTTTGCAGATGAAATAGCCGAATTATATAAATAGTTTATAAACGCGCAGTTACTATAGAGCAGAGGTGCCATTTCGGTACCCCTGCTCTAATTTGTTTTTGCAGCTAAGCAGCTGTAATCATAAAATGAATTTTTCCCATCTAATGAAGGAAATGTTCTTATATTTATAGAAATATAAGACTATCCTATATTAGGAGGAATTGATGTGGATGTGAAAAAAAATAGCGTAAATAAAGTCTCGGTCGATATTTTTAATGAAGAATATATAGTAAAGGGTAGTGAAGATCCCGAATATATTCATATGCTAGCTTCTTATGTAGATAGGCGCATGAAAATGATACAGCAGAGAAACCCTAACTTATCTACGGTTAAGGTGGCTGTGCTTACTAGTTTGAATTTAGCAGATGAACTAAATAAGCTACAGGAAGATTATGATGAATTAGTTAAAACCCTAGAAGAGGAAAAGAAGAATAGGATGGGGTAAGATGACAAATCGCGAGATAGCGAGAACCTTAGATAAGATAGCAGATATTTTAATAATAAAAGATGATAATTATTTTAAAATCAGAGCTTACCGTAAAGCGGCTGAATCAATATATCACCTGGATGAAAACTTAACAGTTTTATATGAAAAAAATAAAATCGGTGATATTCCCGGAGTGGGAAAAGCTGTTAAAAGCAAGATTGAGGAAATGCTGGAAAAGGGAAGCTCTTCTTATTTCGAAAAACTTTTGCAAGATGTTCCTAGCGGTGTTTTGGAGATGCTTGCTATACCAGGTTTAGGTCACAAAACGGCTAAAGTTATTTATGACAATTTAGGCATAGATAATATTGAAGATTTACTCAAAGCAGTCGAGGATAAGAAAATACGAGAATTACCGGGTTTAGGCAGTAAAAGTGAATATAATCAAAAAGTTTTTGCTGAAGGTAGGCCAAATAGC
>CAZYLY010000016.1:10577-18873 GCA_964648825.1 uncultured Syntrophomonadaceae bacterium
AGGTATCGAGTTATTGAAAGAATCATATGGTAAGGCTAATTTGGGAGTTGCTTTACCGATGGCGGAAGAATTTTTAGCTTATTTATTACAATCTGATGGAGTAATTCAAGCTAGTATTGTGGGCAGTGCCCGCCGAGGAAAACCCCAAGTTAATGATATAGATATTTTAGCTGCGGTTGATGATTACCAATTAGTAAGTGATAAAATCGTTAGTTATAAGGCGATTAATAAGGTTGAAAGCATAGAAAAAGGACGCATTAGCGGACGTTTAACTTATAATGTGAGTTTTGAAGTAATTTTAGTTAATCCTGAAGATTATGTGCATAGTCTAGTTTGGACAACTGGTTCCTTGGAATTTCGTGAGGTTTTATTTAAAGACCATAATCGAGCTGATTTAAGACATTTACCGGATGAAATTAGTTTATTTGACCAATTGGGGATTCAATTTATCCCGCCGGAACTTCGGGAAAACCGGGGTGAAATTGAGTTGGCCAAAAGTTTTAGTCTGCCTACTCTTATCGAGAAAGGAGACTTAAAGGGAGATTTGCATATGCACTCCGAGTGGAGTGATGGCTCCTGTGCTATTCCCGATATGGTAGTAGCCTGTAAGAAGATGGGTTATTCTTATATGGCCGTTACTGATCATTCTAAATCACTTCATATTAGCGGTGGCTTAAGTGAGGATAGACTTAGAACCCAAGGCGAGATGATAGATAATCTTAATCAGGAGCTGCAAGATTTTACTGTATTAAAAGGAACCGAAGTAGATATTTTAAAAGATGGTTCACTTGATTTTCCTGATGAGGTTTTGTGCGATTTAGATGTAGTAGTAGCGTCTATACATAGTAATTTTAAGTTAGATAAGAATAAACAGACGGAGCGCCTTCTAAAAGTGATGAAGAATGAGCATGTTGATATAATCGGGCACCTGACGGGCAGGTTATTAAACCGAAGATCAGGTTATGAATTAGACCTGGATAAAATTCTGGAAGGAGCTGCGCAAAATAACATTATTTTTGAAATTAATTCTCATCCAGATCGTCTGGATGTAGATGAAGAGATAGCCCGCAAATCCTCTGAGTATGGGATTAAAATAGCTATTAATAGTGATGCTCACCATACTAATGAATTAAAAAACAGGAAATACGGGGTTTTAAATGCTAGACGCGGCTGGCTGACGGCTAATGATGTAGTTAATACTTGGGATATTAATAAGCTTACTAAGTATTTGAAAGCATAAAGATTCAGGTAGGGTAGATTAATATTATTATGTCATCCTAAAACAAATAGAAAGAATCTTAAAATTCTTGACTAGCGTTCGGAATGACTGGCATTAAGGGGGCATTAGATTAGACTAGGCCCTTTTAATTTTGCATTATACTGGGGAAAGCTATAGGGTGTTGTTAAAGTTTTTTGAATAGGAAACAGGAGGTTAATAATTATGAAATTAAAGGAAATTTATGAGTTAGCTATAAGTCTAGGTAAACAAAAAGATATTCGTGGTGATAATTTAAATTCATTATTAGAGGGGCAAACTAAAGATTATGAAAAGCTAACTGAAGCGGAAAGGGAGGGTTTTGATACCGAGAGCCTGGAAAATCCATATGCTGATACTAGAATTTTGGTTGGAACTGGAGAGGAAGAGGTAAGAAGCATTTTATGCGGAATTGATATGGAAACCTCAGAAATTTTATTAGCAGATAGATTGAGAGAAAAAGGACACCCGGTTGATTTAGTTTTAGCTCATCATCCAGAAGGGGTAGCATACGCAGCTCTTTATGATGTTATGCGGGTTCAGGCTGATATGTTGGAAAGTATGGGTGTGCCGATTAACATTGGTGAAGGTATAATGGCATCAAGGATGAAGGAAGTACAGCGGGGTATAATGCCGGTCAATCACCAAAGGGCAGTGGATGCGGCTAGATTATTAGATTTACCTTTTATGTGTGTTCATTCCCCAGCAGATAATTTAGTCAATGATTTCTTGCAAACCTTGTTTGATACTAAAAATTACTCTACTTTAACTGATGTTATCGATATATTAAACGATATTCCTGAATATAAACGGGGTAAAGAATTAAAGGCCGGGCCGCAAATTATAGTAGGGGACAAAAAACAAAGAGCGGGTCGGATATTTGTTAAGATGACGGGTGGTACTTCGGGTGCGGAAAAATCTTATGAAAAACTAGCTGCAGCTGGTGTGGGCACAATTATTTGTATGCATATGCCGGAGAAACATATTAAGTTAGCTAAAGAAAACTACTTGAATGTAATCATTGCTGGTCATATGGCGAGTGATTCCCTAGGGATGAATCTATTTTTAGACGAATTAGAGAAAAATGGGATAGCTATAATTCCTGCTTCTGGTTTAATAAGGGTAAAGCGTTTTGGTGAGAGTTTACATTAATAAAAAGGATTGACTAATTGATATGGAATTATTAGTGCCAGCCGGTAGCTGGGAAGCTTTTTTAGCGGGAATAAATAATGGGGCTGATGCAGTATATATTGGGGGCAAAAGTTATAGTGCCCGGCAGAATGCGCCGAATTTTACCGGAGAAGAAGTAGAAAAGGCCTTAGAATATGCCCACCTTAGGAGGAGGAAAGTATATATTACGGTTAATACTTTAATTGCTCCGACAGAGTTTGATTATGCCTTAGATTATGTTTACGCTTTATATGAAATGGGTGTCGATGCAGTTATAGTACAGGATTTAGGATTAATGGCCGCTATAAAAAGCTTAATTCCTAATCTTACTGTACATGCGAGTACGCAAATGACTGTACATAATGAATTAGGGGTGGAGTCGTTACAATCGGCAGGGATAGCCAGGGTAGTTTTAGCCAGGGAGATGTCCTTACAGGAATTAGAAACAATTCGCCAGGCTGTTCCTGATATAGAATTAGAAGTATTCGTTCATGGGGCGATATGTTATTCTTATTCAGGTCAATGTCTGTTTAGTAGCCTGATTGGCGGCAGAAGCGGTAATAGGGGGAGGTGTGCCGGACCTTGCCGTTTACCTTATGATTTATATGGAAAGACAGGTAAATATAATAATAGCCGGGGTAATCACTTATTAAGCCCGGCTGATTTAAGTTTAATTAATTATATATCCGATTTAGCTGCTATAGGTATTAATTCTATAAAAATTGAAGGACGGATGAAAAGGGCTGAATATGTAGCTATTGTTACTAAAGCTTATCGGGAAGCCATAGATAAAATCGATAGTAAGGATAATTCGTTTTCTAATAATAAAGATTTACTTAAGGTTTTTAACCGCAACTTTACTACTGCTTATCTAATGCCGGGAAATAAAGCACCTTTCCTAAATCCCCAGAGACCTAATAACCAAGGTGACTATAATGATGAAGAATTATTAAGTAAAACCGCAGTATCAATGGTTGAAGATGCAGATAAAATCGAAGTTAAAATTAGCCTTATTTTAGAAAAAAACCAGACTCTTCAGCTGATTATGGAGGATTACCAGGGTCATCGAGTTATAATTTATGGAAATGAAATAACCCAAGAGGCTTTAAGCAGACCTTTGAGTAAAGAAGATGCTAAAGGTAAAAGTGCCCGCTTGGGGGATACTCCTTTTATATTAAAAGAATTTTGCTTTTCTAATCCAGATAATCTATTAGTTACATTTAGTGATTTAAATGATACGCGTAGACGGGCAAGTCAAGCTTTGTTAAATAGTATTTTGCCTAAGAAAAATGTTAATGATAAAGCTTCGCGGGGAATTTTTTTGCAATTAAAACAGCAATATATAGATAATAAAGAAGTTTCCAGGGAAAATAATATTACTCAACTAAGTATTTTAACTAGCAGTATAAAGGGAGCCAAGACAGCTATTGAAGCTGGAGCTGATATAGTTTATATTAGCTTAGAAAGCATAGCCGCACGCGAAAAAATAAAACCAGATGATTTATTAACAATAGCTGATTTTGCCCAAAGCAGGGGGGCAAGCCTAGTGCCTGCATTACCCCGTATCCAAAAGCCGCATGAATATAAAATGGGGCAAGATTGGTTAAGTTCAGGCTGGAAAAAATTTATGGTGGGGAATCTAGGGGCTTTAAATTGGGCTTTAGAAAATGGCTTGAAGGTTAATACAGATTATTCCTTTAATATTTTTAATCCTTATGCCTTAAGATTTATAGTAGATAAGGGTGTAGAAGTTGCAACCCTTTCCCCAGAATTAAGCTTAAAACAAATTAATCAATTTACCGACTTAAGTAAGGCGGAATTAATAGTACAAGGCGAGCTTATTCTTATGGTTTCAGAGTATTGTATGCTATCAGGGATGCTGGGTGAGGGGCAGCGTTATTGCAAGGAAAAGTTTTGCCAGCAAGATAATTATTATATTAAGGATGAAAAAGGGTATGCTTTCCCGCTTGCCACAGATAGGTATTGCCGTTTTTATCTATTTAACTCTCGTACCTTAAATATGATGGAGAATTTAGATAAGCTGCTTAAGCTAAAACCTTATTCCTTAAGAATAGAGGCTCACCGTTTAAATGATGAACAAATAGCTCAAACAGTAGCTATCTATAAGGAAACATTGAATAAATTTAATCAAGGTATTACACTTGACCTATTCACAAATAAGCTGGAACTTGAGAAAATTAGTAATTCACCCTTAACTAAAGGACATTATTATCGTGGAGTATTATAGAAAATGGATATTAAAACCTTAAAAAAACTAGAATTTGATAAGATACAAACAGCATTGGGAAAACTAACCTATTTTGCCGGGGGCTTAAAACATGTAGAAAACATGATGCCCTCTTATGATTTACAGGTAGTGCAAAAACGGTTAGATGAAACAGCAGAAGCGATGGAATTTCTGCGTTATGGCGAACCGCCCTTTTTTAATAATTTGAAGTTAGTAGATGCCCAAGTTAAAAAAGCTAAAATTCAAGGGATACTGTCGGCTCATGAATTATTAGATATATATCATTTATTAAAAGGTTCCCGTTTAGCTAAAAAGGGTATTACGGAAAAATATTCTCAATTATTTTTATTAACTGTAACTATTGAAGATAATTCACCATTGGAAAATAATATTATAAACCAAATTAATACTTATAAAAATAGGATTAGGGAATATCTGCAGAATTTTGTTCGTTCGGAACATAACCAAAAATTATTACAAGATGCCTTAATAACTGAGCGGGATGGCAGGTACGTTATTCCAGTTAAACAGGAATTTCGCCATGAAGTAAAAGGTATTATTCATGATGAATCAGCTAGTGGTGCCACCGTATTTATTGAACCGATGTCAGTAGTAGAACATAATAATAAAATTCGTTCATTACAGCTAGAAGAAAAAAGGGAAATTGAAAAAATACTTACCAGACTAAGTGCGGAAGTGGAAGTATTTGCTGATAGCCTAATCCACAATTTGCATATATTATCACTACTCGATTATATTTTTGCCCGGGCTAGATTAGCATATCGGCAAAATGCTTTTCGTCCCGATATAAATAATAAAGGAATTATTGAAATAAATCGGGGCAAACATCCTCTTATCGGAGAGAGCGCCGTACCGCTAAACGTGGAATTAGGTAAAAGCTTCGATGTCTTAGTTATAACTGGTCCTAATACCGGGGGGAAAACTGTAGCCCTTAAAACTATGGGTTTATTAACGATTATGACGATGTGTGGTTTGTTTATACCCGCCCGGGAAAATAGTGAAATTTCAATATTTAATTCCATTTACGTAGATATAGGTGATGAGCAAAGTATTGAACAATCATTATCGACTTTCTCCTCCCATATGAAAAATATAATCAGCATAATTGAAAAAGCTGATAATAAATCGCTAGTTTTACTGGATGAATTAGGGGCGGGAACGGATCCGGCTGAAGGCGCCTCGTTAGCGCGGGTAATACTAGAAGAATTACAAAGCAAAAAGGCTAAGGTAGTAGTATCTACTCACCAAAGCGAACTGAAAAACTATGCGTATCAGACTGAACGGGTGGAAAATGCTTGTGTGGAATTTGATCCTATCTCCTTAAGGCCAACCTATGAATTAACTATTGGTACTCCCGGACAGAGTAATGCTTTTGAAATAGCCTTACGCTTAGGCTTGAAAGATACTTTAGTAAATAGGGCCCAGGAGTTAGTCCCTAAAGTGAATAGGGAAATAAGCAATATGATTAGAGACTTAAAGGAAAGCCGTTATGAGTATAAAATCTTATTGCAAGAGTTAGAGCGGGATAAAGAAAAATTCGAACAGGAAAAGCAACTTTTAGCTCAAAGTAAAGAAGAATTTATACAAAAGCAGGAACAAATAACTAAAAAAGCCCAAGAAGAAGCTAATTTTTATTTGCGTCAGATTAAAAACGATGCTGATGTAGCAATAAAAGAGCTTAAATCAGTACTAAAAAATCAAGATGAAGTATTAAAATGGCATGAAATCGAAAAAAGCCGCCAAAAGATTAATAGTCTAGCATCTCCTTTAGTTAAAAAAGAATATGAAGAAGAATATAAAAGTAACCATATATTAAAACCTGGGGATTATGTCTTTATTAAAAGTATTAGCCAAAAGGGATATATCCTGGATATAAAGGAAGATGAACTCTTAGTACAAGCAGGAATATTGAAAATTACGGTTAATAAGGCTGATGTAAAGCCTACAGTATCACCGGAAGAAAAACAGGCTAGAGTGAGGAATGATACTTTTTTACACAAAGCTAAGCATATTTCCAAAGAAATTGATCTGCGAGGGAAATTAGCCCATGAAGCTATTGAAGAAGTTGATAAATATCTGGAAGATGCTAATTTAGTAGGCCTAGATTCAGTTAGGCTTATTCATGGTAAGGGAACGGGGGCTTTACGTAAAGCTATTAGGGAATACTTAAAAGACCATGTTTATGTGAAAAGCTTTCGGGATGGTTTATACGATGAAGGCGGGCTAGGGGTAACAGTTGTAGAATTTAGATAAGGGGGAGCACTAAGCTCCCCCTATTATTTACCTATCAATTAATCCTTCTATTATCTGGCTGGCATTTTTTCTATTTAACTTATGACCCTCTAATGGACAATTAGGTATAACCTGCCCCGGTAGTACTACGATATACTGAATATAATCTGGGGGACAGCCTCCAGTCTGTAAAGAACCGGGGATATTAGCTTGGTAAAGTTTACCTTCATGGCTGGGATCAGTACAAATAGCTACCTCTTTATTATATGCACCAGAGACAGTAAATTCGGTGTGAATATCACATTTCTCTGTTGGTATGGCATCAGGGGTAGCGCTTGCTTCTCCCGTAATAACTTTGGGCAATAACTGGGGATGAGGACAATACTTACCGGCTAATTTATTAGATTCGGGACAAATCAGAATTTCCTCATGGACATCACATTCTTCAGTAGGAATTAGGCTATTTAAAGTATATTCAGTAATTATCTGATCATCAGGACATTTAGAAGAGGGTATTTTTCCTGATTTAGAACATATTGCAATAGAAGTTATACCGGAAGGCATCCCTTTAGCCGGAGGATTTTTTATTTCATGAGCTTTAGTTAATACTGACTTAAAAATCCTGGCTGGATAACCACTGCCATATACCTGAGTCATGGTATGTTCCTTATCATAGCCCATCCATACTGCTACAGAATATGCAGGGGTAAAACCGCAAAACCATGAATCCTTATATTGTTCAGATGTTCCCGTTTTGCCAGCCGTTACTACGCCAGGGACTTTGGCACTAGTTCCAGTTCCAGAGTTAACTACAGATTGGAGCAGATTTCCCATTAACCAGGCCGTCTGTTCCGTCAATACTCTGCGGTAAGCAGGCTCGTAATTATATAATTCTACCCCATTCACATCTTCAATACGAGTTATAAAATGAGGAGTAGTGTATACGCCGCTATTAGCTATGGTTCCGAAAGCGGCTGCCATTTGCAGAGGGGTGGCTCCCTTAGTAAGACCTCCCAAAGATAAGGGAGCTAAAGCTAAATCATTAGTACCGGGGGTATCAATTAGCTCTAAGCCCATTGATTTAGCGTAATCAAACCCAGTTCTAACTCCTATTTGGTCTAATAATTGAGCCGCATAAGTATTTATCGACCATTCAACTGCAGTACGCATGGTAACTAAACCACGATGCCCGCCATCATAGTTTCTAGGTTGCCATACCCCATTGCCGATTTTGAAAGTTACTGGTGAATCATCTAAAACATAATAAGGCATTATGCCTTTTTCCAAAGCAGGGGAATAAACAGCTATAGGTTTGATTGCCGACCCAGGTTGTCTATAAGCTGAGGTGGCACGGTTAAAGCCGCGCCTTT
>CAZYLY010000017.1:0-11400 GCA_964648825.1 uncultured Syntrophomonadaceae bacterium
AAACCGGGGCACAGGACGGTAGTCGCCGCATATAATAATAAGCTTTTATTTAATTTACCTGGTAATCCTCATGCCGGTTATATTTTATTTCAAGTTTTAATAAGCCCGGTTATAAGAAAAATGCGGGGCATTAACCAACCCTTAAACCAGTGGTTTGACATTCAGTTAATTAATAATATGAAATCTATTAATAAGGCCAGAACTTTTTGTAAAGGAGCACTAGTGGCTGAAAATAACAGTTTAGGTGCTATAGCTCTGCGTAAAAGTGAAATTAATTATGAATTAGCTCCCTTAGTATTAGATATAGCACCTAATCAGGGCCGAGCCGGGGATATAATTAAAGCTTTATTTGTTTAAGTCTTTATTTATGGATTAGTGAATAAATCCATAATTTCCTGGACTAATCCCTGGCGCATTTCATCAATGGCTTCATAGTTCATAGTTGCAGTATAATAAGCCTCTAATTCATCATGCAGCTTTTTAGCTTGTTTAATAAAATTAATAGCAGCTTTTATATTATCTTCTATGCGGTTTTGTGCACTGTCAATATTTTTGGCATATACGTCTAGGGCTGATTTATTAATAAACATATTGAAATCTAATTGACGTTTATACTTATTACCAAGTATTTCACTACTATAATCGAAGAAAAAATCGGATAAATCAATTAATACGGCCCGCATTTCCGGCAATATGATTAAATCAATTTCATCAGGATTAAAAGGATTATGAAATACTTCCCCCTCTATACCTCTGGCTTCCAATAGATGCAGTACATAACTAAATAACGATTTAACTCCGCTTCCCGGACAACCTTTTACCGTAAATAAAGACATATCCTTATCAACGATACTAGCAAGCTTAGTATCAAAACCCCCAGGAGTTATAGCACCTGGGAACAAATGACGCACTTGCCCCTCCGTTTTACTAATGCCGGCTAAAAAATCTTCCCCTAAAGCGGTGATATTACGTTTTACGGCTGATAAATCTGCAGTTTCCCGATAATAAGATTTTAATTCCTCATAAGCTAAATTAGCCTCTTGTAAACGGAAATAAGCCCGCTTAAAACAAGTCGATACTTGGTCAGTTAAATTAATAATTTTATCCTTATTATTAATAAGGCTATCTTGATGCCAATATTGTCCCAAATCAATAATTATATCTACAGCACCAGGATATTTAGGCTCAATAACGTGGGGAGCCGTTCCGTCTACCAAACAAATCTTGCCATTAGCAATTATTATCCCATCTAAGGAATCATTATCAGAGGAACACCAGCAATATTCAATATCAAAGCCTTTTTTAGCAAAGTCTGCAGCTACTTTTTTCATAAATACTGATTTACCCACCCCAGGACCACCTTTAAGGATGTACTTTCTCCTTACATCATTAGATACCATGTAATCGTAAAATGAATAAAAACCATAACAAGTATTGCCGCCTAAAAATACATCTCTGCTTTTAGCCATACTCTTACCTCCAAGAATTAGTATTTGTTATTAAATATGTATATTGGGATTACTATAAAAAAATTATCTTTCTTGCTAAATGTATAAATATGGAGATGCGAGTTTCCTCCATGTTAGGTCATGCGCCTCCAAATTTGCAATTCAACTTGACTAAAATTGTTTTTTACAGTGAAATCTATATATTAGGGAGGGATTTATTTTGTTAGAAACATTTGCCGACGTTATTAAAGGAACTTATCAAGAATATGTAGGGGTTAAAAATACTCATTTAGAAAAAGGTAAAGCAGTAGGGATTATGGAGGTTAAACCGCATCATTTAAATCCTAATGGCACGCTTCATGGAGCCGCCTTAGTTGCCTTAGCTGATAGCATTTCCATGGCAGGTCTAATATATACTTACGATTTTCATCCGGCGACTACGACCAGTTTAGCTATAAGTTTTTTGAAAACTGTTAAAACCGGGCAAGTTCGAGCGGAAGCTAATATATTATCCCAAGGTAAGACGGCATCAGCTTGGCAGGTAGATTGTTTTGATGATAATGAAAATTTACTAGCAACAGTGCAGGTGAATTTTTCTTTACTTAAAAAGGGCAGTACTAAGTGGGAGAACATGTAATAGTGTCATGGGGACGGGGGTTTTGACACACTTTAATTGAATCGCAATATATAAAGGATGTGAGGGGTGAGGGGTAAGGTGTAAGGCGTAACACTCCTCACCCCTTGCACCTTACCCCTCACTTTCCTTGCTGCGCATTCCCCTACAAATGTTTCACGTGAAACATTTGTTTTAATCTTCACTATTAATTATGTCTATGGTGATGAGGGATACCAAACCCCTTAACATTTTGTCATCCGCAGGAGCACTGTGATTTCTTACTATATCCGGCTTCATTTAACTGGGTAGTAACTTGACTACGCACATTTTGCAAGAACATTTTACGTAATTTTTGCTGTTCTTTAGCCTCATCCTTAGTTAAGTCTCTTTCTTTTTTTAATCTAGCTAATTCATTTATTCTAGCTATTTGCGCATCATTCATACATTAACCTCCCAAATGTTGTATTAAAAACATAGGTTAAAAGTTTTTACCTTATAGTCTATAATAATGTAGTACATGGAGCTTAGCAATAAATTGGAGGAATTTATATTGATATCATCTTGGGAAATTAAGGACTACGACTACTTAGCCTATAATAACTTATTAAATAAACTAGATATTTCACCAGTTTTAATTAAACTACTAACCCAAAGAGGTTTAAATACATATGAAGAAGTACAAGATTTTTTATATGCCGATCTAAGCAATCTATCTAATCCTTATGATTTAAAAGGGATGTCGGCAGCAGTAGACAGGATTAAAACCGCTATTACTAATCAGGAAAAAGTAGTTATATATGGGGATTATGATGTTGATGGAGTATGCAGCATAGTTATACTACTGGAATGTTTTAAAAAACTAGGCTTAAAGGCGGATTATTATGTGCCCGATAGATTTAGTGAGGGGTATGGTTTAAATCTTGAAGCGGTAAAAGGTTTGGCCAGCCAAGGATTCACTTTGGCTATTAGTGTAGACTGTGGAATTACGTCTATTGACGAAGTACAGTTAGCTAAAGATTTAGGTTTAGATTTTATTATTACCGACCACCATACACCAGGCGATACACTGCCAAGAGCTATAGCTATTATTAATCCGAAATTAGACTATAATGAGCAGGCTAAGCATTTATGCGGAGCCGGAGTAGCTTATAAATTAGCTTCAGCTTTAAGTGAAGGTATTTTAGCCGTGGAGGAAATATCTTCATGGTTAGATTTAGCAGCTTTAGCTACAGTGGCTGATATTGTTCCCCTAATAGGGGATAACCGGATTATAGTTAAATATGGCCTGGATAGGATTACAAATACTAAAAGACCAGGGCTGAAAGCCTTATTGTCAGCCACTAATCTTGATGGTAAGATTATAACTACTTGGCATATAGGTTTTATTATAGCACCCCGCTTAAATGCAGCCGGTCGGATGGAATCCGCTTCCCTAAGTGTAGCATTATTATCTGCCGATGATTACGCAGAAGCACTTAATATAGCTAATCAATTATGTGAATTAAATAATCTGCGTAAATCGGTGGAAGAACAGATATTAAAAGAGGCTATCCTTTATACTGAAAACCATATTTGTTTAAAAGAAGAATCAATTTTAGTAGTTGCTGGTGACAACTGGCACCAAGGGGTTATAGGTATTGTCGCTTCCCGTTTAGCTGAAAAATATAGCCGTCCGGCGATAATTATTAGCTGGGAAGATGATGAGGGGCGCGGCTCCGGGCGCAGTGTAGGCGATTTTGATTTATATAAGGCGCTTCATAATTGTGCCGAACACCTATTACATTTTGGTGGTCATAAACTAGCGGCTGGTTTAAGCTTAAAAAAGGAGCAATTTACAAGTTTTAAATCTGCCTTGTTATCATTTAATCAGGAATTCATCACTTATACCCCCCAAAAGATAGAAATAATTGACTTAGAAGTAAGGCTAGAAGATATTAATAATAAACTACTTAATGAATTGAAATTATTAGAACCTTTTGGTGAAGGAAATCCCCTGCCTAGCTTTTTAAGCAGGCAAGTAGAAATTGCTAATCATACTTGGGTAGGTAAAAATAAAGAACATTTAAAATGCAAAGTACTGCCGAGCAATATTGATGCTATTGCATTCGGAAAAACGGAATATGCCAAGAATCCTTTTGGTTTGTTAAAATATGATATTATTTTTAACCTAGATGAAAATGAATTTCTGGGGCGCAAAACCCTGCAATTAAAAATAAACAGTTTAAAACCTTCTATTATCCCTGATAGGAACATTTTAGATGGTCATAAGCAGCCGGAACCAGCTATTGGAGAAACAATACTTGCTGAATTACAGCATAAAAGACCGATAGTGATGGTCTATCCTACTTGGCGTACCTTAAGCAAGCATTATTTGACCCTTAGACAGGTTGTAAATCCTAAGCTAATCCATTTATTACATGGCAAGATTTATATAAATGAAAGGGAATTACTTGAAAACCATTTAGCAACTGGTGTACCTGGAATCTTTCTAATTACTAAAGCTTATTTAGATTATTATTTGAAAAAATCTACTTTGCCAGCTAACTTAAAATTTATTATTGAAATGTGGCCCGGTTTACTAGGGGAAGCTTCTAAATTAAGCCCCTTTCAGATAAAATTTTTATACGCCCACCGCCAATGGAGGTTAAAGAAGGAAAAAGTTAATTTTTTAAAAGATAAACTAATGATAATATATAGTAACCGCCAGACAACTATTACCCAGTTAAAAGAGCAAATGGAAAATGTAGTGGTGGAAGCCGGGGAAAATGATTATGTAAAAAGGGATTTATTAAGAGAAGAATTTAAAAAGCTAGACCAGGGAGCCTTAATTATCGACGGTGCTTTTAATATCTACCCTAACACGCTTGATGATATGGAAGAATTAATTTTAGCCGATATGCCCCTAAGTTATTATGAAGGACAATTAGCTATTAACCAGATTAATAATACTAAGGATTTTACCATTATTAATTATTTTGATGCTGCTGACATTGACAGTAATAAGCAGTATTTAAGGAAAGAATATCCTGATGTAGATACAGTTAAGCAAGCCTGGTTGTATTTTAAAGCATCACAATTTAAGCCTATTAATGCAGATACAAGGGAATTAAATTATAAGATAGCGAAACATCTTAACCGGGGCGTGGATAGTTTCAGCTTACTGCCGGTATTAATGATTTTGGCTGATCTAGGCTTGTGCGAGGTCAAGAAAAAAGGTAGTATTATGGCAATAAACTTTTTGCCTGTAACTAATCCCATTATAGATATTTTTTCTTCGCCTTATTACTTAGAAGGAATCGCCGAAAAGTCAGCATTAGAAGACTGGGAGCAAGTGTTAGTTAACAACTGAAGTGGTGATAAGAATGGATGCACAATTATTAATTGACAAAGTAATAAGTTATGACCCTAAAGCTGATATTGAGCTGCTTAACAAAGCCTTTAACTTTGCTAAGACGGCTCATATTGGGCAGACACGGATTTCAGGCGAACCATATATAATTCATCCTGTGGAGGTAGCTATAATTCTGGCGGAATTGGAGCTAGATATACCTACTCTTTGTGCAGCTTTATTACATGATGTAGTAGAAGATACTTCGATTACTCAAGAGATGCTAGAGGAGGAATTTGGAGAAGAAATCGGGCTTTTAGTTGATGGGGTAACTAAGTTAAGCAGATTGGAATTTAAAACCAAAGAAGATGAACAAGTAGAAAATCTACGCAAAATGTTTTTAGCTATGGCCAAGGATATAAGGGTTATAGTTATAAAACTAGCTGATAGACTGCATAATATGCGAACCCTTAATTATCAGAGTGAACGTAAACAAAGAGAAATATCTAAAGAAACTATGGAAATATTTGCTCCTCTTGCCCACCGGCTAGGTATTTTTAGATTTAAGTGGGAATTAGAAGATTTAGCATTTTACTACTTAAATATGGAGATTTACTATGAAATAGCTAAACGCTTAAAGCGAAAAAGGCAGGAACGGGAAGATTATGTACATGAAATAATCGGGCAAATCAAAAACGGCATTGAGCAAATAGGGATTAATGCAGACATCGCCGGCCGTCCCAAAAACATCTTCAGTATTTATAAAAAGATGATAAAACAGCAAAAAGATATTGATGAAATATATGATAAGATTGCTATTCGGGTAGTAGTAGATAATATTAGGGAATGTTACGGGGTTTTGGGTATAATTCATACTATGTGGAAGCCTCTGCCAGGTAGATTTAAAGATTATATTGCTACTCCTAAACCGAATATGTACCAATCTTTGCATACGACCCTGATTGGTAAAGGCGGAGAGCCCTTCGAAGTGCAAATTAGAACTGCGGAAATGCACCGTACTTCTGAATACGGTATTGCCGCTCATTGGCGTTATAAAGAAGGGGTTAGCGCTAAAGAACGAAAACTAGATGAAAAACTCTCTTGGCTGAGGCAAATTTTAGAATGGCAGCAAGAGATTAAAGATAATGAAGAATTTATGGAATCATTAAAAATAGATTTATTTGATGATACGGTTTTTGTATTTACTCCTAAGGGTAAGGTAATCGAGCTTCCTAAAGGTGCTTGTCCGGTAGATTTTGCTTACCGGGTACATACCGAAGTAGGGCATAAATGCGTCGGGGCTAAGGTAAACGGCAGAATCGTGCCCCTAGATTATCCTTTAGAAAATAGTGATATTGTAGAGATTATTACGGCTAAGAATTCTCCCGGACCTACTAGGGATTGGCTGAATTTTGTTAAGACCTCTACTGCCAAAAGTCGGATAAAACAGTGGTTTAAACGTGAAATTAGAGAAAGTAATATTATTAAGGGACATGATATCTTAGAACGGGAGCTAAGAAAAAAACATCTTAGTACTAAAGATTTACTTAAGGAAGATAAAATTCTTGAGATTGCAAGGAAATTTGGGCTTCATTCTGTTGATGATGTATATGCTGCTATTGGTGATGGGGCATTAACAGTAAATCAAGTTATTAATAAACAAAAAGAGCTGTTTTTTAATGAAATCCAAGTAGAGGAATTAGTCGATGCACCTCTTATCAATAATGTAATTCATACTGAACGGGATACGACTTCATCAGCCTTGAAGATTAAAGGGGTCGATGATGTTGCCATTCGTTTAGCCAGGTGTTGTAATCCTTTACCTGGTGACCAGGTTACTGGTTATATAACTAGGGGGCGGGGAATTTCTGTACATCGTCAAGATTGTCCTAATTTACAAAATTATCTTAAAACCGAGCCTGATCGGGTCATAGAGGTGGATTGGGCTGATAATCGGGGTGTATATAATGTGGAATTAGAAGTAAGGGCTATAGATAGGTCCAGGCTTACTACTGATGTCATGAATATAATTGCTGATACTAGAATTCAGATTAATTCGGTATTTTCCCGGGTTACTAAGAATCAAATCGCAGTTATGAATCTTAAGCTAGAAATTAAAGATTTAAGTAAATTACAAGCGGTTATGCAAAGAATAAGTACACTTAAAGACGTAATAGAAGTTAAACGGGTATTACCTGGTGAAACTAGAGGTGAATAACATTGCGCGCTGTAGTGCAAAGAACGCTTAATAGCTCGGTGACAGTAGATGACACCATAATTTCTGCCATAGGCCCAGGGCTGACAGTATTTTTAGGCATTAAACAAGGGGATAATGAAAAAGATGCTGCCTATATAATGGATAAAATTATTAACTTAAGAATTTTTGAAGATACTGCGGGTAAAATGAATTTATCACTTATAGATATTAAAGGTGAAATATTATTAATTAGCCAATTTACCTTATATGGTGATGTGAGAAAAGGGAGAAGACCTAGTTTTTCCAGTGCGGAATTACCAGAATTAGCTGAACCCTTGTTTAATTATAGCGTTGATTATGTAAAACAAAATGGAATAATGGTTAAGACTGGCGTATTTGGGGCTGATATGAAAATTAATTTAACTAATGATGGCCCATGTACTATAATTCTAGATAGTGAAAGGGAATTCTGATTTTTAATTCTTGATTAAAAATTTAGAATTAAGATAAATAAGCAGGAGGGCAAGAAATGATACTTAGAGCTTTGGAAATTAATACTATGGGTACTAATTGTTATATTGTCGGGTGTGAAGAAACTAAAGAAGTGGCCGTAATTGATCCAGGCGGAAATGCACGCGCGATTGTTAATGTGCTAGAAAAAGAAGGGTTAAAAGCAATTTACATTATTAATACCCATGGCCATATCGACCATATCGGAGGTAATCGGGGAGTTAAAGAGGCTACTGCTGCTAAAATACTAATTCATGAAGCTGATGCCAAAATGTTAACTAGTGCTATGTCTAACTTTTCGTTTTTAATGGGTAGCAAGGTTACCAGCCCTCCCGCTGATCAGTTTATAAAAGACGGCGATATAATAAAAATAGGTAATACGGTGGAATTAGAAGTAATACATACTCCCGGTCATAGTCCAGGCGGTGTATGTCTTAAAACTGGCGATATAATTTTTGTCGGTGATACTTTATTCCAAATGTCGATTGGCAGAACTGACTTTCCGGGAGGTTCTCACAAGCAATTAATTGATAATATTAAGAAAAGGTTATTATGTTATGATGATGATGTAATCTGTTATCCAGGACATGGGCCAGCGACTACCATTGGTTTTGAGAGGGCGAATAATCCCTTTTTATAAAAGACTTATTATAACCTCTCATTCCTAAAAAGGGGATGAGGGGTTTTTATTTGCTTAGTTTTGATTATACTTCTAAGCAAGACTAAATTCGTTGAATGTATAAATATTTCGTCGCTAGCCTCCGCATGGGGAAACACCAACTACTTGTCTTGAGGTGAAAGGGGTACC
This sequence comes from uncultured Syntrophomonadaceae bacterium, assembly GCA_964648825.1. GTDB lineage: Bacteria > Bacillota > Syntrophomonadia > Syntrophomonadales > Syntrophomonadaceae > JAAYRQ01. The sequence continues at coordinate 8,908 of CAZYLY010000017.1, forward strand.
GGGCTAAACTGTACATCCTTGTACAGTAGCCCGCTCGCGACCTCCTATCGCTCGCCCCCTTTCACCTCTTCACCTTCGCAGGGTGTTTCCACCAGGCTACGTCATGCTTCTAAATATTTATATATTCAACGAAATAGTTGTAATGTTAAAGGAGAACCTAATGCTAATTACTTATAAATTTATCCCCGAAAGTTTATATGCTGCCGTCCATGAACTGATTAGAATGACATATCCGGGCTGTAACTTAGTTAAAGCCGATAATCAGTCTAATGTCGATGTTCACATTGCTATTACAATGAAACGCGAGGCAGATAAAATTATAATGGCAGGTTTTATTAATGAATCCGGCATTTATACGGTGCATAATAAAACGTACTACTTAACTAGTGAAACGGAAACCCATAATGAAATTAACCGCAATGTGCGCCGTTTTGCCTTTGGACTACTAGGTCTTCATCTCGGCAAACCGATTAGTACTTACGGAATTTTAACTGGGGTTAGACCAGTTAAGCTAGTACATTTATTAATTGATGATAATAAAACGGCAGAGGAAATAAAATTCACATTAGAAAACGATTTTTACCTTAATCCCGAAAAAGCTGCATTACTAACCGAGGTTGCTTTTAATAATCGCCCGTACCTATCATCAAGCAGGGAAGGTCAAAGTTTAGTGAGCATATATATTGGGATTCCTTATTGTCCTACACGCTGTTATTATTGCTCATTTCCGGGGGCTGTTTTGAAAAATTATGCTAATGATATAACCCCTTTTATAGATACCCTAATAAGGGAAATAGAAGCGCTTAGTCTTTATTTAAAGCTAGCAGATATTAAGGTACAGACGATTTATATCGGGGGTGGTACTCCTACCATACTTACTGCCGCTGATATGGCAAAATTATTAGCCTCAATTAATAAGCATTTAAAATCAGATGCTACTGTTGAAATCACAGTGGAAGCAGGACGGCCTGATACTTTATCCTTCGATAAATTAAAAGTCCTAAAAGATGCTGGTGTAACTAGAGTTTGCATTAATCCTCAAACTATGAATGATAAAACCTTACTGACCATAGGCAGAAAGCATAATGAAAAAGAAGTAATGGCAGCTTTTGAATTAGCGCGTCAAGCAGGTATTAAGCATATTAATATGGATATAATCATAGGTCTTCCCGGTGAAGGTGAACGTGAGTATAGTTATACAGCTAAGAGCATTTTAAAACTACAACCGGAAAATGTAACTATACATACCTTAGCTTTAAAGAAAGGTTCAGCTATGGCTGAAAATGAAGGCAGGAATAGTATCAGCATGAGGATTAAAAATGTTGAGGATGGGGTTAAGTTTTTTGCCCAGGCTTTAAGGGGGGCTAATTATATCCCCTATTATCTATACCGCCAAAAGTATATGCGGGGGGATATGGAAAATGTAGGTTTCTCTAAACCTAATAATTTTTGCCTTTATAATATACAAATGATGGAAGAAAGGCAGACTATTATTGGTCTAGGCGGCGGTTCTGCCAGCAAATTTTATAATCCTAGAGATGGTGCCCTTAATTCTATTTATAATCCTAAAGATCCTAAAACTTATTTAGATTCTATGGAAAGACTGATTAAGCGCAAAGTTGACAAGCTTACGGGCTTAAATTAGAATTATCCCAGGAATAATAAAGCATGGAGGGGAAAAAGATGCAGATTAAAGCCCCTAAAGGTACATATGATATTTTGCCGCCTGTTTCGGCTAAATGGCAATATTTAGAAGGTGTGGTGTGCGGCGTAGCGGAACTTTACGGGTATAGTGAGATTCGAACTCCTATTTTTGAGCATACGGAGTTATTTGAGCGGGGGGTAGGGTCTACTACTGATATAGTATCTAAGGAAATGTATACTTTCGCAGATAAGGCTGATCGAAGTCTAACTCTTAGACCGGAAAATACTGCTGCTTGTGCGCGGGCTTTTATAGAGCACAGTATGTATAATGGCTTATTGCCGGTAAAATGGTATTATCATGGACCTATGTTTCGATATGATCGTCCTCAGGCAGGTAGGTATAGACAGTTTAGACAATTCGGAGTAGAAGCTTTTGGCAGTAATAGTCCTTATTTGGATGCCGAGGTCATCATTTTATTAATCGATATACTAAAACGCTTAGGCTTACAGGAATATGAGGTACATCTTAATTCAGTAGGATGCCCGGAATGCCGTAAGCTTTATCGGGATAAATTAATTGAACATATTACTCCAGTTAAGGATAAATTGTGTAAAGATTGTCAAGTTAGATATAACCAAAATCCTTTACGAGTTATAGATTGTAAAGAAAAATCGTGTCATGTAGCGATAAAAGGTTATCCGTTAATTGCTGATAGCCTTTGTGATGCTTGTCATAGCCATTATGAAGCGGTTAAAAAGGTGCTGGCCGATAATCTGATTATATTTACCCATGATGATAATTTAGTACGGGGTTTAGACTATTATACTAATACTGCTTTTGAAATACAT
>CAZYLY010000017.1:11410-18682 GCA_964648825.1 uncultured Syntrophomonadaceae bacterium
ATGCCCGGAATTGGTGCCCAAAGTGCTGTCGGTGGGGGCGGACGCTATAATGGTTTAGTCAAGGAATGCGGCGGACCTGATACCCCGGGAGTAGGATTTGCCTTAGGCTTGGATAGACTTTTATTAGCTTTAGAATTAGTAAATCCTCAAATTTTCCCGGATAATTTAATCGAGGTATTTATTATCGCTACAAATGAAGCTTGGGAAGCGCCAGCTATGCGATTTTTAAATGACCTGCGTATAGAAGGTATACGCTCGGATAAGGACTATTCTAGTCGTAGTTTTAAGGCGCAAATGAAATATGCGGATAAACTAGGGGCCAGATTAGTAGTTATTATTGGTGAAGATGAAGCAGCTAATAATTATTATACAGTTAAGGATATGGCTACCGGTCAGCAGGAGCAAGTGCTGCAGGCAGATATCATAGAATATATACAAGCTATTTTGAACAATAGTTAGGAGGAAAAAGGGTAATGAAACGAACTCATAATGCTACCAGCCTAAGCACGGATAACTTAGGTACTGAGGTAGTCTTAAACGGATGGGTTGATACTAGACGGGATCATGGAGGACTAATATTTGTAGATTTAAGAGATCGCTCCGGTATAATTCAAGTGGTATTTAGCCCGGAGGTAGATGAAAAATCTTTTCATTTAGCTGAACAGATTAGAAGTGAATATGTAGTCGCAGTTAAAGGGAAAGTTACAGCCAGGCCGGAGGCTACTGAAAATCCTAATTTAATAACTGGTAAGATTGAAGTATATGCCGAAAGTATGGAACTTTTAAATTCAGCTAAAACACCGCCTTTTTATATAGAAGATAATGTTGAGGTTGATGAAACTCTAAGGTTAAAATATCGCTATTTAGATATTCGTAGGGCTGAAATGAGAAATAATCTTATTTTGCGCCATAAGGTTATTAAGGCGATGCGGGATTGTTTAGATAACCGGGATTTTATTGAAGTTGAAACCCCAATTTTAACTAAAAGCAGCCCCGAAGGTGCCAGGGATTATCTCGTCCCCAGCCGGGTTCACCCTGGGGAGTTTTATGCCTTGCCTCAATCACCGCAAATATTTAAGCAATTACTTATGGTAGCCGGTATGGAAAAGTATTTTCAGATAGCTAGGTGTTTTCGGGACGAAGATTTAAGAGCCGACCGTCAGCCGGAATTTACCCAACTTGATATCGAAATGTCTTTTATTGATGAAGAAGATATTTTTAACTTAATCGAAGAGATGATGGTGAAGATTTTTAAAGAGGCCATGGGTAAAGAAATTAAGACTCCTTTTCCCCGAATTACTTACGATGATGCTATGTTAAAATATGGTTCTGATCATCCAGATTTACGTTTTGGCTGGGAAATCGTTGAGCTTACTGATTTAGTAAAAGATGTGGAATTTAAGGTGTTTTCTTCGGCTATACAAGCTGGGGGAGTAGTAAGGGCCTTAAATGCTAAAACTTGCGCCTCATTTTCCCGTAAGGAAATTGACGATTTAGCTAATATTGCTATTGAAAATGGGGCTAAAGGATTAGCCTGGATTGTAGTAGCTGAAAATGAACTAAAATCACCTATTATTAAGTTTTTCAGCGAAGATAAAATCCAAGCCATTCTTACTGCATTAGATGCAAAACCGGGAGATTTATTATTATTTAGTGCTGATAGTACCGATATTGTGGCTAAAGTATTAGGTGCGCTTCGCTTAGACTTAGCTAAAAGGATTAACTTAATTGATGAAAATGAATTAAATTTCAGCTGGTTAGTTGAGTTCCCGCTAGTCGAGTATGATGCGGAGGAAAAGCGTTTCGTGGCGGTACATCATCCTTTTACTTCCCCTCGTATTGAAGATATTGAGTGGCTGGAAAAGGACCCAGGACAATGTAAGGCTAGAGCCTATGATTTAATATTAAATGGTACCGAAATCGGGGGAGGAAGCATTAGAATTCATCGTAAAGATTGGCAGGAAAAGATGTTTAAAGCCTTAAATTTAGAATCCGAAGAAATAAACGATAAATTTGGCTATATGTTAAACGCTTTTGAATATGGGGCCCCGCCTCATGGGGGCATTGCCTTCGGTATTGACAGGTTAGTAATGATAATGGCTAACCGTGCTAGTATCAGAGATGTTATTGCCTTTCCGAAAACACAAAGTGCCGCCTGTTTAATGACAGAAGCGCCTTCTGAGGTAAGTGCCAAGCAATTACGAGAACTGCACCTTAAAGTTAGAGAAAAACAGTCCAAAGTGGAATAAAGTGGAATAATGCACTAACGGGCTTTTATTGAAAGATTAGTTTTTTTGTGTTATTATTTATCTAGTTAATTGAACTAAGGCAGGAAGTACCCTGCTGTGTTTGTGAAGATCGCTAAGTTTTTTCCAACACCAACAAAAAGGGAGCTTTAGCTCTGCATATTGACTGTATGCCCTTAATAAAGGGAACAGGAATATATGCGGGAAAGCACCCACCTGATTAAATCAGGTTTAAACTCTGCGATTAATCACGGCTCAGTGGGGCTTTTTTGTATATATTAATTGATTATAGGAGATACATAGGTGGAAAAAATATTCCAGCGGACTGCTAAGCTACTAGGACAAGATAATATGGAATTACTCAAAAAGTCCTCTGTTGCGATAATCGGTTTAGGAGGGGTAGGGTCTTATGCCGCTGAGGCTATCTGCAGGTCGGGAGTAGGGAATATTATGATTGTTGATGCAGACATAGTGGAAGAAACTAACCTTAATCGTCAATTACCCGCCTTAACATCAACTATAGGGCAATATAAAGCTAATGTATTATATGAGCGCTTACGCGATATTAATCCTAACCTTAATATAATTAAACATACTGTTAGAATTAATGAATATAATCAAGCCGAGCTATTAGCTGGTCATTTCGATTATGTAATAGATGCAATTGATACTATAGCCGACAAGCTTAGCCTAATTCAATATTGCGTTAACCGTAAAATCTCCATAATAAGCAGTATGGGCGCTGCTAATCGTTTAGATCCAAGCAAATTTAAAATTGATGATATAAAAAATACTTCTGTTTGTCCTTTAGCCAAAAGAGTGCGCAAAGAATTGCGCAGCCGAGGTATTAACGAAGGGGTTAAGGTAGTGTATTCTACTGAAGAACCGCTAAAAACCAGTTATGAAGATGATTCCAGATTAGGCAGCATTGCTTTTGTGCCTTCAAGTGCTGGATTATTATTAGCTAGTGCAGTAATAAGGGATTTAATCCAATTAAATTAGTAAGTTCTGCAGAAAATCTTGTTTTTTTCTCCCCGGAAGCAGGATTTTATATATAATAGGTGTATTTAAGTAGAATACAATTATTAAAATATGGCTAAATTATGCAAATATTCTCCGCTTAATTGCAGGAAAAAATTCAAGGAGGTAGAATTAATGCTTTATTGGGATATTGAGAAGGAATGTATGCCCAGAAAGGAATTAGAAGAACTTCAGACTCGTAGGTTAAAAGAGACCGTTTACCGTATGTACGCATTTGTACCAGCTTATAAAGAGAAAATGGATAAAGCCGGAATAAAACCGGATGATATTAACTCCTTAAGCGATTTAAAACTATTACCTTTTACTACTAAACAAGATTTGAGAGATAATTATCCTTTTAACCTTTTTGCCGTGCCTATGAGTGAAGTTATCAGAATACATTCTTCCTCTGGTACTACTGGAAAGCCCACTGTAGTCGGTTATACGAAAAAGGATATAGATATTTGGGCAGAATTGATGGCTAGGGCCTTATGTAGTGCAGGTGCTAATAAGCGTTCCGTTATTCAAAATTCCTATGGTTATGGTTTATTTACCGGAGGATTAGGAGTACATTACGGGGCTGAAAAATTAGGAGCTTCGGTAATACCCAGTTCTGGCGGCAATACCAAGAGACAGCTTATGTTAATGCAGGATTTTGGAACAACTGTGCTCACTTGTACCCCATCTTACGCACTTTTTATGTATGAAGAAATGCAAGAAATGGGAATAAAACCTGAAGACCTAAAGCTTAAGTCTGGAATATTTGGGGCTGAACCTTGGTCAGAGAATATGCGCAAAGAAATTGAGAAAAGTTTGCAAATTGATGCTTATGATATTTATGGCTTAAGTGAAATAATTGGCCCTGGTGTAGCCATCGAATGTTCCTATAAGAATGGTTTACATATTGCCGAAGACCATTTTATAGCTGAAATAATAGACCCGATTACAGAAGAGATATTACCCGAAGGTGAACATGGGGAACTAGTAATTTCAGCAGTTACTAAAGAAGCCTTACCGATTATCAGATATAGAACCAGGGATTTAACCTCCCTTACTAAAGAAAAATGCGCCTGCGGAAGAACCCATGTAAGGATGCAAAAAGTTTTAGGGCGTTCCGATGATATGGTAATTATTCGCGGAGTTAACGTATTCCCATCGATGGTAGAAAGTGTTTTATTAGAAATCCCTGGGGTTGAACCGCATTACTTATTAGTTGTAGACCGGCAGGGAACCTTAGATATTCTGGAAGTACAGGTAGAAGTATCGGAACAAGTATTTAGCGATGAAGTAAGAAAACTAGAGGAATTAGGAACTCGTATTAAGAGGGAATTAGAAAGTGCCTTAGGAGTAGGAGTAAAAGTTAGATTAGTTGAACCCAAATCTATAGAAAGAAGCGAAGGTAAAGCTAAAAGAGTTATAGATAAAAGAGAATTTTAAGGAGGCGTCATTATGGCTAAACAAATTTCGGTTTTTTTGGAGAATAAAGCAGGACGGCTTTCCCATGTAACGAAAGTTATGGGCGAGGCAGGTATTAACATCAGAGCGCTTTCCATTGCTGATACTTCGGATTTTGGCATATTAAGAATTATTGTATCTGACCCGGATAAAGCATATAAAATTTTAAAAGAAGCAGGGTTTACGGTTAGTGAAACCGAAGTAATAGCAGTACAAGTTCCTGATTCACCAGGAGGACTAGCTACGGTGTTAGAACAAATGTCAGCAGCTAATTTGAATATTGAATATTTATATGCCTTTTTAGGCACATCGGAAAATGATGCATTAGTAATATTTAAGGTAGAAGACTTTGCAAAAGCTCGTGATACCTTTATCGAAAGAGGAATAAAGTTTTTGGATGAAAAGCAATTATATCAACTCTAATATATAAGAGTGCCCTTTAATACTTTAGTAGGACACTCTTAATAATGTAATTAGTTTTTAATAATTGTCATACAATTTTTATACCAAATATATTTATACTATTTATACTATTGAATCTATTAAAAGTTTCATTAAATATTATACCCCGAGGTATTGCCCCTTCGTAGTATTGATAACACCTCATTCATGGCACTTTACGGAAAACTTCAGTAAAGGAGGTGAATATATGAAAAAAGCTATAGGGTTGGGTCTTATTGTTGCAGTATTTTTCGCAATCTTCGTATTTTTCCAAGGTCAGATTGGTGCTAGTGCTTTCTATCTAGCTGCCATCACTATGGCTATGTTTGCAGTTATTGGTCCTTTAGGCGACTTTTTTAAAACTGGCATAGCCTTGTTATTAGGGGTGGTTATGGGCTTGATTGGAGTTATAGTTTTAGCGACTAAAATGCCGCTCCCCCCAGACCATTTAATGTATTTAGCTATAGTATCAGCGGTATCCTTATTTATATTAATCTTACTATCCACAACTGGCATGAGAATTGATGCTATGTTTTTAGGATGGGCAGGTTATTTTGCCGCTGTATTCGGTACTTATACTACCGACGCTGCAGCACTTGGTAATTTAGCATTACCGGCTGCTGTTGGAGTAAGTGTTTCTTTATTAGTAGGGCTAGTATTATCATTACTAGTTATTAAAATTGCTATGGCAGTAAATAGATAATAGAAAGGAGGGAGAATTTTGCGCAAAGCTTCTAAACTTAAAAGAATATTCATTCTTTTCATGGCTTTATGTTTAGTTATGGCTCCGGCAGTTACTGCCAATGGTCAAGCCAATCCGGAAAAGATTGTTGACAATGAGTTAGTATTATCAACCCTAAACGATAATGGTGAAATTGCTTCAATGCAAGTATTAAACCATCTTCGTGTATTTGGTAAAGGTAGTGTAACTATAGAAGATAAAACCGATTTCAAATTATCTTCTGTACGTAATTTGTATAGTACAGATAAAATTACTCTACAAAACAATACCCTAAAAGTAAAAGCTGATATTCCCCAAGGTGCATCATACGGGGATGTTTACTATTTAGCTGACTTAGATAAGAAGGAAATTGCCGCGGTAAATATGCCGGTAAAAATTAAGGTAGAGTACTTCTTAGATGGTCAAAAAATTGCACCTTCAAAGTTATCCGGCAAAAGCGGACACTTAAAAATAGTCTGTGAAATTGAAAATACTACGGGTGAAGTAAAAGAATTAGAGTTTACCGACTCTAACGGTGAAGTAGTTAAAACAGAAACCGAAATTTTTACTCCTTATGTAGTTTCTTTATCAGGATGGGAATTTGACAACCGTAAATTCTCCAATATTAGTGCACCTGGTGTAGCTGGTGAATCTCCTGAAGGGGTACTTTTAAATGTCCAAGGGGTTACCCAAGTGAGTTGGACAGTACCATTAGTACCGCCTAAGTATCCGGCTAGCCAATATACCGTATTAGAAGCTGACGGTCGGGATATGGAACTTCCCAGTTTCAAAATTGGAGTTATCCCTATTGTTCCGACTACTGCTGAAACTGATTCTTTAGGTACGGTGAAAAATAGTTTAAGTATGCTCTACGATGGTTTCGATAAAATTCAAGGCGGAGTAGGAGCAAAAGATGTTGACCAAACATTATTGTTCGGCTTACATTCGCTTAAAGATGGTCTTGCCCAAGTGAGTGGTGGTATAGGAACTATATTTGATAATATGAAGCAAATTAGAGCTGGTTTATCAAATCCTGCTTTTAATTCCGCTACTTATGATACATTTAAAGGGACAGATGCTAATGGTAACACTCCTGCAGTTAAGGATGCGGTGGGATTATTAAAATCTAATGTGGATGAAAAATTCTTACCCGCATTTGGTGCTCAAAAAATGGTTCTTTCTACATTACAAGCAGCTATTGGAACCGCAGCTGACAAAGGAGAAACGCCATCACTCTCTACCAGCCTTTATAATGATATTAACACATTAAAAGGAGCGGTAGCAGGTACTCCGGCAGAAGCGATTATTACCGGAGCGATTGAACCTAAATTAACCGCTATTAATAAGAATGTAGCCGTATTCAGAGATGGAGGTACTTTAATTACTTCT
>CAZYLY010000018.1:0-12822 GCA_964648825.1 uncultured Syntrophomonadaceae bacterium
ATAATCTTGCGGGTTTTGTAAATAGGTATCAATAGCATTTCGATATACCGAGGCTACACTGGCCACATAAAGGGGGCTTTTCATACGCCCTTCTACTTTAAAGGCATCTATTCCTATTTCAATAAGCTGGGGAAGGTATTCAATTAGGCATAAATCCCGTGAATTAAGGATGTAAGTACCTTTTTCATCTTCTTCGATGGGATAATAATCTCCCGGCCTTTTTTCTTCCACCAGATTATATTTATACCTACACGGGTGAGCACAAGCTCCCCGATTACCACTTCTGCCCGTCATATAATGTGAGATTAAGCAGCGTCCGGAATAGGATACACACATAGCCCCATGTACAAATACTTCTAGTTCTATATCAGCCTTTTCTTTAATAGCTTGCATATCATCTAAGGTAACTTCCCTAGCTAAAACGATGCGAGTAGCTCCTAAGTCCTTATACATTAAGGCAGTTTCATAATTAGTAACATTAGCTTGGGTGCTAATAGTTTTCGGAATTAAAGGAGCATACTTATTAGCTAACCTGAGTATACCTAAATCGGAGATTATCAGACTATTAACTTGTAGTTCTTGCAGCCTTTCTAAGTAAGCAGGCAGATTAGCTAAATCTTGATTATGAGCCATTAAGTTAACCGCTACATGGATTTTCTTATTATAAAAACGGGCTACTTCTAACCCGCTCTTCATATCATCTATGGTAAAATTTCCGGCATATGCTCTGAGGCTATATTCTTTACCGCCTATATATACTGCGTCAGCACCATAGGCAAAGGCAGTATTAAGTTTTTCTAAATTACCAGCCGGCAGGACTAGTTCAGGTTTTCTCATGAAACGAATAATTCTCCTTATTTAATATACTTAGCCTTAGCTCGTAAATGCTCTTCATAGGTATTAGCGAAATAATGTCTACCATCACCTGTAGCTACATAGTACAAATAATCGTGCTTTTGCGGATTTAGAGCGGCAGCAATAGCAGCTTGTCCCGGTGAGGCGATAGGCCCCGCGGGAAGTCCTGGATATAGGTAAGTATTGTAAGGTGAATCTATATCTAAATCCCTATATAAAACTACATTTTTATGCTGACCTAAAGCGTAAAGAACTGTAGCATCAATTTGTAAAGACATATTAATTTTTAAGCGATTATTTATTACCCCGGAAATAATGGTTCTTTCATCCCCGACCATAGCTTCCTTCTCGATCATCGAGGCGATAGTAATAATATCAAAAATACTCATACCGGATTTTTCTGCCTCTATAGCAAAGTTATTTTTCCACACTACGGTAAAGTTTTTTAACATCATTTCTATAATATCTTGCGCAGTAGCTGTTTCGGGAATCCTGTAGGTATCTGGAAATAAAAAACCTTCTAATGGTTGCCTAATATTATTATCACCATATTTTATGAAATTAACGCCATCATACTTAAGGTTAATAGCTTCATCCCAATTATCTTGTGTACATAATCCCCGGTTAACTAACAAATTTCCTATCTGTTCTACCGTATAGCCTTCGGGAATAGTAAATGTTATGGTTACTATTTGACCTTTGGCAATAGCCTCAGCTATCTCCATTAAAGATTGGCTACGACTAAATTGATAATGCCCAGCTTTAAGGACACTATCATAACCTGTATGTTTACAATAATTTAAAAAGGCCTTTTCACTATGTATCAGGTCATTATCTAGTAGTAGTTGGGCAATTTGCCTAGCAGTGCTTTGTTCCGGAATTACAATATCCTTTACCGTATGATCAGAAATATCCACCGGTTCATACTGCCCATTCATAAACTTTTGGTTAAATAAAAATAAGCCCCCTAAAATAAACAATGCTAATAGAAATATTAGTCCTACTTGCCCCAGTTTTGTGTTAATTCCTCTCATCTCTTTCCCCTTATTCTATGGTAGGGTCCATTAAAGTTTCACCCTCCAAATTTTGTTCCCCAAGGTCCCTTAAATCGGCAGGGGTATCATTAATAATATCATTTTCTATTATACCATCTTGCTCATTTACTCCAGGATTGTCTACCATACCACCTGGGCCTACTAATATTAATTTATTTAACGGAATATAGCGGTCGGTAGCTAAATTTTCAGTTTTAACTTTGTTACCGTTTTGGTCAAAAAAAGTACGAAACGTTCTGACCACATAACCGGGTATGCCGTTAGTCTCAACCTTTTCCGTACCTGGAGATAAATCATTATCTACTTTTATAATCTCACTAAATGGGGTTACAAGATCAACTGCATTACTAATTTCAATTTTTTGTCTATAATATATATCCCCATAAATAGTCACGGTTAAATTACCACCTGTTGCCAATGCCCTAATATAAATAGGAGAATTAGTATTATTACTAAACTTAAAATCTTGGATACCATAAGCAACAGTTGCATCGCGCCCTAAAGGAATATAGGCCACCGCTAAAGAATGATTATGCCGTTCTACAATATCTAAGCCTGCTAATAACACAGCATTATATATGGTAGATGAAACCTGGCATATTCCGCCCCCCAAGCCGGGCTCGAATATACCGCCTATAATAACCATAGCATCTCGGTAGCCTAATTCGTAAGTACGGGGTCCTACCACCCCATTAAATGAAAAGACTCCCCCAGCCGGTATTACAGTGCCATTAATGCTTTGCGCAGCTTTATTAAGATTATGAGTCCGGTCAACTTCTGCAACCTTGTACCAAGTAGTATAACTAGCAAGTTCACCCATATTCTGCAAATCAGCACTATCTATAGTAGGAGGGTGTTCCTTAAGTATTATTGGCATGTTAAAGGTTGTCTCCCTAAGGTTAAAATCATAATCCCGGGGTAAATTAGCTAATGTTTGTTCCACATCTACTTCATTACCAGATTGGCCGGGAATCACTATTAACCCCTTATTACTATCAACTTCTAAACTAGCATTAATGTATTCAGTTGCTAAGTCACTATTCCATTTCGCAATCATAGCATCAATTAAAGAAAAATCATAATCAATGCTTAAGGGGTAGATAACAGCCCTAGAACCATCTAAATTAATTAACTTGGAATAAATATCACGTTTTTCTTCCTGTAGTTCAATATCATCAAGAATCGTTTTTATATCGGGCTTATCACATAATTGATTTAACTTAACTTCATATTGATAATTATTGTTAGAAAATATTAAAATTGTATTCAAATAATTATCAATACTATTCTCCATTAACTGAGTAGCATCTTGCCTATTTAACCCTTCAATTACTAAATTGTTTACTTGCACACCGGGTAAATAATAATCAGATTTATAAAATATTTGATAAAAATATAAAGAAAGGGCACATAACACACCTATTACTACTATTAATAAAAAAATTAATGTAGTTTTTATACTATCCTTAGCCAACGTCGAACCCCCAACCCATAAATTATCCCTCAATCATCACTTATTATAATACATTGTATTTATTACGCCTACTTTTATTTTTTAATACAGACAAATAAAAAGCCCGAGATTTCTCGGGCGACAATTATGCTACTATAATTAATTGTTAGATTTCTTCACTATCTACTAATTCCTGCCAAGCATCTGCAACTCGTTCCCATTCCTCATCATCTTCAATATCAATTAAAAATTCGTCGCCTCCATCGTCTATGACTACTTTTAAAATTACGACTTCGACTTCACTTTCCTCGTCTTCTTCATCTAGCTCATCTAAAGGAACTAAAACACGATAAGTATCATCTTCAATTTCTAATTCAGCTAATAATTCAAATTCATGTTCTTCGCCGTCTTCATCAATTAAAACCAGGACTGGAAATTCTTCATCTAAAAATTCTTCATTGCTCATAATTACACCTCTTTTCACAGAATACAGTAATTCTAATATTTACTATTATGCTTGTCAAACCTTATTAGCTTTTACGACTATCTAAATAATTTTGCAAAATAGTAGCGGCTGCTACTTTATCAATAACCTTTTTTCTTTTTTGTCTAGATACATCAGCAGAAATTAGTATTCTTTCCGCACTAACCGTTGATAAACGCTCATCCCAGTAAATAATAGGCAAGGATGATTCCTCCCCTAATTTATCGCCAAATTCTTGCACTTCAATAGCTTTAGGACCAATAGTGCCATTCATGTTTTTGGGAAATCCAACTACTATTTTGGCCACTTCATTTTCTCCGCATAGCTTAATAATATTTTGTAAATCATCTTTTAAATTTTTGCGCACTAGAACGGAATGGGCTTGAGCTGTCCAACCCATCTGGTCGCTTAAAGCAATGCCGATGCGCTTTTCGCCCACATCTAATCCCATTATTCTCATAAAAGCTTTCTCCTATACCAAAAAATACTTATCCCCATGCAAAAGCAAGGGGATATAATCTTATAATAAATATTTTTTTATCATTATTTCTAAAATCTCATCCCTATCCACTTTACAGATAAGATTTCTAGCCCCATTATGGCTGGTAATGTAAGCTGGATCCCCCGATATCATATATCCTACTAACTGATTTATCGGGTTATAGCCCTTTTCTTCTAAGGCTTGAAAGACAGTTTGCAATATATTTTTAACTTTTTCCTCGCCATCTTTTTCAAGCTTAAAACTTACCGTTTCCCCTGGTGTATGAGGCATAACATAACACCTCCTATTGAGCTTGCCTTCTGTTCCCACATAGAACAATTTCTATATCCCTATATAATTATCCTTTATTTTTAGCCAATGTATTTTCTACCATGTGCCTGGCTTCAGCTAGGGCTTCCTCTAACTTAGTAATGTCTTTACCACCAGCCTGAGCCATATCAGGACGACCGCCGCCACCGCCGCCAGCAACCTTAGCTGCTGCTCCTACTATTTTCCCAGCATGTAAGCCTTTACCGACTAAGTCTTTACTTACAAAGCAAGCAAAGGCTATCTTATCATCTACTACGGCTCCTAATAAAACGACGGCACTACCTAACTTATCTTTTAGCATTTCCGCGCTTTGTCTTAATGAATTAGCATCTTGACTGTCAACTGCTTCAAGTAGGATATTAGCACCATTAATCGATACTACCTTACTGATTAAATCTTCATTAGAAGACTTAGACCTTTCCCGTTTAAGCGTTTCTATTTCTTTTTCCTTATCTTTTAAAGCTTTCTGCAAAGCTTCAATGCGTTTACTTATATCGGAGGGAGTACATTTTAATAAATGAGCCGCATGATTTAATTCTTCCTCCAAAGATTTCATATAATTAAGCGCATACTCCCCGGTAACGGCTTCAATACGTCTTAAACCAGAACCGATGCTGCCTTCACTTAATATTTTAAATACGCCGATTTCTCCGGTATTCCTAACATGAGTACCCCCGCATAATTCTAGGCTAAAATCCCCGGCTTTCACTACCCTTACCTCATCACCGTATTTTTCCCCAAAAAGTGCTACTGCGCCCATTTCTTTAGCTGAATTAATATTAGTAATTTTACATTCTATTGCATACATTTGGGCAATAGCTTGATTGACGATAGCTTCTACCGCCTGTAGTTCCTCTGGTTTTAAAGCCGTTAAATGAGCAAAGTCAAATCTTAATCTATTAGGCTCCACTAAAGAACCTTTTTGTTCTGCATGTTCACCTAACACTTGGCGCAAAGCCTTATGCAGCAAGTGGGTAGCAGTATGATTTTTCGCAATATCAGCTCTGCGTTTAGCATCAGTTACTAAGGTGACTGTTTCATCTTTAGTTAAATATCCTTCTACTTCGCCTAAATGCAGAATCCATCCAGCTACTTTTTTCACATCGGTAACTTGCATCTTACCATTAAGACCAGTAATTATGCCTGAATCAGCTACTTGTCCGCCGCTTTCAGCATAAAAGGGGGTATTTGGGGTAACTACAATAGCCTTTTCATTCTGTACTCTATCTACTAAATGTTCCCCATTTATAATAGCTGCAATCTTGGTTTCCCCGTCTAGATAATCATAACCAGTAAAGTCGGTTTTAGGTAGTTTTGCTAATAACTCTGCGACTAATATATCTTCGGCAAAAACATTATCTCCTTTATTAGCTTGGCGGGCTCTATCCCTTTGGTTTTCCATCATAGTTTCAAAACCAGCTTTATCCACTGCAAAACCGTTTTCTTCCGCCATATCTTCGGTTAAATCAATAGGAAAACCATAGGTATCATATAACATAAAAGCATTTTCCCCGGAAATAACCAGGTTACCTTGTACCTTTTGTAGCCGGATAATTTCATCTACCTTTTTAATACCCTCGTTCAAAGTAACCATAAAGCGTTCTTCTTCCAGCTTAATCACTTCTTCGATAAAGCTTTTTTTCTCTACTAATTCAGGATAGGCCTCTTGCATTATATCTATTACTGTAGATACGGTTTTATATAAAAAGGCTGCTTCTATACCTAGTAAACGCCCAAATCTTATAGCGCGGCGTAAAATCCGGCGCAAAACATAGCCGCGCCCGTCATTACTAGGTAAAACCCCATCCGCTATTAAAAAGGTACACGAACGGCTGTGGTCAGCAATTACCCGGAAAGGAAAACCCTTTTCCCCCGTTTCGTATTTAAGCTTCGTTAAAGTTTCTATATGTTTAATAATAGGTACAAATAAATCCGTTTCATAATTACTGTTTTTCCCTTGTAAAACCGAAGTAATCCGTTCTAATCCCATGCCCGTATCAATACTAGGTCGGGGCAGAGGATGCATAATCCCATCCTCACTGCGGTTATATTGCATAAAGACCAGGTTCCATATTTCTAACCAGCGGTCACAATCGCAAGCTCCCACGGCGCAATCATCACTACAAGCTAGCTCGATACCCCGGTCATACATAATTTCACTACAAGGGCCGCAAGGACCAGTATCGCCCATACTCCAAAAGTTATCTTCATCACCTAGACGAATTATACATTCCGGTGCTATTCCCGTTACTTCCTGCCATAAAACAAAGGCTTCATCATCATCTTTATATATAGTAATAATTAGCTTTTCTGCCGGAATATTTACAACTTCGGTCAGAAATTCCCAGGCGTATTTAATGGCATCCCTTTTAAAATAATCACCAAAAGAGAAGTTGCCTAACATTTCAAAAAAGGTGTGATGCCGCGGAGTTCTGCCTACAGTATCTAAATCATTATGTTTCCCCCCCGCTCTAACACATTTTTGCGAGGTAGTTGCCCGCGGATAATTAAGTTTATCTATACCTAAAAAAACATTTTTAAACTGATTCATCCCCGCATTAGTAAATAATAAGGTGGGGTCATTAACAGGTACTAATGATGAGCTTGCTACAATGGTATGTCCATTTTTAGCAAAATAATTTAAAAAAGTATTTCTAATTTCACTGCTAGTCTGCACAATTTTGCCTCCCTCTTACTTGAAAAACATTACTTCATCTATTTTCAATTATTAATCCCCTTATGTCAATAAAACTGTAGACTAAAGTGCGGCAGGGGGCGGTCCTGTTTTGTCGCATTGCACAAAAAAGAAGGCGGTATACACCACCTTCCTAGGATTTTTATAATATTTGCATTTCCTCTAATGCTTGCAAGCTTCCATCTTCGGCCACTTCGTATAGATTAACCCTGCCCTTGTGATAATTAAATTCTAAAAAACAGTTCCAGCAATAATATTGGTCACTGCCTACTCGGCCTACTTGCAACCCTCGGCATACTGGACACTTATTCACTTCCATTACTATCGCTCCCTTTTTCACCCGGTTTATAAATAAATTTTCCCCATAAAGGGGTAATTTAATACCGCCGGTGAAAAAACGATTTTACTTAAACTATTATTCCTCCGCCTAAAACATAATCACCTACATAATACACTACTGATTGCCCCCTGGTGATGGCTCTTTGAGGTTGGTCAAACTCTACTTTCACCAATTCTCCTTGGGGGAATAAAGTAGCTGGGGCGTAAGCAGCTTTATAGCGGATTTTCACTTCTGCCCTCATGGGCTGGTTAAGTTTTTCTATATAAATGAAGTTATTATCTTTAGCTAATAGCAAATCTTGATTAAGGTGTATTTCATCATCTACGATTAATTTATTATTTTTTACATCTAGATCTATTACATATATAGGTCGGCCAGCGCTAATGCCTAGACCTTTACGTTGTCCGACAGTATAAAAAGGTAAGCCCTGATGTTCACCTAACACTTTATTTTGTTTATCAACTACTGGCCCCGGTTTATAAACTACCTTATCAGCAATAAAATCCCGGTAATCTTTTTCTATAAAGCATATTTCTTGACTATCCTTGCTGGTCGCTACTTGCAAGCCTTTTTGCCGGGCTAGTTCCCTTACTTCTTGTTTGCTTATATTTCCTAAGGGGAAAATGCTTCTGGCTAATTGTTTTTGAGTTAAACCATATAAAAAATAGCTTTGATCTTTAGTTAAATCATGGGCTTTTTTTATAACGTAACGATTGATTTCCGTATTAAACTCATTTATCACATAATGACCAGTAGCTACTTTATCCATTCCTAAATCAAGAGCCGTTTCCAGCAAGGCCCCAAATTTAATATATTTATTACATTCTACACAAGGATTAGGTGTAGCCCCCTGTTCATAGGTTTGGCAAAATTTATCAATAACCTGGCGGCTAAAGACTTCTTTTAAATCTATTACATGATGTTTAATCCCTAAAACATCAGCGGCTTCTTTAGCTTTAACCGCTACGTCTTCATTTAAATTAATCATAGTTAGACCAATTAGATCATAACCTTGTTCTTGCAGTAAAATTGCGGCTACCGTACTATCTACTCCGCCACTCATTAATACCGCAACTTTCATATTTACAACTCCTTTATGTTAAACTAATGTCATATAAGTATAGCTTAAACTATTAATTTTATCCTTACGGAGGTTATTTTATGGATTTATTTGATTTAGATTATACCCAAAAAAGTGAACTAGATAAACCTTTGGCATACCGAATGCGCCCCCGTACCCTTTCTGAAGTTATAGGGCAAAAGCATTTATTAGCGCCTGGCAGTATGTTAAGAAATGCCATAGATAAAGATGAGTTACATCCTTTTATCCTTTATGGGCCTCCTGGAACTGGCAAAACTACTATTGCACGATTAATAGCCTCAACTACTAATTCACATTTTGAAATTTTACAAGCTGTTACCAGCGGGGTGGCTGATATAAAAAAGATGGCTGCAGATGCAGGGGAAAGGCAGCGCTATTACCAGCGAGGGACTATCTTATTTGTGGATGAAATACACCGCTTTAATAAAGCACAGCAAGACGTGTTACTTCCTTTCGTAGAAGACGGCACCTTGCTGCTCATCGGCGCTACTACAGAAAATCCTTTATATGAACTGAATAATGCCCTATTATCCCGGATGAAAATTTATATTTTAAATCCCTTGGAAGAAGAAGATATAAACAATATAGTCAAAAATGCTCTAACTGATAAAGATAGAGGCCTAGGCAATAAAAAGATTAACATTGATGAGGAAAGTTTGCATATAATTAACCAACATGCAAAAGGTGACGCCCGCATAGCCTTAAACTTACTAGAAACAGTAGTAAACTCTTTTACTAAAGAGAAAGTAACCTTAAATATTAATGCTACACTCTTGGTTAAAGTTTTAGATAAGCCAATTTATAAATATGATGCTACTGGTGATTATCATTATGATACTATTTCCGCTTATATCAAAAGTATTCGCGGTTCTGACCCGGATGCGGCCATTTTTTGGTTAGCAGTTATGTTAGAAGGAGGCGAGGACCCGATTTTTATAGCACGGCGTTTAGTAATACACGCGGCTGAAGATATAGGATTAGCTGACCCCCAAGCCCTAACCATTGCAGTGGCAGCTGCCCAAGCTGTAAAATTAATCGGTCTGCCAGAGGGTAGGATTCCATTGGCTGAAGCGACACTATATCTCGCCACCGCTCCTAAAAGCAATTCATCCTTAATGGCGATTGATAAAGCTATTGCTTATGTACGCCAAGCTAAAAAGGTTCAAGTACCATCACATATTGCTTCTTCTTCCCATTCTAAATCCGGGGAATTATTAGGCAAAGGCAAAGACTACAAATACCCTCATAATTACGGCGGTTATGTTAAACAAAAATATATGCCGGACGGAATGGAAGGGGAAAAGTTTTACAAAAGTACCCCTAGCGGGTATGAAAAAACTATTGCGGAGTTTATGGAGAAGGTGAGGGATTAATTAAACACTGATTACACTGATTAGACACAGATTTCCACTGATTTTTTTAGTTTTTGAAGTCCCTTTTGGGGACTTTTGTTTTCATAGTCAAATATTTCCCCGAAGGGGAAATATAATTAACAAAAAAATCAGTGAAAATCATAAATAATCAGTGTAATCTGTGTTTAATTCAAAAAACTTTACCCCACTACCTCATCAATCGCCTTTTGCAACTGTGGTTTACCTTGGGCACCGACGATTCTTTTTACTTCTTTACCATCTTTAAATATAGCTAAGGTGGGAATACCCCTAATTCCATATTCGGTTGCCACACCTTTATTATCATCTACATTAAGCTTACCTACTGCTATCTTGCCATCATTATCAACAGCTAAACTTTCTACTATCGGCCCTACCATTTTACAGGGGCCACACCACGGAGCCCAGAAGTCTACTAATACCGGAAGCTTAGACTCTAATACTTCCTGCTTAAAATTTCCGTCAGTTAAAGTAAGTACATTTGCCATTATAAATTCCCTCCTATATATTATTTCATTAGTTTACTCATCATATTAACAATCTCTTTAAACTTCTCTTCATCATTTTGCTCATCAGCTACGACTTTATAAATACAATCATGAGCATGATTTTCGAATACTATTAACCCCACTTGGTTTATCGCTGATTTAATTGCAGCAATTTGGGTTAACACATCACCACATGCGGATTCTTCTTCAATCATTCTTTGTACTCCCCGCACTTGACCTTCAATGCGCCGCAGGCGTAATATAACGCTTTGTCTATCATCTTTTTTCACTACTGCCACTCCAATTATACCCCCCTTGGGTATGATAAATTTAGTATATTTTACATTTGCATTTTTGTCAAGGTGCTTCTTACAAAATTTTTACTCTGTTTTAATAAACAGTATGTGCCTGTGTTTGTAATTGTATGTAAAAATAAATATTAAAAAGGGGCAACTGCTGCTGCCCCTAATTACCAAATTACCCAATAATATAACTTTACCAAACTAAATAATATATTCCGATTCCGGCTCCCAGGGCAATAATAGCCCATAATAAAGTACGAATCACTTCACTCTTGACTTGCTTAGTTAATTCTTCCATGCCTATCCTCCCATTACATTGAAATAACTAGAATAGATTATATCATAAAATTAAAAATCCTTTAACGCTTTTTCTATATCAATTACAAAATTATAGCGTTTTATAACTTCTCCCAGCTTATCTAATATTTCCCCAGTAAGATTGTAATCAAAAGCTTGTACTCCTAAACTGCCCATATAATTATATAGCCCTATCAACCCTACCAGTTGTAAAACTAGTTCCCTAATGATTTCTGAAAGGGAATTATATTGTCTCATATAACCTATTAGCCCTTCGTAATGGCTATTAATAATATCATCTAAAGTCCTGGGCAAATAGCCATTTAGCGATTTCAGGGAGGGGCTATCAGCTAATAATTCGGTTTTCACTTTTTCAATTAAGGTTAAACAATAATCAATTATATGCTTCTCGATGAGTGGTCTCTTATCAATTTCAGGATAATTTTTCAAAAGTTTTTCGGCTAAAGTAATATCGGCCATAATCTTACTAACCATGTCACCATTATTTTTATTCTTGCTAGTATAAACTGCCCATATATCTGTAATAATAGCTGCGATTCTTCCGGGTACAAACCCAGCCGGTAGTGCTGTTAATTCCTGACCCCCATTTAACTCTACTAACTTAGCTTTAATCTGTCCCATGATTTCTCCTGCACTGCCAGTAATAATAAGTTCGGCATTATTATCTAGGGCAGTTGCGGAGTTATTAATAATTGCCAGTTTTTCAAATTCGAAAGGAAATGTATTTATCGGTGATACGGTTAAACTGGACCCAATCACAATTATCATGTTATCGGTAGTTTCATGGTATCTAATCTGCCTTATTGCATCCTGAAAATCATTAGGCATAGAATCACCAAATAAAATGACATCTGGTTTTAAAATTCCGCCGCAAGTATCGCATTTCGGCGGCATTTCTCCCCCTCTTACTAAGGCAACTAATTTCTCCATACTTACAGTTTCCTTACGACAATTCATACAAGTAGCTGTTCTAATATGTCCATGGACTTCATAAATCCATGAAGCCCCGCCTTTTTGGTGTAAGCTGTCTATATTTTGGGTAATTACTGGTCCTACAAACCTTTTAGCTTGTAGCTCCCCGATAATTTCATGGGCAATGTTAGGTTTAGCAGCTAAAACCTGTTCAAACATCGGTATTCCATGGGTAAAAAATCCCTGGGGATTATTATGCAAGGCCCAAGTAGAGAAATTCTCAATAGGATCAACCTTTTCCCACATACCTCCACTACTGCGAAAGTCCGGTATGCCGCTTTCAGTAGATATACCAGCTCCGGTAAGTATCCACGGACGTGGATATAAAAAAACTTGATTAATTAGTCCATCTGCTTTCATAATTACCCCTCCTATGATGCTAGGCATAGATGTCACTTATTACTCCTAAAATACCATACTTTGATGTAATAGAGAATGTCTAATAAAAAAGGTTCGCCTGACGACGAACCTATAATGAAAATTTACAAGATTTTTAATTAATTTGAGCTTGGGCAGAAAGAAGACTTAATTCCGCTGCCGCTTCGGTAAACTGCGT
>CAZYLY010000018.1:12832-18044 GCA_964648825.1 uncultured Syntrophomonadaceae bacterium
TGGCCAAATCAGCTAAAGCATTAGAGGTAGCCATCTGCATTTCAGTTTGGCGGCTAATGTCTTCTAATCCCGAGGCTGATTCTTCTGTTCCAGAAGAAATGTTTTCTATCTGTCCCACTACCTCATCGGTTGAAGCAAGAATTTGTTCTATGGCAGCCGATAATTCCTGAATTGCATTATCTATTTGTATAGCTCCATGTTCAATGCCAAAGAACATCTTTTGGGTATTTTCCACGGCTTCTACTTGTTGGTTTTGTATGTGGGTAGCTTTATCTATCTCTGTGAAAGCCGATGCCATTCCGCTAATAATTTCATTGATTAATTCGGTAATCTTCTGGGCGGCTTCACTAGAGCCCTCGGCAAGCTTGCGTACCTCATCGGCTACTACCGCGAAACCTCGTCCCGCTTCACCAGCCCGCGCAGCTTCAATAGCTGCATTTAAAGCTAGTAAGTTAGTTTGATCTGCAATCCCCCGAATTAAAGTTACTATGCTTTGGATTTGTTCAGTCTTATCCCGTAATGTATGTACTTCTTTTTGTACATTTTGCTGCACCTTAGTATTATTAGTAACAAATTCGGTTTGTTGTTCTATAATGGTCAAGCCTTCTTTAACAATATTACTGAATTTAGCAGATTCCCTTGTAACTTCTTCCACATTATGACCAGCCGAATTAAGGGCTAGGGACATTTGTTGTATTACATCAGTAGTATGGTTAGCATAAGCAACTGATTCAGCTACTGCACGGCTTAAAGACTCCACCGAAGCATTAACTAATTCGGCAGCTTTTCCCTCTTCGGTAGCCGAAGCTAATAATTGTTCCGAACTGGCCGCTAACATTTCTGATTTTTCAGCCATACCTACAGATACTTTTTGTAAATGTTCAGTTTGGGATTCAGCAACTTTTTGACCTTTAATAGCAATTTGGGTAACACTATGAGTAAAATTAGTAACCAGGGCTGACATAATTCCTACCAAAATAAAATCCGTATATCTTATCAACATAACCGAAGCCCGATTAGTTTCGGGAGCTAATTCCGGTATAAGAGCAACGAGTACTGCATGAGCTATAATTATAGTAATGGTACAAAGTACTATTATTAACACTTCACTATAGATTATACCTGCCACCATTAATATAAAAAAATTAACATAAGCCTCTTGATTTGCTGATACAAAGCCATTATATATACACAGCATAATGGCTACGGCTCCTAACACTGTAAACCTGGCCATACGGTGTTCCGGGTTACGTGTCGCAAAGAGATAAACCCCTGCAAAAATCAGCAAGGATATTACCCCGCAGATGAAAATAGTACCTAGATTCAAATAATCACGTCCAGCGAAATAGGCGGCTATAGTTGTAATATAACCTACCAATATTATAGCCAACACCGCAATTAATACTAGGCGATGACGCTGTAAAGCAAACTTATTATTTTCCATTTCCGCACCCCCCTGACAAATTAAGCATTTGATTAACTTCTATTATAAATGTCATATGTAAAACCAACCTTAATAGTTAGTATGTTTTGGAAGGTCAATATACATATAAATTCACAATTTTTTAAATCAATTTTATATTTTAAGATATTACTGCATCATATTACCTACTAACGAAGTATAATTATGACCAATATATATTTTTTTGGCTAGTCCCTAACCTGCTATAATTTATTACTTATTAGTGACTTTAGCATCAGAAATGAAATTATAAATTATACAGAATTGCTAATTAGGGTTATTTCAAGGAGAATTGTTGTGGTATTACATTTTATTTGTCAATTGTTCCATAACCTTCGTAAATAATGGTGTCATAACCCAGCTGTTTTTTTTCATCTAATAATACTTGGGCTTTAATTTTGTCCCCTTGTTTAGTAACTTGATAGGTTTTAACAATGATAGTATCCTTACCTGGGACCATCCTTTGTTCACCAGGGGCTAATCCTTTATCCGCCTTTTTAATAATAGCGGGGGGAATAACTTCCTCATCTTCAATAATAACTATTTCTTGATGAATATCTTCTTGAGTTCCAATTATTGATAGCCATAATACATTATTATTTACTTCCAGATTAATTAAGATGGGGCTAGGCAAATTATTAGCTATAGTATTGGTTGTTACTTCATAAGTTAGATTCTCAATATAATCAATTTTCATAAACATACTATTTATAATTGATTTAATATTAGAAGTGTTCTTATAATCAATATCATTTTTAAGCCATACATCATTTAGATTAAAGGAATCCCCCGGTAATATAATGGTATCATCTATTTCTATTACTACGAGCTTTTCCCAATTATTAAGATTAACATTATACTGGGTAGCAACCCCCAAAATATCTTTAATCAGGCGTACATCGGTTAAAGTAATCTGGGGTTGTCTTTCTTGCGCCTCAACTTCAACTAACAAATTTCCCTTAGCTAAAGATGTTTTTATTTTTCTTATCGCCATTTCTTTGTCAATAGAATAGCCATTTTTATGGGTTATATAATGAATATCTTCGTTATTCTGGAATACTACTTGGGCATCTATAGGCGGAATAATATTGTTATCTATAGTAGTGCTAAGAATATTATTTAGCACAGCTTCATCCCAATCATATTGGGGGATAATTATATCGGTCGCGGCTCGGTTGGTAATACTGGATAGGAAATGATGGTTAGCTGCTTCAGCTTCTTGCATAGTTGCCGAAACATTAAAAGATATGCCGCTATCTTTTAAGTCTAACTCCACCTTATTAGCAGGCATAATTATAGTCAGTTTTTGATTAGAGAAAAAATCATTTATGGCACCAGGCACTTCACTTTTAGGCAAGCTAGCTAGAGCAAAATCAGAAATAAATAAATTGGAAGGATAATAGGAGTTATCCCTAATGGATAAAATTTTGCTTGCGAATATTAGAGTGAGAGTTATTGATACTAATATAAGTATTAAAACTCCCACTTTCATTTTTAGGGTGTCCTGCATTTCTAACACCTTCATCTATTCCTATTCTATTTGGCACACTGAGTTAATTCTACGAACTTATTATTCTGTTCAGCAAGATTTATAATTTCCTCTGTTATTTCTTGTCCTATTGTAAATAAGATACTTCCGTCAACGTTTACAATATCTTGGGTTATTTTTTTGCCTATTAAGAACTGACGTTGTCTTTCCTTAAATAAGGCTGCTCCTTCGGATTCGGTGCCATCCGACGGCATAGTAACAGTATCGCTTGGGGCAGCCGGGCTACTGACTTGTTTGGTAGATACTTCCTTAACCACTACTACATCGGCTCCAAAGGTTAAAACATCAGCTGCCATGATAATCTCAATTTTAGCTTCATCTTGAGCCGTTTTATATTCAAGTTTGTTTAATTTGCCAGTGTTTTCATCAATTTCATATTCACTAATAACCCCGATTAAATTACCTTTATTGGTTAGAACACGATTACCTTTTACCTCAATATTTCTTTCTAATAAACTATTGGCATTACCTGCTTCACTTATAGTTAATAACATACTTTCACTTTCAGTAGTAACAGCATGTTCACCGATACCCATTACATCTTTAAAGGGTAAAATTCTAGCACCTACATACCAACTTCCATCACTAACTAGGATAAAATCGACTTTACCCTCTTCAGGATTAATCACGAGATCTTTTACCTGACCTATTTTGATACCATTAATAATGGAGAATACAGGTAGGCCAATAATCTCTTGGCTTTTTTTCATCTCTCCTACTCCCTTCATCTAATCTAACTGATTAAGCATTTCCGCTACCTTTACTTTAACCCACCGGGGAAGATTCTCTAACGGAACTTCCTTAAGTTTAAGCCGGGAAATTTCTTCTAGCAATAAATTGATAAGTGTTAATTCCTGTTCGATTCCTGTTACCATATTATTATTTAATCCTTGAACTTCTTCAAGAAAGGATGTTAATAATGTTTGTGCTTCACTATACATCCCTAATAACTTATATTGCTGGACAATTTCTATAGCAATTAGATATTTTAAATCGTAATCTTTACTAGTTTGCCATATATTAAGAAAATATTCGATACTTTTTGCATAATTTCCTTCATCTTTATATTGGAATGCTGTATCAAGATTAAATGATAATTCTTCATCTAGCACATAATCTTCTCTGTTTCCGCTTTCCCCCAACGCTTCTATTTCCTCTATCTCTATCGTTATGGTTTCTTCCATTATCGGCATGTCTGGCGCTAGGTCCGGTTTATGCTCAAGCTCTGCAACTGTTTCTGGTACTGCTGGTTCTGGTGCTGCTAGTTCTGGTTCCGCTGTTTCTGTTGCTGTTATGATAATTTCTTCGGTTTCTTCATTAATTAGACTTTTTTCCCCCGTTTTATTATCTTCTAGTTCAATATCTTTTACCAGCTTGGCTTCATCTTCTGCCATATTTATTAACTGTCCCTTTTCTGGCAAGTCTGCGGTTTGCACACCGGACAACTTAGTTTCAGTTGAAATATCTTCATCTTTAGGCACTTCTTCTTGGACAGTTAACAAATCATCAGCTGTGGTATTATCTATTTTTATATTATCAGTGGTTTCAACAGCTATCGGTTCGGTCAAACAATTATCCGTTTCAGGAACTATTAGTGAAGGGTTAGCTATATCAGCCCCCGTTTCCGGAAAAATCTGTTTTTCTATATTAACTAAAAAAGTTACAATTAAAAACAATACTACCACATAAGCAGTAAATGTTAATAAGGTGCCTATTTTTTCTATACAAATCGGAAAAGAAATTACTATACTTAATGATGCTACAACTATAAAACCTATATTTCTAGGGGATAACCCTTTATCAAGCAATAATTTAATCATAATTGCACCTATGGGCATAAAAATTAATAAGACATAAAAAACATATTCCTTCATGCAGTAATCTCCTTATTGTGTTTAACAATATTATTTTCGACAACAAGCTTATATTTCCTTCAAAAATTCTTTAAAAAACTAGCAAATGTATAAAAAATACGGAAATAGAGTTTTATTTTATAATATAATAAATATTTTCTTCCCTAAAGGATTAATTTGTTATAAGTATTTTTTCTATATAGCAGGATTTTCCTGATATATATAGAATATAAATGAATGAGTGGTTAGGTTTGAAAAAACCGACAGTATAGAACGATTTAATTAATTTAAAGGGGGAATTTACTCAATGAAGGACGTATATGTAGTAGAAGCTGCACGTACAGCTGT
>CAZYLY010000019.1:0-4377 GCA_964648825.1 uncultured Syntrophomonadaceae bacterium
CACAAAGGAAAGAGGAAAGGTTTGTTTAATTATTATTAATAATGTTTAAATTTTATGGAGTTGTTGAAAAATATGATTAAGGCCTTAACAATGAATATAGCTGAAAGCCTAGCTAACAACCTAGAAACACCGGAAAAGGCAGAAATATATGCCTATTCCCTACATATGTTAGTTATTTCAATTCTTAATACGATATTCTTATTGTGTATGGGTTTATGCTTGGAAATACTCCCCGCTTTACTAGCTTTTTTGATTGTTTTTATTCCCTTCAGAACTTTTGGGGGAGGGGTGCATTTGAGCACCTTACCGCGGTGTATAGTTGTGGGTAGTTTGCTGATATTAGGTCCTGCCTATTGGGCAGATAAAGTACCTATGCAACATTATCATCTTTATATGCTGTTTATCTTTTCCCTAATATTTGCTTTATGGAGTACGATAGAATGCGTACCTGCAAGTAAGGATCCCATAACAGATGCAAAAATAATATATATGCAAAAACGTAATATGCTGGTTAGTATTATGATTTGGGCCGGCAGTGTCTGCCGTTTGATTTACCTTGAACATAATAATATAGCCTTAGCCATGATAGCAGGGGCAATAGTAAGCAGTGTATTAATATCACCGCTAGGTTTTTACCTAATGGGTGTTATTGATAAAGCGTGTAATAAATGCAGAAGGGAGGTTATTTGATTGATGCGTAAAATGTTAGTTTCAATTATGTCTGCATGTGCAGTTGCACTAGTATTTATTGCTCAGACTAATGCCAATAGCTTTAAATATTTCATACTTTACGAAGCAGATATGCCGGAATCAATAAAAAAATAGAATTGCAACTTCTATAGGTGGTAAAAAATAACCTATGTGTGGAAAAACATTTGGTCAAACAAGGTATTAAGGCAAACATCTTTAATGAAACTAAGAAAATTCATTAATAGTTTGCCTTATTTTTTTGGATTTTTATTCAATAGTTATTTGCATCATAAAGGAAAAAGCAAGCTCGTGTATAATTATTATTAACATACTTTAATTATTATGGATAATATAGTATTCGCGATAGTAGTATAAAATGCGGTTGGTAATATTTAATGAGAGGTTTTTATGCATATTATTCCTTGGTATGTACTTGTGCTCATAACGTTTCCCCAAACTTTATTAATCTTAGGGTTTGGTTTTTATCTTTTTAACATTAGGCCTAGATATAAAGACATAGTACTGCTTACGTTTTCGATGACTGGGATTTGCTATTTATTAAGGCTGGCCTCCATTCCTTATGCCTTGAATACTATTATATTGATAGCCATATTTGCCCTTCTGGCTGCGCTGATATGCAAAATAGAGCTAAAGTATTCGTTCAACGCAGTGCTTTTAGGCTTACTCATTTATGGACTACTGGAGGGGGTTCTCCTACCCATTATTGCAGGTGTTTTGCATATTACCATTATAGATATTGAAGTTAGCCCTTGGTATAATATAATTGCGTTTTTTCCCATAGCATTAGTTGGCGCAATCTTACTAGCAATTATAATTAAGCGAAAAATTGTGCTCTATGATTTAAGCCGGGAGGAAATTCCGGCTGATACCTGGAGTGTTTTGGCCGTTATTTTAGTACAAACGGAATGTTTGATTTTACTCAGCACCAGTATTTTCGCCAGTCCTGAATTTTCAGCTTATAGAGCCGCCTTACCATACCTTAATGCAGGACTAGTACTGCTATGCTTATTTAGCTTGCTGGCGATTAAAAGTATAGAAAAGCAAGGCAAACAACTAATACAAAATGTTTTGCAAAAAAACCACTTAAAGCAGATGGAGAATATCTTAAAGAGTGCTGAAATGAAACAACACGAATACAGCAAACATATGCAAATTATTCTGGCCCTTATTGAGCTTAGTAAATTCGAGAAAGCTAAAGAGTACATTAATGGTATTAATGAACAATATTACCCAGCTAGTATATATTATGATATAACAAATACCGCAGTCTCAGCCTTGATAAACAGTAAAAATAGTGTAGCCTTTGCTAATAATATTGATTTTGCGGTAGCAGAGAAGTGCGATTTATCTGGAATTGCAGTTCCTGACTGGGAATTATGCAGTATGCTGGGGAATTTATTAGATAATGCTTTTGAAGCGGCTTTAAATGGAGAACACCCGCGGGTTGGTGTTGAATTCAGATACGAAAACGACTTTTATGCAATCTACGTAATAAATAATGGCAGCCGTATAAAGGAACCGGAGCGTATTTTTGAAGCAGGCTATACTACCAAGGGCTCAGAGGGAAGAGGTTATGGTCTGTATATTGTAAAAAAATTAATCGACAGATACCGGGGGACTATCGAAGTTATTACCGAACCAAAGACCACAGTAATTCTCAAGTTTCCTGGAGTGAATACGCATTTCTAAAAATCGCTTTTTAGTATCGCCAGATAAATTTTATGGCCTGAAAATTCTAAGATAATATAAAATGAAAAAGATTATAAGACCAATCGGCCCTAAAGTTAAAGGTAATAAAAGATATAGGTGATTTTTGAAATTATTGCTTTTACGCACATATAATAAAACTATTATAAAAGGAATTACATAACTAAGGATAAATATTAATTCCCAAGGACCTATATTACCTATCACAGTTAACCCTCCACCTTTTTTCTATAGAATTTATTGCATCGCTTCCAATTCTATATTTTTCATATATTATAACCAAGCATAGCAATTATTGAAAGTGAAATTCGTGATGTAAAATAATTAAGAACACTTCCGCCATCCGGGCTGGAGCAAATAATAGCTTTAAAGGGGGCTAAGTATTGGATAGGGAACCCGTTCATTCTGTCTTTCAAAGAGCAGATTTTTCTGATCGTGCGTTTGCTTTTATAGTTGATAGCGTAATAGTAATAATGATTCCCAGACTACTGTCATTAATTCTAGGGGGGCTTATAGGGGCAACCGTTGTTTTTAATATATATTCTACAATCATTCGTATTTTTCTTGTATTAGTGTCTATCCTTATCCCTCTTTGGTATTTTTCCTTCTATCAATATAAGCATAATGGCCAAACATTGGGAAAAGGATGGAACAAAGTCAAGGTAACCGATTTACAGGGAAACGACGTAAACTTATCCCGCTTTGCATTTCGGACCTTAATTGGATTAGCTCCCATAGCCATTGGAGGAAGCCTCGGATATCTTTGGTTGTTGACATATTTGCCGGCTATGTCCAGAGAAAAGCGAACCCTGCACGACTATATTGTTGGAACGCAAGTAATTTCTATAAAATAAGGCCGAAAAATAATACTTGATTAACATAGTAATAAATCCTGTTAAAGCCGATTGCTTAAGCCTTTAAATCTTTATATTACTTTAATAAAAATTCAACTACAGCCTTATCCTTAAGCTCTTGTACTAACTTATCATATGCCTCAATTTCCATACTATATCTTTTTTCTACCGGGGTATTATTATCCACTTTAATACCCGAATATACATCTTCCCGTAATTTCCCCATAGTTAAGGCTTTTTGATACCCTTTTATAGTCTCCTCATTCAAAAAGTATTCCTCTATGCTCATGTTATAGCCTTTAGCAGTCTGAGTCACCAGTTCTAATCCTTCGCCTCCAGTTTCTATTATGCCCCGCATAGTCTCTAATGCAAAATCTTTAGCCTCTGTTTCACTTACTTCCAAGCCCCGTCTAAGGGCTTCATTATATACAACTTCTTTTTCAACAAAATCATCAATCACTTCCTGGTCGCTAACCGTCCTATCTCCTAATGAAAGAAAAGTCCTAACATTTTCGAATTCTTCAATAGTATATTCATTACCAGCAATAATTAACGCAAACTCATCTTTATGGGCTATTTTTTCATTAACAGCCGTCTGGTTAAAATATCTTTCTAATACTAGTCCCACATTTTCATCCGCTAATTCTGAAAAAACAGAACTTACCGCATAAGAGATGCCCGCTAATAAAAAAAGAAACAACAGAGATAAGCCAAACATTATTTTTTTACTTTTCATTTATTACACTCCTCACCTTTTATCTCCACTTTTAAATCAAAGCGTTTCCCCGCCATCACTCATCTTAGATACTGCTGACAATTTCCAAATAAGTATAGATATTAGCAAAATAAATATATGCATTAACGAGTAAGCCCAATGGGCAACAAATTCAGTGTTTCTTGGTTCGGTTATTATTAGGTAAATCTTTTTCCTACCTTATTAATGGTGAATAGAACAATTGAATTTAATAAAAAAGCAATAGCTAAAACCAGTATCTTTATTTGAACTGGTTGATAATTATTAATAAAAATAAGAATGAAAACGGCATATTCTGCTATCAGAAGATATTTTAAATACATTATGTTTTTCTTTCTATACTCATAAGCT
>CAZYLY010000019.1:4477-16996 GCA_964648825.1 uncultured Syntrophomonadaceae bacterium
CGTGGTATAATAGCCATTTTCGATGGTGAATGGTCGCTATAGAACGTGGAAATATATGCCCATTCACCATCAGAAATGGTCATTTCACCACTTTTCTATTTACATTTGATTTATAAAATATATAATAGTGTAAAGATTTCTATTCTGTGTAACTTATTTCCATATGGCGATGATAGTTTAAGGAGAATTAACAAGGACTATAGGGGTAAATTTCTGAAAATAACTAATTTAGATACACATAACTTATGGAACTTTTATTATATTAGGGGGTGAACTATTATAAGGAAGATATTAAATAATATAAGTCTTTTCTTTTTTATATTAGGTTTAGTAGTAGCTTTATTATTACTTTTAAGTAATATACAATTTAAAATTTCATCAGCACTTTTTATTTATGCATTATGTGTAACAATAAGCGCTTTATTATGGTTTGTGGGTTATATTATTGAAAAAGTATTCAAAAAAGCAGAGAATAATTGACTAAACTTTAAACATAAGAAACAAAAGGGGGGGATGGGGTGAGAGTTAGGGATGAGAAAAAAGGCTATTACTTCTTTAGCATATTGCATAGCTAAGTGTAAGTAATAGCCTTTTGTAATTTATTTTCTTCTATTAATTAATTCTGTTTGGCAGCTTCCATTTCTCTTAAGGCTTTACGGTCTACTTTTTTCATGCCGGTACGAGGAATATCGTCTAGGAATTCGACGTAGCGGGGTATTTTATAAGCAGCTAATGATTCACGGCAAAAGGCGATGACTTCTTCTGCGGTCATGCTTTCGCCTGGCTTTAGGACGACAAAAACTTTAACCGATTCACCCCGCACCTCATCAGGAACTCCGATGGCACCTGCATCAAGTACTTTAGGATGGGTGTATAAGAGTTCATCTATATCGCGGGGATAGATGTTAAAGCCACTGGATATAATCATATCCTTAGTCCGTCCGACGATTGTTATATAGCCATCTTCATCCATAGTAGCTATATCACCTGTATAAAACCAACCATCTTTTATAGCGTTAGCAGTTTCATCCGGTCTATTCCAATATTCTTTAATAATTAAGGGACCTTTTAAGAGCAATTCGCCGGGTTCGCCAATGGGCATTTCCTCGCTACCATTGACTAAATCAACAATTTTTACATCCATATCCGGGAAGGGGATGCCGACTGTACCTGGTTTGCGTAGTCCCTTAGGATTAACCATAACTCCATTGGTAGTTTCGGAGCCGCCAAAACCTTCAATAATAGTCGAACCAGTTATTTCTTCGAACTTCCGCATGGCTTCTACTGGCAAGGGGGCAGAACCGGATAGAAGGAAACGAATGGAACTAGCTTTAGATTCAGGTAAACGGGGATGCATATTAAGCATTTGAATTAAAGCTGGAACTGCTGGCCAGTAAGTAGGTAAGAATCTGTCAATAGCATCTAAAACATTATCCGGGGTTACTTCCGGCACTAAGACCATAGTTCCGCCACTAGCTAAGTTAGCATTTATCTGCATATTAAAGCCGTAAATGTGGTAGAGGGGTACGGTACATAAAGTTCTTAGTTCTGGGGGTGGGAACATAGCCCTAGCCCATTCGATGAAAACCGTATAAAAGGCGACAAAGTTAGAGTTAGTTAGGCGGCAGCCTTTTGGTACTCCCGTAGTTCCGCCGGTATAGATTAAAATAACCGTATCTTCATTATTTAAATGAATATCAGGTTCGAAGTCACTAGCGGCAGCAATAATGGTTTTGAGATCAAGAATATCGGGGGCTGCTTCTAACTCGACCTCTTTGCCTGGGACTTGCATTACAATCATAGTCTTTAGTGAAGTTTTGCCAGAGCGCATTATTTCAAGAACCTTGGGAGCTACTGGTCCAAAAACAATTACGGTTTCAGCGCCGCTGTCGTTAAAATTATAAATCATTTCCGGGATAGTGTAGAGGGGGTTTAAGGGAACTATAATGGCGCCGATTTTCATAATAGCGTGGGAGGAAAAAACGAACTCGGGGATATTAGGAATAACTAGGGATACACGGTCGCCCCCCTTAACTCCTAAGTCTAGCAAGGCATTAGCCAATCTTTTAGCTATATTATTAGTTTCCTGGTAAGTGTAAGTAAGGTCATTACAATAAATGTAAGGCTTATCTGGATTAGCCCTAACCCATTTGATAAACTCATCCTTCATAGTTGTCAATGGATAGTAACATGAGCCGGGTACTCCTTCATCGTAATGTTTTTGCCATCTGCGTTCAGTCATAAAATCAACTCTCCTTTTGTAAAAATTATATTTTATTTAATTAGATTTCTTCATTTAGCTAATTTAATGGGAAATATGGTGATTCCTTATAACCCTTTGCCTATTATTTGTTAATGAGGAGGAAAGAATACTGTTGATTGATTTTTCTATAATTAATACATAGCAAAATTTATGCCAATAAGTTTTAGTATTATGGGATAGTAGAAATAGTCGGGTTTGTAGGAGAAAAGATAAAAGTGAATATGTATGCAGCACTGTATATGAGTGTAGCGCATTGTTGCATAAATAGTGACATTGTGATACATATAAAGTGTAATTAATTATTAGTAAAACGTAAATTCTTCATTTTACGATAAAGAGTGCTGCGGGAAACTCCCATTTCCCTAGCTACTTGGCTAACATTACCATCATGTTTTTCGAGCAAGCTAATAATGCGGTTACGTTCTACTTCGATTTGTTCATCTTTATATTGGGCTCTGGCTTGCTGAATACTAAGGATGGTACTATTGCTTTGGGTGGGCATGGGTTGCTGATGGGAAAGATTGAAAGAATGTGCTGAAAAATCATTAAGGTTTACCATTTTTTCCACCACATTTTGTAATTCCCGGACATTTCCTGGCCAGTTATAAGCTAACAGACTATTTTTCAATTCAAGGCTGAGGGTTTGATCCACACCTGTTTTTTCTTGGTCTAAAAAATACTGAAAAAGCAATATTATATCCTGGGGGCGCTCCCGCAAAGGAAGAATGTGTAAATCAATAACATTAAGACGGTAAAATAAATCTTTACGAAAATTGCCTTTTTGCATTTCTAAAAAAAGGTTTTTATTAGTCGCGCATATAATGCGAACGTTAGTAGGAATTATTTGGTTACTGCCAATGCGACAAATGCTTTTTTCCTGAATGGCTCTTAATAAGGTCACTTGCAATTCAAGGGGCATATCCCCAATTTCATCAAGAAACAAGGTACCTCCATCTGCTAATTCGAATTTACCAGGCTTGCCTTCCTTTTTGGCCCCAGTAAATGCCCCTTCGTTATAGCCAAATAATTCACTAGCTATTAATTCACGGGGAATAGCTCCGCAGTTAACTGCTACGAAGGCTCCATTTGCACGGTGACTAGCATTATGAATAGCCTGGGCAAATAATTCCTTGCCAGTTCCACTTTCTCCTTCAATTAATACATTACTATTACTATTGGCGGCTAGTTTAGCGACACTAATAATTTCTTGCATAAACGGGTCATTAGTAATAATATTTTCGAAATTAAAGCGAGCTGTATAGCCACTAAAGCGACTTACTAAATGATGCACTTCTTTAAGGGGGCGTATTAAAAGAATAGCTGTATTTACTTGACCGTTTTCACCAACAATGGGGGTGCCCGAAGCAAGAAAACGCAGAGAAGTATTAGCATCAGAAATAATTATTTCTTCATTTTGGAATGCCTGCCTTAATTCGAAAAGATGCTTCCTAAATTTGTTGTTAGCGGCATTAATCCAAGTGGGGAAATTGTTCTTAAAGTTGCGGTAATCCCCGGGAAGCAGTTTCTTAAAATTAGGATTCAGTAATTCGAAGTCACCTGAGCTATGTAAAAAGATAACTCCATCTGACATATTAGTAATGACGGTATTAAGGTTATGGTTTAATAAGGTGAGCTCCTGATTTTTTCTTCTTAACTCAATTGTGCGTTCTTGAACGCTAATTTCAAGTTTATCGCGTGCTTCCTGTAAAATACGCTGCGCTTTTTTACGATCACTAATATCACGCCCGACTGCTTGGTATTCAACTATTTCTCCGCTTTCATCAGTAATACCGCGAAATATCCATTCATACCAGTAGCTGCCGTCAGCCTTTATTACCTCTTGTTCTAATATATATGAAGGGACACCCGAAAGCAGGTGGTCTTTAATTTGGGTTAACATGCCGAATTTATGCCCGAATAAATGGCTTTCTAATTGGTCATTTTTTATGGCGGTATTATTAATATTAAAATGGTTGTAAAGTGCCTTATTTAAAAAAGTTATTCTCCCGTCTGGGCGACACCGTAAAATAAATTCAGTTTGGTCTTCTACTACTGTCCGGTATTGGGCTTCACTAAGTGCTAAGGCTTCTTGTAAGCTTTTCCTTTCGGTTATATCATAGGCACCCACTATACTTATAATTTTACCCCCTACTTGGGTCACACTAAAAAAGACATCAACCCATAAATCGCTACCGTCTTTACGTAAGGCTCTAATTTCGTAATTAGACGGTACAGATTCCTGGCGTAAACGGGCTTGCCCGCGAGCTTTTACTAATTCCTTGTAATCTGGATGGCAAATATCCCAGAAGTTCATTTGTAATAGCTCCTCTAATTTAAATTTTGTGGCATTTTCAAAGGCGGGATTGACATAAATGTATTTGTCGTCCGAATAAGCGAAAATAATAACTGACAAAGCATCCGCAAATTTACGAAAATCTATATTTTCTAATACTAGATTAAAATCAGGTATACTCATCGTGCTATTCCTCCGATTAAATTAGCTCACAGTTAATATAATAATAGCAAAATAATGTCGGAAAAGACAGTGTGCCATAAATAGGCTCTGCAACAACGCTATTTTAGTAGCTCGCTTTTTCATATAAAAATGGCATTAAAAAATACTAACAATAAGTTATGACATTTATTCATAATAGTCATATCTAAAATTCTATAACTCCGATAATCCAAAACCATTTCTGCTTTAATATTACAAAATACAACTTATATCCTCAAACCTATTGACATAATCCGCGTAGTGAATTAAAGTACAATCAAATGAACATTTAATTAAATTGACTATTTAATTAAAATAGTGGTTTGGGTAAAAACCAGCAAACTAGGAACAAAAAAAGCTCTATAAAACAGAGGGGAAAGGAGTGATTAAAAAATATAAAAGGCTTTATTGATTGTTTGCACGGGTGAATTATCTAATAAAGGAGGAAAATAAATGGCGAATTTAACCTTAACGAGGCGTAATTTTGTAAAGCTTACCGCAGCTACAGGTGCAGTTGCAGCAGTAGCTTCTTCAGGAGAACGCCTTGTTGGTTTAGCGGCAAAAGAGGCAAGTTCGGCTGGCAACGCATCGGCATCCGATACTAAGGTTATTCAAAGTGCCTGCCGTCTATGTTATGGAAGATGTGGCCTTTTAGGTCATGTAAAGGATGGAAGAGTTGTAAAAATAGAAGGGGACAAAAATAATATATTTAGTGAAGGTACTTTATGTAGTCGTGCTTTTGCTATTCCGCAGCTATTGTACAACCCCTTGCGTATTACCCACCCCATGAAACGGGTAGGAGAACGCGGTGAAGGTAAATGGAAACGGGTTACTTGGGATGAGGCTTTAGATGATATTGCTAAAAATTACTTGGAAATTAAAGAAAAATACGGCGGCCATACTATTATTCACCAATATGGTACGGGCCGTGATATGCATCAATTCCAAGCGATTAATAAATTATGGCTCGAAATGGGCAGTACTGCTACTTTCGGCGTAGGTAACTTATGTTGGGTTGGCTCCTATATGGTATCTAATCGTATATATGGTGATGAAACCCAATACACAGGTTGGGATGGACAAAATACTAAGTGTATCCTTATCTGGTGCCGCCAAGAACGTTCGCGCGGTTATTATGACTGGCTGACAATCAAACGGGCAAAAGAGCGTGGTGCTAAAGTTATTGTAGTTGATCCTCGCTTATGCTCAACATCTGCAAAGGCCGACATATGGTTGCCAGTACGTCCTGGCAGTGATATGGGATTAGTTTTATGTTTTATCAATACCATGATTACTGAAGACCGTTATGATAAAGATTTTGTAAAACAATGGACTAATGGGCCCTTCTTAGTTAATGACAACGGCTATTTGTTGCGTGAAAGTGATATTAAAGAGGGCGGTAACCCCAATAATTTTGTGGTTTGGGATACTATTACTAATAGTTATAAATTCTGGAACGGCGATGCACTGGCATGGAATGCCCCGGAAATTGAGCCAGCCATAACTGGTGAATATGAAATTGAGGGCAAAAAATACAAGACTAGCTTTACTGTATTTGCAGAAAGCATTAAAGAATGGACCTTCGAAAAAGCCGCTGAAGTTACTTGGGTACCAATAGAAAGAATAAAAGAGGCAGTTTACACCTACTTAGATAATAGCCCTGGTGCCTGTTTTACCCGGGGACAAAAAGTAGAATTCAGTATTAATACTAGTGGAATTTCTCATGCCTTTACAATTATGATGGCCTTAGCCGGGAACTTCGATGTTAAAGGCGGACAAAATATTGCTAGAGAACCAGCCACTGGTATGGATTCCTTTATGTTTGATGTCATTCCGCCTAAAGGGGAATTGCGTCAGCATACTTTAGCTAACCTTGATAAATATAGTATTTGCCCAGGGCAAGCTAAAGTTTACGGAGAAATAGGCGGTTTTGGAGCCGCTACCACTAATGCGATGTTAACCGGGAAGCCTTTCCAACCACGTGCTTATTGGGGACAAACTTCTGAACCAATAATTGGGGTTGAAGATAGTAAGAAAGTTTATGAAGGCTTCAAAAACTTAGACTTTATCGTTAATGTGGACTTATTTATGACTCCGACCGGATCACTGGCGGACTATATTCTACCTGCAGCCCACCCGAATGAAGTTGACCGCGTTGAATGGGCTCACTCCGGGCATGGCTGGCCTGCCAGCCATACTTATTTAATTCGCCAGCCGTTCCACGAGCCGGTAGGGGAATGTCGTGATGACATTGATATTTGCTTCGATTTAGCTAAACGCATGGGCATCGACATGGGCTGGAAGGACAAATATCAATATTTTGACTTTATTTTAAGACCAGCAGGGTTAAATTTTGAAGGATTCCGCAAGCAAGGCTCTATTACTAGACCGCCTAGTTATAGAAGATATGAAACCGGGGGCTTAAGACGGGATAAGCGCTTAGGATTCCAAACCCCCAACGGAAAGTTTAATTTATATTCAGAAGACCTTAAGGACATGGGATGGGGTCCATTGCCTTATTATATTGAGCAACCTATTACTCCCTATAGTCGTCCGGACTTATTAGAGGAATATCCCTACATTTTATTTACCGGGGGCAGATCACATGTTTATTTCCATACTGAATACCGCCAATCTCCGTGGTTAAGAGAGGTTCATCCTTTCCCGATGGTGGAAATGAATCCAGTTACAGCTGAAGAGAACGGCATTAAAGACGGAGATTGGATTTACATTGAAACCTACCATGATAAATGCAAAATGAAGGCTCGGGTTACTAATGCAATACGTCCTGGCTCGGTTCATTGCGAACATGACTGGTGGTTCCCGGAAAAATCGGTGGATGATGATGTATTCGGCTCCTTTGAATGTAACTGCAATGTCTTAATTGATAATAGCGGACCATATGACCCGGCGGTTGGAACGGATAACTTTGGTGGTCTATGTAAAATCTATGTTGCCAAGGATGGTCCTCCTAAAGGAATTTATAGTACTCCTGAACAACTGAAGGCATTTTTACCTGAAGGAGGGAAGCAATAATGGCACAATATGCAATGTTAATTAATTTAGATAAATGCGTAGGCTGTCACTCCTGTGCCGTTGTCTGTAAACAGGAGAACAATGTAGACCTCGGCATATTCTGGAATAAGGTTTTAACGGTTGGTCCTTTCGGGGTATATCCTGATATACATGAATACTATATGCCAGCTAATTGCCAGCATTGTAAAAACCCGGAATGTGTATCAGTTTGTCCTACCGGAGCCTCTTATAAGAGAGAAGATGGTATTGTACTAGTTGACCATGATAAGTGTATTGGCTGCCAATACTGCATTATGGCATGTCCTTATGGTGTGCGTAGCTATGGCAAGGAAAAAGGGGTTATTGAAAAGTGTACCTTATGCGTGCATAAGATTAATAATAATGAACTGCCGCCTTGTGTAGAGATATGTCCAGGGCAAGCCAGAATGGTTGGTGACATTGATGATCCTAACTCGGAAATTTCTAAAGCGATAAAAGAGGCGGGCGATAATTTACATCGTTTAGCTGATGTAGGCAATAAACCGAGCTCAGCCTATGTTTTATCACATATAGAATGGAGGGGTTAAGATGGCGGTACAATGGGAATTACTGTTTTTCAGTCTTTTTCTAGGTTTAGGTATGGGATGTTTTGCTTTCGTAGCAGTAACCGAATGGACAGGTAAGCTGGAAAGCGTTCGTCTACCTGGTGCTATTACTAGCCTAGTTTTATTAGGTATAGGTGGAATAATTAGTGCATTGCACTTAGGTCACCCAGAGCGTGCCTTCCACATTTTAGGTAATATCGGTTCAGGTATTTCCCAGGAATTTATTATGAGTGCTGTAGCTGGCGTAATCATAGTAATATACATTGCTTTATTATTATGGGAAGGTGCATCACCCGCGGCTCGTAAAAATACAGCTATAGTTGGACTTATTGCTGCTGTAATTCTAGTATTTTCCACTGGTCATTTGTATGTATTAGGAGCTAGACCAGCATGGAACACTTATATACTTCCTATTTTATATATTGCTATGGCTGCACCCTTGGGATTATTTGCTATGTATATTTGGTTAGTTCAAAAAGGTGAAAATGGTGAGATACAACAACTAAATAAAACTGCATTTTATTCCCTAATCGTTCTTGCCGTAGTCATAATAGCTTATTTTATCTATCTATTTGCAGCCCCATTTCCTGATCCGTCGCGTTCACCGCTGCGCCTACTCACCGGGGACTTAGCTTTAATCTTCTGGGGTGCCGTAGTACTAATTGGTTTAGCCGTTCCTTTAGTTATTGCTTTTCGCAATATGAAGGATGCGGCTAGTGCTAATAGTATAACTATGCCAGTATTAGCATTATTGGCTGTGGTAGTAGGTTCAGTAGGAATGAGAGCAATTATTTATCTTATAGGCAGTAGTGTGCATCGTTTTATTGTAGGTTAATACATCTTAGAGAGTTAAGGGCTTAATTTAAGCCCTTAACTCCTTCCCCCCAAAATGTTGCAACGAAATATTATAGCTTACAAAGAGGAGAGATTAAATGGAAAACAATGACCGGATTATGTTACAGGAAATTTTCAATAGTTGTGCGCAAATGTATGCCTTTTTAGCTAGGCTATATCGTGTAGAAATTGATGAACCATTACTAAATGAACTAATAAAGACTGATTATGCCGCAATAGCCGATGTACCTGAAGTTTCTACGGGATATCAAAGGATAGATGCTTATTTGAAAAATCTAGGGGAAGATCCTATAAACGATTTGGCCGTTGACTATGCCCGTACTTTTTTAGGCTATGGCGCAACTGCAGGGAAGGGAGCATTTCCCTACGAATCGGTTTATACCAGCCGTGAAGGCTTAATTATGCAAGAGGCTCGGGATGAAGTAGTAGCATTATATAGCAGTGAAAATATGATTAGAGATGAATCATTTAACGAACCGGAAGACCATATTGCCTTTACGTTAGCTTACCTGGAACATCTAAGCTATAAGCTGGTAGAATCGCTGCAAATAGAAGATGAGGTTATGTTTGAGCAATATTTGAGCAAGAAATTGCATTTTTTACAAGATCATATGTTGAATTGGGTACCAAGATTTTGTATAGATGTGGAAAAAATATCGGATACCGATTTTTATAAAGGCCTCGCTCAAATTACTGAAGGTTATCTTAAAATGGGTGTGGAGTTAATCGAAGAGATACGATCTATTTAAATCTTTTTTAAGTAGGTAATTATTTAAAAGGAATTGATAAGTATGGCTGAAAAAATTACTCGTCGAGATTTAATTAAAACCGTAGGGGCATCAGCTATAGTCTTGGGGATGGGCGGTAGTTTGAATTTTTACGAGAGTGAGCGTAAATTTCTGCGTCCGCCCGGTATGTTAAACGAAAAGGATTTTTTAGCTAAATGTATTAAATGCCAAAAGTGTTTAGCCATTTGCCACACGCAAGTAATAGTGCCAGTCTCATGGTCAGAAGGGCGCAAAGCTATTAATACACCTACGCTCAAATTCGTACAGGGTTATTGTGATTTATGTATGGATTGTGTTGAGGTATGTCCGACTGGTGCCTTAATGCCGGTAGAACCTGAAAAAGTTGTATTGGGAACAGCAATTATTAATCCGAAATTATGTGTAGCTTGGGATTGGACTGGTTGTATTGAGTGTTTTGAAGTTTGTCCCTATGGTGCCATAACATTAGATGAAAAAAAGCGCCCTATAGTGCATGAAGCAAAATGTAATGGTTGTGGTTTATGTGAACAAATATGTCCGAGCAGTTCATTACGGGGATATGACCTTGCAAAGATCGGCAAGGCTATTGTGGTGAAACCAGTCTAGTTAAGATTAGGCTAAAGTGTAGCTTAAGGAGAAGTTGCGATGAGAAAAATGAATTTAAAAATGGAGCGGATACGCATATTATTTGCCATAGCTATAGTAGCACTTGTTACTGTTGGGGTACAAGCAAAATTAGATTGGGGTAGTTTGTGTTCATATTGTCCTTTAGGATTTATGCAAATTACTTTGGCGGGCAGAAGTGTTCCTATAGATTTAATCTTGCCAGTAACTTTAGTTACTATAGGGGTAATTTTTCTAGGCAAGGTATTTTGTGCTTGGATATGTCCCACTGGTTTACTTAGGGGCATATTTGGGGTAAGAGAAAAAAGTAAAATAAGGGATACTAATAGGTGTAAGGGTCAATGTTCCTCTTGTGGTGAAATGGAATCAGGCGGAAGCTCTTATACAACCTACATAGTATTAGGGGTAGCCTTATTAGCCTCCTTTTTAGTAAAGTTTCCGGTGTTTTGCTTAGTCTGCCCGGTAGGCCTATTCTTCGGCTTCGGTTATGCGGTTTTCCGCCTGTCGACCTTATATCAACCAGGATGGGAGCTCATAATATTCCCCGCCATATTAATTCTGGAAGTATTTATCCTGCGTTCCTGGTGTGCATCATTTTGTCCATTAGGAGCAATGTTTAAAATTATCGGACAACTAGGCTTAAAAGCTAAGCTGGGTATTCGCCCGACTATAAATAAAAGCACTTGCTTACAAAGCCAAGGGCATCACTGTCAGGTATGTCATAATGCCTGTCCGGAAAACTTGAATATGCCTTTGTATAAAAAGGATGATTATGCGGATTGTACCTTATGTCTGGAATGTTATCAGGATTGTCCTACTGATGCTATAGTTATTTCTATTAAAAAGGAAGTATCGTAAAAGGGTGAGAAATCATGCTAAAAAGTGTTCTTTCTTTGCTAGACGAAAATATTAAAATTGACATTAGGAGTTCTTTATGTGGTCATACTTATTCCAATAAATTTACTTGTAACCTGTGTGGGGAAAACTGTCCTACTAATGGTTTAGTATGGCGTGATAACACTTGGATGATTGAGGATTGTAATTATTGCGGCAAATGTGTGGCAGCTTGTCCTAGTCACGTTTTTAAATTAGAAGAAGATTATTTGCTGAAAAAAGCACAGTCTAATAAACAATTCTTGTTAACGTGTAATGTTTTTGTAGAGCAGATAAAGAATACTAGTAGTTTTCCGATGGTTAATATAACTTGCTTAAACCAGCTATATCCCGAATTAATTTTATACCTTATGGCTAAACAGGAAACCTTAAATATTTATTTTGAACCGGAAAAATGTAGTCAGTGTCATAATTTTAACTATTCAAGCCTATTAAGAGAAATTCAAAAAATCGGAGATTTTAGTAATAAAATTAATCTAATTACACAAGAACAGGACTTAACTGATTTAACTATTGCAGCAAATAATGGTGATACACTTAACCGCAGAGAATTTTTAAATACTATGTTTAGACGCAGCAAAAGAATTTCCCTAGAAGTAATTAATGAGAGTATATCTGACTACAACCGGTTCTTTTATGATAATGAAACAGAAAATATGAAGTATAAGGTTAAGCCGGAAAAACGCTTATTACTATTAATGGCATTACAAAATTTCAATCAAAGAAATCTGTCA
Organism: uncultured Syntrophomonadaceae bacterium; assembly: GCA_964648825.1. Classification (GTDB taxonomy): domain Bacteria; phylum Bacillota; class Syntrophomonadia; order Syntrophomonadales; family Syntrophomonadaceae; genus JAAYRQ01. The sequence continues at coordinate 16,729 of CAZYLY010000019.1, forward strand.
TATCATTTAGAAGAATTGCCTTATCAGTATTTGCATGTGGACAAATGTGAATTTTGTGAGCTATGTGTTAAATTATGCCCGAGTGGTGCTTTAGAAATTAGGCAGTCAGGCGATAGTAAAAGTCTGCATTACTGGCCGTTAAGGTGTAATGGCTGCGGGCTTTGTCAGGATGCTTGCATGGCAGGGGAAATGACTTGGGGGAAGAATATGGAGTTAGAAGATTTATTCCAGAAAAAAGGCGAAATTATATTAGCTGAGGCTAAGGCAG
>CAZYLY010000020.1:0-16938 GCA_964648825.1 uncultured Syntrophomonadaceae bacterium
AACTAGTACCCCCGACCTTTTTTCATTCCTATTATCTCTGATATGCAATATAATAGGCTACAATAGTTGATAATTAAGGTGACTTATAATTATGAATTTATTATTAGACAGTTCCATAGGCAAGAATTATAAAAGTGCTTCCCAAAAGGCAAGGGTTATTACGGAAGATTGGATTGCCCGAAATGCCTACTGCCCACGTTGCAGATATGATAAGCTGAGACAACTACGAAATAATAGACCAGTATCCGATTTTATATGTGATAATTGCGGCAATGTATTTGAATCTAAAGCAAAAAAAGACCGTGTCGGTCTAAGAGTCGTTGATGGTGCTTATGATACTATGATAAAAAGAATTTATGAAAAAGATAATCCAGACTTTTTCTTTATGTCTTATAATCCTGATGAAGGTTTTGTCAACGATTTTATTGTTGTGCCCAAATACTTTTTTACGGAAAAAATAATAGAAAGAAGAAAACCATTGTCAGCTAATGCCCGCAGAGCCGGCTGGGTTGGTTGCAATATTTTACTAGATAATATCCCAAATGAGGGCAAAATTAATATTATTTGCAGCCGCCAAATATTTGAGAAAGATGTCGTTTGCGCGAATTATAGTAAGACTTTTTTTATTTCTAATTTAACTTTGACTTCTAGAGGGTGGCTAATGGATGTTATGCATTGTATTAACGAAATTGGTTCAGAAGTTTTTCACTTAACCGACTTATATAAATTTGAAGAACAATTAAAACTTTTGCACCCCCAAAATAACCATATCCAAGCTAAAATAAGACAGCAGTTACAAATGTTAAGGGATAGAGGTTTTATAGATTTTTTGGGCAATGGCAATTACAAAAAATCAGTATAATCCTCCACCAAAAAAAACCAGCCCCGGCTTAAGTTTTACACTTAAAGAGGCTGGTTGGCTTTTCATATGCTTATTTTTTCAAGGCTATGACTACTTTACGGTTAGGCTCGTCACCCATGGAATATGTAGTTATCTGGTTATCTCCTTGTAGGGCCGTATGAATAATTCTACGTTCTTGAGAGCTCATCGGCCGCATGACTACATTTTTCCTCGTCTTTTTAACTTTATCTGATAATCTAACCGCTAAGGCTTCTAGTGATTCATCACGTTTTTTTCTATAATCTTCCACGTCTAAAACAATGTTAATTCTTTCTTCCCGATTACGATTAATTATTAAGCTAGCGACATATTGCACCGCATTTAGGGTTTCACCTTTGTGACCAATTAATAATCCCATATCTTTGCCGGTAATATTAATCCTGACCCGATTAGCTTCCCACTCCGTGCGGTCAATTACATAATTGATTTTCATCTTTTGTAGTAATTCTTCTACTACTTTTTGAGCATCAGCTTCAGGTTTTTCCCTTAAAGAAACCCTAACAATAGCTGGTTTTTTAACTAAGCCTAATAAGCTTTTAGTCGGTTCTTCAAGTACCTCAATCGTAGCATCTTCGATATCACAGCCTAATTCATCTAATGCCGCTTTAATAGCTTCATCAATGTTTTTTCCTTTTTTTTCGACTGTTTGGAGTTCCATTAACATTCTTTCCTCCTTTTTCCCTCCCTGCCGGTTGAGCCTTCGGAGTAGGCTTTTTATCCTTTTTTACTTGTTCTGCTTTTTTATCTTTCTTTTCAGTGATAAGATCTTCTTCCGGCTCAGTAAATACTGATGTTTCTACCTGTAAACCTGTCCCTGTATCAAGTACGACTTTTTTACTACTCCAATTAACATATAATTGTTGCAGTATTCCTAAAATATTAAATGTTACCCAGTATAAAGGCAGTCCAGCTGGCAAGGTCGCTGCAATCCAAGCCATAAATAATGGCATGATATATAACATAGTTTTTTGGGTAGGATCCTTCGTATCCACCATAGAAACTCTTTGCTGCAGAAAAGTAGTAGTAGCAGCTAATATAGCTAATAAATATAAGCCATCTGGTTGTCCTATATCAGGAATCCATAAAAATCTTGCATGTTCGGCTACCGCAAAATTAAACTTATATAAAGATTGATAAAATGCTATAAAAATAGGCATCTGAATTAGTAAAGGCAAACAACCCCCGAAAGGGTTAACCCCATTTTCCTTATATAATTCCATCACTTTACCCTGCATTTTTTGGGGGTCATCTTTATATTTTTCTTGGATATATTTAATTTTGGGTTGAATTTCTTGCATACCGCGCATGGACTTCATCTGTTTTTGGGTAAGGGGAAATAGAATAAGTTTTATAACGATAGTCATAAAAATTATTGCTAAACCATAGTTAGGCATACCCAAGCTAGCAGTTAGGCTATACATAAATTCTATAACACTAGCAAACCATTGTACAAAAGACTGCCACAAATTAAACCCTGCTCACCGATAAGCTTGTTGGTAGCAGGTTCCACCTCCTCATTTAGAGTAACTTTTATCCATATCGGGTTACCCTTTCTAGCCTGGTAACTTAAATAACCTTTGTATAACTATAAGTATATTTTTAGGAATTAAAAAATATAACCTTACGGAACAGGATCATATCCTCCCGGGTTAAAAGGATGACATTTACATATGCGTTTAGTAGTTAACCATCCCCCTTTAATAACGCCATGTCTCTCAATAGCCTCTATAGCATAAAAAGAGCATGTTGGGTAGAAACGACAAGTAGGTTTTTTAAACAGGGAAAACTTTTGATATATTTTTATTAATGTAATAACTAATTTTCGTTCCATAAGCCTGATTTCCTCATAACAATAGTGAAATCCTTCTCTAATAAATCAAAAGGAGTGCCGCCAATTTTATGCCTACCGATTAATACGATATCGAAGCTAGTTTTTAATTTAGGTATATGGTTTTTAATAATAGCACGCAGTTGGCGCTTAACTTTATTCCTAACCACGGCTTTACCTATCTTTTTACTAGTAACAATACCATATCTATTATAACCTAAGTCGTTTTTTAATAAATAAATTATTATATAGCGTCCCGGTATTTTTTTTCCGCTTTTATAGATAGTATTATAGTCTGCTGAATTACTTATCCTATTTTGTTTAGCTAACATAAATAATTCATCCATTCTTAATTATTTACAAGTAAAAATGTAAAAATAATAGGTCGCAAATACGACCTATGCAGATAATACTTTTCTACCTTTTTTTCTTCTAGCTGCAATAACTTTTCGACCGCTAGCTGTAGACATTCTTTTTCTAAACCCATGAACCTTTTTTCTTTGCCTATTTTTAGGTTGAAATGTTCTTTTCATTTTCCTTGCCTCCTTAAAGATCCGATACCTTATAATATTATGCTTAATACGGTGCTAATGTCAAGTTCGGCTTTTAGTAAAATACTTCTAATTTCATCGTAAATTTGCTATGATTGTATTATGTTTAAATAAAAACTTATGCAACTTATCCAGATATCCACAGCTACATATTATATTAACAATGCTTTTATCCACAAAGCAACAGGAGGAACATTTTTAATGTCTAATGATCAAGATTATTCTGCCCTTTGGCAAAAAGTTTTAACCCTCATCCGTGAAGAGATTGGCTCTACCAGTTTTGATATTTGGTTTCCCTTAGTAAAATATAATACTGCTTATAACGATAAAATTTACATTACCGTTCCTAATAGTTTGACTAAGGAATGGATTGAAGCTCGCTATATGGAAGTTATTTTGAGAAATTTCAGATCTTTAGCCAATCAAAATATTCAAATTAACCTTATTACTGATAATACTATTATCAAAGAAGGCTCTAACCCGCCCTTAAATCCGAAATATACTTTTGACACCTTTGTCGTTGGGAATAGTAATCGCTTTGCCCATGCGGCCTGTTATGCAGTTGGGGAGTCTCCTTTTAAGGCTTATAATCCTTTATTTATATATGGAGGAGTTGGTTTAGGGAAGACTCACCTTATGCAGGCTATCGGTCATCATATACTACAGAAAAATCCTACTTTTTCTATTATGTATGTTTCTTCTGAGCAGTTTACTAATGATTTAATCATGTCAATCAAGGATGATACTACTTCAGGCTTTAGACAAAAGTACCGTAATATTGATGTTTTATTAATAGATGATATTCAATTTTTAGTAGGTAAAGAAAGAACCCAAGAAGAGTTTTTCCATACTTTTAATACTTTATATGAAGCTAATAAACAATTAGTAATTTCCAGTGATAGGCCTCCGCGTAATATTCCTACCTTAGAAGACAGGTTAAGATCGCGTTTTGAATGGGGTTTAATTACTGATATTCAGATACCCGATTTAGAAACCAGAATCGCTATACTTAGGAAAAAAGCACAAAATGATAATCTAAATGTTCCTTATGATATTATTGATTACATTGCTAATAATATAGATTCTAATATTAGAGAATTAGAAGGTGCTCTAATTAGGTTAGTAGCATATGCTACCGTTAATAATTTACCTTTAAATATGGCAACTGCCAGTGAGGCATTAAAAGAAATCCTCCCCCCGCCTAAGGCTAAGAAAATAACTATCGAAACTATTCAAAAAACTGTAGCCGAACATTACGGGATTCAAATGAACGAAATTTTATCTAAAAAAAGGCATAAACAAGTAGTTATGCCCAGGCAAGTAGCTATGTATTTATGCCGCCATTTAACTGAAGCCTCTTATCCCCAAATAGGTGATCAGTTTGGAGGCAAGGATCATAGTACAGTTTTACATGCTTATGATAAAGTAAATAAAGAAATAGAAGAAAATAATGAATTATATTTAACTATCCAAGAATTATGTAAAAAAATAAATCCAAATTATATTGCTTAAAAAATTCCCTTGTGGATAGGTGCCATTTTAAAAGCAGAAATTATATTTTTTTCAACAAGTTTATGAACAACTTTAAACTATGGTGAATTAGCTTTTTTTATAGCATATCCACATATCCACTGCCCCTACTACTATTACTACTAGTATCTAATAAATAATAAAGAGGAGGAGTACAATGGAATTCAAAATTGAAAAAAAAGAATTATCCGCCTTGACTACCTTAGTTTATCGAGCTGCTTCTAATAAACATACTATTCCTGTATTATCTGGTTTATTTATTGAAGTTAGCTCTACTAATGGGTTAGTTATGACTGCAACCGATATGGAAATAGGTATTAAAGCCTCTACTGCCCAAGTCGAGGTTATCGAAGCAGGTTCGGTATTAGTTAATGCTTATTATTTTGCTGATTTTATTAAACTGCTGCCTGATACTACTATCATTGTTAAAATTAATCCTGAAAAATCCCGTTTAAATATAACTTATGGTCGCTCCTCCGGTTATATTAATATTTATAGTGAACATGAATATCCTAGTCTGCCTGTAAGCAAAATGGAGGATAAGTTTTCTATTCCCCAGGTAATTTTAAAAGAGGCTCTAAGAAAAACTCATTTTGCTGCGGCTGGTACTCATTTTAGACAAGTATTTACCGGAGTATTATTTGACATTTTACCCCAGGGTGAACTGCGCATTGTAGCTTCTGATACTCACCGTTTAGCTCTTTATACATATACTCTTCCCAATGTTAATTTAGAACCTTTTAATTTTATTATTCCAGATCGTACAGTTAATGAGTTATTAAGATTATTAGAAGATAATGAAATTTTAATTAATATAGCTTTTAGTGATAATAATGTTATTTTTTATTTTGATGATTTTATACTCTTATCCCGCTTAATTGATGGACAGTACCCTAATTATGAAAATGTAATTCCTAAGAGTTTTAATACTTTAGCTAAATTAAAAACTAATGATTTATTAACTACATTAGAACGGGCTAAAGTAATGCCTACTGATTCTAAAGTAAAAATTCCTTATGTTAAATTTGAATTTAATGAATTTGAAGCGATAGTATACACATATTCCGAGGCGATGGGAGAAATCGAGGAAGTTATCGAAAACATTGATATCGAAGGGGAGCCAGAATTAAAAATATCTTTTAATACTACTTACATTTTAGATATTGCTAAAATATTTAATAGCGAATGTGAAGAAATTATTATTAACTTATCTGGGGCTCTAAGCCCAGCTATAATTAAAAATCCGGCTAAAGATAATTATATTTATGTGTTAGTACCTTTACGCACCATAAAATAAAAGGAGCATATGTGATATAATTTGAAAATCGACCACTTGAAGATTAAAAATTTCAGGAATATTAAAAATATAGAATATTCCCCTCATCCTAATTTAAATATTCTGGTGGGTAATAATGCCCAGGGTAAAACTAATTTACTTGAGGCTATTTATATAATGTCAGGTCAAAATTCTTTTCGCACTAATGCCGATAAAGATTTATTAAATTATGATGCTGCTAATTTTTTTCTCCGTTCTAAGTATAATTATCATGAAAGGTCTATTGATTTACATCTAAATTTTAATCCAGAGAGCGGAAAAACAATAAAACTAAACAATAAAAAAGTTAATCGCAGCAACCCAGATTTATTAAAAGTAGTATTATTTACTCCTGATGATCTTTTTTTAGTAAAGGGCTCTCCCTCTAAGAGACGATACTTTTTAGATTTTATTTTGAAACAAATTATTGGTGATTATAGTTATAACTTAGATAATTATAATAAAGTATTAAGAAAGAGGAATTTTTTGCTAAAAAACGGTCAAACTGATAATAAGAGTTTTGCCATAATTAATGATTTATTTATTGAAAGTGCGGCTAAATTAATATTATCGCGTTTAAATTATGTTGCTTATTTTGATGAAGTCGTAAGTAACTTATTTAAAGAAATTAATGAGGGCTTTAATCAAATAAAAATTAGATATGCACTTTCCTTTCCCATTAATAGTGATAAAATTAATCTGGAAACTTTAACTAATGCTTTATATAAGGAGTTGCAAGAAAAATTTATTGAAGAACAGCGTAGAAGAAATACCCTAACCGGACCGCATTTAGATGACCTTCATATTTATCTGGATAATAGATTAGCTAGAGTTTTTGCTTCACAAGGTCAACAAAGAAATATAGTTATAACTATGAAATTAGCTGAAATTTATACTTTTAAAAAAATTAAAGGTTATTATCCGGTGTTTTTACTAGATGAGGTTTTATCCGAACTGGATAATGATAAAAAAGGGTTATTAATGAATAAGCTGATTGCGGCTGATTACCAATGTTTTTTAACGGCAGTCAACCTAGATAATATCGACTTAAAAGGAGCTAATATCTGCACCGTAACGGCTGGTAAGTTAAAGGAAAGGGAGTAAGGGAAATGTATATACATTTAGGGAATAATTATGTTATTTCTACTAAAAACATTATTGCTATTCTAAATATCGAGACACCATATACGGAAAATATGGAAGACATTATGCAAATAGCGATAGATAATAAAAATTTAGTTAGAATTAGTGAAAAAGGTAAGGAAAAAGCTTTGGTAATTTGTGATGATAATGTATTTATATCACCAATTTCTTCAACAACTTTATATAAAAGATCATTTAACCAGTATAAGGAGGTCTAAGTTTTGAACGACATTCAAAATACCTATAATGCTTCAGATATTCAAGTATTAGAAGGACTAGAAGCTGTCAGGATAAGACCGGGTATGTATATAGGGTCTACCGGACCTAGAGGCTTACATCACCTGGTTTTTGAAATTGTAGATAATAGTATTGATGAATCAGTAGATGGCTATTGTGATGAGATTTTTGTTACGATTCATCCAGATAATAGTGTTACTGTTTCTGATAATGGGCGGGGGATACCGGTAGATATTCATCCCATGGCGGGTATTCCAGCTGTAGAAGTTATTCTTACTACCCTACATTCGGGAGGAAAGTTTAGTGGCAGTAACTATAGTACTTCCGGTGGTTTGCATGGAGTGGGTTTATCCGTAGTTAATGCTTTATCTGCGGTGATGACAATTACTATTAAACGAGATGGACATATTTATGAGCAAGTATATAAACAGGGTAATCCAGCTAGTGAACTTAAAGTTATCGGTGATACTGATGAAACTGGAACTATGATTCATTTTGTCCCTGATAGCGAAATTTTTGAACAAGTTGAGTTTGAAAATGAAATTATTATTCAAAGGTTAAGGGAATTATCATTTTTAAATAAGACTATTACTATTAATTTTAAGGATGAAAGAGAAGAACTAGAAGAAATATTGCATTACTCTAATGGTTTAAATGATTTTGTACAATATGTAAATAAAAGTAAGGATGTAGTTAACCCAACCCCTATATACTTTGAAGAAAAAAAAGAAGATGTTATCGTAAAAGTAGCTATTCAGTATAATAATGGCTATAGTGAAAACTTATATTCATTTGCCAATAACATTAGGACCCAAGAAGGCGGTACTCATGAAATAGGATTTAAAAATGGCTTAACTAGGGTTATTAATGATTATGCGAAGAAAAATAATTATTTAAAAGAAAGTGATGCTAATTTATCCGGTGAAGATATAAGAGAAGGTATGGCAGGTATTATATCCGTTTTAGTTAAGGAGCCGCAATTTGAAGGACAAACTAAGACTAAGTTAGGAAATACATATATTCGCGGTATTGTAGAGAGTGCTCTTTTTGAAAACGTGGAAAATTTCCTTAATGAAAACCCGCCTATAGCTAAACAAATAATTGAAAAAGCCATATCAGCCCGGCGTGCTCGGGAAGCGGCTAAAAAAGCACGAGAGTTAACCCGGCGTAAAAGTGCTTTAGAATCAACTTCTTTGCCAGGCAAATTAGCTGATTGCAGCAATAAGAATCCAGCGGAATCAGAATTATTTATCGTGGAAGGTAATTCCGCGGGAGGTTCGGCTAAACAAGGACGGGATAGAAATATCCAAGCCATACTTCCATTAAGGGGAAAAATCCTTAATGTGCAAAGAGCCCGTTTAGATAGAATTTTATCTAACGAAGAAATTAAAACTATGATTACCGCTATTGGGGCTGGTATTGATGATGATTTTGATATTGCTAAAGCTAGATATCATAAAATATTTATCATGACCGATGCTGATGTAGATGGTTCTCATATAAGAGTGTTATTACTAACTTTCTTCTACCGCTATATGAGAGATTTAATAGAACATGGTTATATATATATTGCCCAACCTCCGCTTTACGGGGTTAAAAGAGGTAATGAAATTCACTATTTCCATACGGACGAGGATTTAGACGATTTCGTTAGCAGTTCAGATAAAAAATGGACTACTCAACGTTATAAAGGTTTAGGGGAAATGGACCCGGAACAATTATGGGAAACTACCATGAATCCAGAAAATCGTACTATTTTACAAGTTAATATTGATGATGCTATTAGAGCAGATGCTATATTCTCCGATTTGATGGGAGATAATGTGGAGCCTAGAAGAGAGTTTATCCAGGCGAATGCTAAATACGCGATTAATCTGGATATATAGGAGATGATTTAGTTGGCAGAAGGAAATTTATTTGAAAAGGTTATCGGTATAGATATTGAGAAAGAAGTTAAAAAGTCTTTTTTAGAATATTCTATGAGTGTTATTGTATCGCGGGCTATTCCTGATATTAGGGATGGGTTAAAACCGGTGCACCGTAGAATTTTATATGCTCTGTATGACCAAGGGATGACCCACGATAAACCCCATAAGAAATCAGCTAACATCGTGGGGGAAGTTATGGGTAAATACCATCCTCATGGTGATAGTGCTATTTATGAAACTATGGTTAAGTTAGCCCAGGATTTTTCCATGCGTTATCCTTTAGTAGACGGACATGGTAACTTTGGTTCTATTGATGGTGATGCAGCCGCAGCCATGAGGTATACGGAAAGCCGTATGTCGCGTATTGCTTTAGAACTGTTAAAAGATATCGAAAAAGATACGGTTAATTGGCGCCCCAATTATGATGATAGCCGAGAAGAACCGGAAGTATTGCCCTCCAGAATTCCGAATTTACTTATTAACGGTTCCTCGGGTATAGCCGTAGGCATGGCTACTAATATTCCTTCCCATAATTTAAATGAAGTAGTTGACGGCATGATAGCTTTAATTGATAACCCGGAAATCACTATTGATGAATTGATGCAATATATTAAAGGGCCTGATTTTCCTACCGCTGGTATTATCATGGGTACTGAAGGGATTAAGAAAGCATACCATACGGGGCGGGGCAGTATTAAAATCAGATCCCGTTATGAAATAGAAGAAAGAAAAAATGGGCGTAATGCCATAATTGTAACTGAATTACCATATCAAGTTAATAAAGCCCGCCTGGTGGAGAAAATCGCTGATTTAGTACGGGATAAAAAAGTGGAAGGCATAGTAGATCTTAGAGATGAATCTGACCGGGAAGGTATTAGGGTAGTTATTGAAGTAAGACGTGATGTCAATATTAATGTTTTAGTTAATAAATTATTTAAACATACCCAATTAGAAGATAGCTTTGGTATTAATATGTTAGGTTTAGTCCATGGACAGCCTAGAGTATTAAACCTAAAACAGATAATGGAATACTATGTAGAACATCGCCAAGAAGTTATAACGAGAAGGACTAGATATGACTTAAATATTGCGCAAAACCGCTTACATATTGTCGAAGGTTTACGCCGGGCTATAGATGTATTAGATGAAATCCTGACTATTATCAGGGGGAGTAGGGATAGGGAAATAGCTAGAAATGCCTTAATTAATAATTTTGCTTTCACGGAAATTCAAGCGAATGCTATTTTAGATATGCGTCTAGTTCAGTTAACTGGCCTAGAAAGAAATAAGCTGGAAGATGAGCATAATCAATTGGTAGCAAAAATTGCCGATTTTGAAGATATTCTGGCTCGTCCGGAAAGAGTTTTAATAATTATTAAAGACGATCTAGCTGATATTAAAAGCAAATATGGTGATAAGCGCAGAACTGAAATTAGCCTGGATGTTACAGAATTTAATGTGGAAGATTTTATCGAGGAACATGAAGTAGTAATCACCTTGAGTAATCGCGGTTATATTAAAAGACAACCGCTTGACACCTACCGGGCTCAAAGACGCGGAGGACGCGGTATAAGTGCTACCACGACCCGAACGGAAGATTTTATAACTAATATATTAGTTACTAGTGTTTTTGCGGATATATTATACTTCACTAATCAAGGACGGGTCTTTTCTAATAAGGCTTACGAGTTAACGGAAGCCTCTAGACAGGCTAAGGGTTTACCTTTAATTAACTTTATTGAATTAAGGCCTGATGAAAAGGTTACTACTATTATTGCAGTCAAAAATTACGATAATAAACATGCCCTCATGGTTACTCAAAACGGCATTATTAAAAAAGTGGCCCTATCGGCTTTTGCTAATATTCGCCGTAATGGGTTAATCGCAGTAAACCTTTTAGAAGGTGACGAATTAGTGGGGGTAGTAAGGGTTGAAAAAGACGAACAGATAATGATTGTTTCTGCCCAAGGCCTATCTATATCCTTTAAAGCAAAGCAGGTTAGGGAAATGGGCCGGACAGCTACGGGAGTTAAAGCGATTAATCTAGGGATTAATGATTATGTCATCGGCATAGATAAATATCGGGAAAATGCCAAAGTCTTATTAGTAACCGAAAATGGTTATGGGAAGAGAACTGATTTAAGCGAATTCAAAATGCAAAATCGAGGCGGAAGAGGCTTGAAATCGATTGACGTAACGGATAAAAATGGACAATTAGTAGGATTTAAAATAGTTTTAGAAGGAGAAGAAATAGTAATTCTTACTAATGAGGGTCAAATAATTAGAATTTTAGCCGAAGATGTCTCCGAACAAAAGCGCTATTCCCGCGGGGTTTTATTAATGCGTATTGACGATAACGACAAAATAGCAGCAGTAGCCAGATTTAAAACGGAAGAAGAAAAAGAAGAATAACTGTACAAACTATAGATTAATAGTTTATAATTTTAAATTGATTTAAGTGCAAAAATGCAAAGATTTATCAACCAACTAACCCAGTATTATTTTTATGCTTCTACGTGGAGGGAAGATTTATGAGTAATTATAAAGAAAAATGTAGCTTCGCCCATAATCTTAAAGGTGGAGTAATAATGGATGTTACTACCCCTGAGCAAGCGAAAATAGCAGAAGCAGCTGGTGCTTGTGCAGTTATGGCATTAGAAAGAGTTCCTGCTGATATTAGAGCTGATGGGGGCATTGCCCGCATGGCAGACCCGACCGTTGTATTAAGGATTTTAGAAGCAGTTTCAATACCAGTTATGGCAAAATGTCGTATCGGGCATATAGTAGAAGCGCAAATTCTAGAAAGTCTAAATATACACTGTATAGATGAAAGCGAAGTATTAACCCCAGCGGATGAAAAATATCATATTAATAAAAATAACTTTACCGTACCTTTTGTCTGCGGGGCCCGCAATCTAGGAGAAGCTTTACGCCGCATAGGTGAAGGTGCTGCAATGATAAGGACTAAAGGGGAACCCGGCACGGGTAATATCGTAGAAGCAGTCAGACATATCAGGCAAGTAAATGACGAAATTAGATGGATAGCTAATCTGCCTGATGAAGAGCTTATGACTGCAGCTAAAGAATTACAAGCCCCTTATGATTTGGTAGTTAAGGTTAAAGAATTAAAAGCTTTGCCAGTAGTTAATTTTGCCGCCGGAGGAGTAGCTACACCTGCTGATGCCGCCTTAATGATGCAGCTAGGCTGTGATGGGGTATTTGTCGGTTCTGGTATTTTTAAATCCGGTGATCCAGTTAAAAGGGCTAAAGCTATTGTAGAGGCGACTAAAAATTATAATAATGCTAAATTATTAGCCGAACTTTCCAGGGACTTAGGGGAGGCAATGGTTGGAATTAATATTGATACCCTTAAACCCGAAGAAAGAATGCAAAACCGGGGCTGGTAATAGAAAAGCCTAGCTACTTGTCAAAGTATTTTAAATATTGTATGATAAATTCTAACTATATCTAATAAATGTGATGCAAGGGCATAGTAGATACTTAAGCTGCTAAAGAGAGCTGATGGCAGGTGTAAATCAGTGCAGATATGTTTTGAATCCACCCTGAAGCAGACTAATAAAAATAGTTCCGGTAGTACCGTTATAACTTTTAAGTGGGTGTTTTTCACCAATAAGGGTGGCAACGCGGGATTTAACCTCTCGTCCCTATTTTTAGGGGTGGGAGGTTTTTGTGTATTTTATGATATTTTAAGGAGGTATTAAGCTAATGACAGGAGAACAGTTTTTGCTGCTTCCTGGACCGACACCGATACCGAGCAGAGTTTTACAAGCGATGAATAGGCCTATGGTTAACCACCGGGGACCAGCATTTCAAGCCATAATGCAGGAGGTAACTGCAGGAGTTAAAAGTATATATAAAACTAACCACAACCTGCTTATTTATCCTTCTTCAGGTTCTGGTGCGATGGAAGCGGCGATTGTCAACTTTTTATCCCCAGGGGATAAAGTTTTAGCTGTTTCTATAGGTGTTTTCGGAGAAAGATTTGCGAATATTGCGAGGCAATTTGGGGCGGTAGTTGAAGAAATTAAGGTAGAATGGGGAAAACCAGCCGATCCCCAGATGGTTAAAGATAAGCTTAATGCAGATATTAATAAAGAGATAAAAGCCGTATTAATAACTCATAATGAAACTTCTACTGGGGTTTTTAACGATATTAAACTCTTTGCCGAGGCTAGAGGCGACCATCCGGCCTTATTTATCGTTGATGCGGTCAGTAGTTTAGCCGCACTTGAATTAGATATGGATGAATGGGGACTTGATGTAGTAGTAAGCGGAGCCCAAAAAGCTTTTATGATTCCTCCCGGATTAAGCTTTATGGCATTTAATGACAAGGCTTTGAGAGCCCATAAGACCGCGAAGATGCCTAAATTTTATTGGGATGTTACCGCAGGCTTGCAATATTTAGAAAAAGGGCAAACGCCCTTTACCCCAGCAATATCATTATTTTATGGTTTGCAAGAATCATTACGTATGATGTTGGAAGAAGGGTTAGATAATATAGTAAAAAGGCATTTAGTTTACCGCGATATAGTAAGATTTGCGATTAAGGAAATAGGATTAGAACTTTTAGCTCCAGATAGTCATGCATCAGTGGCAGTTACTTCTGTAATAGCGCCTGAGGGGATTAGAGCTAGTGAAATACGGACTGCCATGTTAAAAGATTTTAATATAGCTTTAGCCGGAGGACAAAAATCTTTAGCTGACACCGTTTTCAGAATTGGGCATTTAGGATATATGCGCCCCCTGGATTTAATTGCTATATTAGCAGCTCTAGAAATGACTTTAACCCGACTAGGTTTTGACATAAAGTTGGGCAGCGGAGTTAAAAAAGCCCAGGAAGTTTTTTACAAAGAGTTAGTAAACAGGAAGGAGATTTAAACATGGAAAAAAGAAAAGTAATAGTATCGGAACGGATAGCCGAGGAAGGTTTAGCTTTATTACAGCAAGAATTAGAGGTAGATTTTCGTGACGGTATTTCTAGAGAAGAATTATTAAATATAATTGGCGAATATGATGCTTTAATAGTTAGAAGTGTTACTAAAGTTGACGAAGAATTAATTAATAAAGGTACAAAACTTAAAGTAGTTGGCAGAGCTGGAAACGGCATAGATAATATTGATGTGGATGCTTGTACCCGCAATGGAGTAATTGTAGCCAATACTCCCGATAGTAATACGATTTCGGCCGCCGAGCAGACTATAAGTCTATTATTGTCTTCAGCGCGAAATACTGCTTGGGCTAATGATTTTCTTAAAGCTGGTACTTGGGATAGAAAGCCTTTTCGCGGAGTTGAATTATACGGAAAAACCGTAGGTATAGTAGGCTTAGGTAGAATTGGTTCTATGGTAGCTACTAGGCTTAAATCCTTTAATATGCGGGTTCTAGCTTATGATCCTTATATATCAGAAGAGCGCTTCGAGCGTTTTGGGGCTGAAAAAATGGATACCCTGGAGGAATTAGTTAAAGAAGCTGATTTTATTACTATGCATACCCCACGTAATGAGGAAACGATGCATATGTTAGATGAAAAAATGTTTGCACTGGCTAAGGATGGGGTTAGGGTAGTTAACTGTGCCCGGGGCGGAATTATTAAAGAAGAGGCTTTACTGGAAGGGTTAAAATCGGGCAAAGTCGGCTCGGCAGGATTAGATGTATTTGAAAAAGAACCAGCAACGGCTAACCCGTTATTTGAGTTTAAAAATGTTGTAGTTACACCCCATTTAGGAGCTGATACTTTTGAAGCCCAAAAAAGAGTCGGGGAAGATATTGCTGAACAAGTTATTAAAGCCTTAAATGGAGAAATCGTACCTAATGTAGTTAATCTTCCTACCATGCTCAGCGAAGAATTAAACTACTTAAGACCTTATATTGATTTAGCCGAAAAAATGGGCAGCACTTATTATCAACTAGATAAATCGCCGATAAGCCGTATCGAGTTGACTTATAGCGGGCCTATCACCATGAATGAAACCGAAATGTTAACAGTAGCCTTCTTAAAAGGGTTGTTAGAGCCGGTTATGTGGAATAAAGTAACATATGTTAATGCTAAATTATTAGCTGATGATCGGGGCATAAAAATTTACGAAAAGAAAGAAGCGCAAAGTAATAAGCGATATAAAAATGTAGTTAGTGTAAAGATTTTTAGTGAAGATAAAAGCCTGGAACTAGCTGGTACTTTATCTCGGGCTAGAAATCCCCTCTTAGTAGAAATTAATGGTTATGAAACGGAAACCGATTTACAAGGTTATGTTGTAATGGTGGAAAACCATGACCGCCCTCGGGTTATCGGACCTTTTGCCATGCTTTTAGGTGATGAGGGGGTTAATATAGCTTCCATGAAAGTAGCCCGTAAGACTAAAGGTGATACAGCAGTAATGCTAGTTAATGTGGATAATAAAGTTGATGAGGAAGTATTAGAAAAACTAAGCCATGTGGATGGCATTATAAGCAAACCACGCTTGTTACATTATTAATTCTTTATTTGGGAATGGGGGCTTGTTATGTTAGATGCGAAGTTAATTAGAGCTAATCCGGGGTTAATTGAAGCTGGTTTAGCTAAGCGAGGTTTAACCAAAGTATTAGATGATTTTTTAGAATTAGATGAGGAAAGAAGAAAAATCTTAACGGCCGTAGAAGAATTAAAAAACTTCCGCAACACTTCCTCCCAAGAAGTAGGTAAGCTTAAAAAAGCGGGACAAGATGCGGTAGAAATGATGGAAAAGGTTAGGCAAGTTGGAGAAGAAATTAAGACTTATGATGATAGATTAAAAGCAGTTGAAACTAGCATAGATAATATATTACTCAATTTGCCTAATATTCCCCACGAATCTGTTCCGATAGGAGAAGATGAAGAGAGTAATGTGGAAATAAGAAGATGGGGAAATACTCCGAAATTTGATTTTGAGCCTTTACCCCATTGGGATATAGGAACTAATTTGGATATACTTGACTTTGAAAGGGCGGCTAAGTTATCTGGAGCTAGATTTACCGTATATAAATCATTAGGGGCTAGGTTAGAAAGAGCTATAATCAACTTTTATTTAGATATTCATACCTCTGAACATGGGTATACGGAAGTATTGCCTCCTTTTATGGTTATGGCTGATTGTATGTTAGGAACGGGGCAGTTACCTAAATTTGCCGAAGATATGTTTAAAGTTGAAGGACGGGAAATGTATTTAATTCCTACTGCTGAAGTGCCTTTAACTAATTTGCATAGGGAAGAAATATTAGAAGCGTCGAAGCTGCCGATGTATTTAACCGCCTATACTCCTTGCTTTAGAGCCGAAGCTGGTTCCCATGGACGTGATACGAGGGGTATAATAAGACAACATCAATTTAATAAAGTGGAGCTAGTTAAACTGGCGGAGCCGGAAAATTCGTATGAAGAATTAGAGAAAATGACCGCAGATGCGGAAAAAGTCTTGCAATTACTCGGCTTACCCTATCGGGTAATAGTATTATCTACCGGAGATATGGGTTTT
>CAZYLY010000021.1:0-16806 GCA_964648825.1 uncultured Syntrophomonadaceae bacterium
CGGGGTTTGAGGAGTAGGCGGCTTAGGTTTATCATTATTATTAGTAGTGCCGCCTCCAGAGCCTGAACCGCCAGAGCTGCCTCCACCGTTTCTGCCGTTTGCGGCAATAGGATAAATAGCATATATACTACAACTAATATACTCAATAATGGTTTTTTCATAAGCTTATATTCCTCCTAAAACATTTTTCTCTTAAAAATCGTAGGCAAATTTTAATAGTCCCTATTCCATAAGATATTTCCTTTTTTGAAAGCCTAGCATTCTGGCAATTATAGAAATCGGAAAGCTTTTAATTTCACGGTTTAATTTGCTTACGCTGTCATTGTAAATAAGGCGACTAGTGCGTAGCATAATGGCAAAAGTTTCTACTGCATCCATGGCACTGGTATAGTTAGGGTTTTCTTTTAATTGAGGATATTGCTCGGAAAGCTGGGCAATCTTGCCCAAGCTTTCCGAGATGATTTTTTCTTGCTGCAATACTTCCTCGGGGCTAGATTTGCCTGTAATCGGGCAAAAGGCTAACTCGAGGTTATTTCTTAAGTTTTTGATATCTTCTTCCACATAATTAGCAATTAAGTCAACCAAAACAATTAGGAGATTGAAACGACTAGATAGCTGCACTCCTATCTGATGCATAGCATTATTGGTGTTTTCATCCAGCACTGCTAGTTTACACCGGATAGATCTTATCCATAGTATAATGAGTGCAGCTATTGCTATTATGGCGATGAAGGTTGGCAGTATCATATAGCTTCCTCCTGCTAAGTTTTAGTGAATTGACATATTATTCGGATCCCTAAGTTAAACATTAATCTTTGATAAATTTTATCTTCGCATTATCAGCTGCCGAGCCTGTTGATGTCCATACAATGACTTTAGTGCCATTAGTTTTCTTTTGCCCGCTGGCATTAACAATTAACTTTTGATTGCCATAATCTCTGATAGTAGAGAAGGAAGAATACTTGTTAATTCTCCACATATGCGGGACACCTGAGCCCCCTTGCAATTGGTCTCCATTGGCTGAAGATGATTGATAAATATAAGCCCCATCATAAGTGATAGTATATTGCGGACCACGCTTGTCGTCGTGATTTTTCAGTTTTACTGTAAAGGGTTTATCTGGCTTTTTATCCGAAAGTTCCAGCCAGATACCGCCGGATTTCACGGGGTAAATATATTTACCATAGATTTGTATATAATAATCACCGTCGGCTAAAAGGTCACCTACATCGGCCCCCATGACCTTGACTTCGAAGCTTGATATCCCTTGGGCCCAAGTAACATTTTTATCCTGATGCCGAACTTCAATCTTTTTTACCCCCTCGGTTGTGAATGGTCGTCCGGAGGTTAATTGGATCGTACCCGAGGTGTAGAAGCTTAATTCGGAGTTATTTACTACATTGCGTTTCCCATATTTATCTTGAAAATGTACGACTAAACCATTTATATCAAAGCCTTCTCCAAGGTTATACATTAGTTTTTCGGGATTCTTAACTAGAAAATAGCCCTCAAAAGCATTGGCTTCCTGATTGACAGTAGCTGTAATCCTAGGCTTAGAATCATTGCGTACAAGACGAAAACCGCTTAGTTGAACTAAACTATTCGGCGCACTATAACCAGTTAGACTACGGTCTATCATATCAGCCACAGGTCTTTGCGAGGTTCCGCCGCGTTTTACCCGACTCACTCCGGATACTTCAGCAGCAGGACCGACAGGATCCACTAGTCCAACTGGAAAAACCGAACCGCCGAGATCCCAACACCATTCATCTACATTGCCTAAGGTGTCATAAAGACCCCAAGGGTTAGGTAATCTTTTGCCCACTTCGCGGGTATAGCCTAAGAGTGTATTACTCAAGGGGACTGAGGAGTTATCTACATTCCATACATAATCATCCCGCTTAACAATATTTTTATTAACATCGCTTTGGGAACCGAAGCTATAGTAGGTGGTGGTACCCGCCTGACAGGCAACTTGCCATTCTGCTTCAGTAGGCAGGCGGTAGCCATCGGCATCCCAATCGGCTTTTGCGGCATCCCAGCTAGCATTTTTACTTTTAGGTATATTTCCCCAAGCCGCTGGATCGGTTTTGCCATTTATGCTGTAAACCGGGGTAAGGTTTGATAAGATGCTGAGCTTGTTACAAAATACCAGGGTGTCATACCAGCTCACGCTATCTACGGGGCGTTTTTCTTGAATATCACCGGGGACAGTACCTTTGGGAGCGCCATCACTTGATTTCACTAGATCGAACATATAAATCCAGCTTCCATCAGGTAATTGTGTTTTTACATTCCCCACCCAGTTATCATCTGAGCCGTCAAAATAACTAGGGTTAATACCCATAACCGCCTTATACTGCTCTTGGGTCACTTCGTATTTGCCTACATGATACCCTTTAGTTAGGCTTACTTGGGCTTGTTTATAGCCATCATAGCCCAGGGTATAAGCGCCGGCCGGGACATGTATCATATCAATTTTCGGTGCTGTAGCAGCATAATTAGGATCTACTCCGGTGAAAAGTTTACCAGGTTCTATGCTGGCCTTACCCGTAGCTGCATCCCAATAGACATTAAATTGGGAACTAGTGCCATTTAAAAGTTTGGCAAAATATCTAAGCTGCACATAATTAGTATCACCATCAATATAGTAGGCATCTTGGAAACTAGAATTGCCATCAATGCCGACAATTCTGTACCAGGCATCATGGTTATAGGTAACATTATTGGTTACAGCTAATTTAGAGGGGGTTGCGGTACCGGTATAGGGTTTACCGGGCTCGATGATGATAACCCGATCCCAATATACATTGAATTGTGACTGAGTACCCTTAAGCAGGGCGGCGATACCGCGCAGCTGTAAGTAATTTGTACCATTGATACTATAGGCCTCAGGGACACTAACCGTTTTCCCATTCATTACGAATGAAGTCGTGCTAGGATAGGCGGTTGGCATGGCTGCTTTAGCCGACAGGGGCATCATAGACAGAGCCATACATAAAATCAGAACTACTCCTATAAGCTTTCTTCCCATAATTTCCTTCCTCCTTTAAGAATCATATTTTCTCATTTAATCTATAACAAAAAACCCTTCAAAAAATCTTTGCTACATGAAAGATAGTTTTTTTTACATGAATCATAGTTTCGGCAATAGCATTTTTATAGTAAAATTAAGGTAGAAAAATAGAATATTTTAGAAATAGAGGAATGCTTATGTTGCAGATTGCCATCTGTGATGACAATATTGATGAACTATCTAATATGGTGCAGCTCATAAATTTATATAGAATATCCAAACAGTTACACTGTCAATATACTGCCTTTTCTAATGGATTTGAATTGATTGCAGCCTTAGAAAAAGGCAGGTACTTCGACATATATTGTTTGGATATCATCATGCCGGGCTTGACTGGTATTGATCTTGCCAAAGAAATTCGACTTTTTGATAAAACTGCCCCGATTTTGTTTTTTACCTCCTCACCGGAATTTGCCTTGGCAAGTTATACTGTAAAAGCTATAAATTATGTTCTAAAACCGATATCTAGGGAAAAGTTATTTTTCACCCTAGATGAAGTCTTAGAAAACTTAAAAATTGTCGAAGATGAGGATGCTATCATTGTGAAAAGTAGAGAGGGTATTCAAAGAATAATAATTACTAATTTAGTTTTTGCTGAAGTTATGGGCAGAAATGTTTTTTACCACCTAGTGAATGGTAGGGTAATTGAAAGTACGGAGGCTTTTGCTACGGCCTGCGATAATCTTCTTAAATACGAGCCTTTTATTAAAACCCATCGCTCCTATATAGTAAATATGCAATATATTGATACTATTGATAATAATAAACTAATCTTACAAACACTTTCATCAATCCCCATTGCTCAAGGTAAGACAAAGGAAATTAAGAGAAGCTATCTAGCTTATCAAATGGAGGGGGAATAAGCCTAATGCTTGAAACTACCATTGGATTCTCCCGTTATTTTATTGCCTTGCTATTCGGTATAGCTGTTGCAGTAAGTTTTGCAGGAATGGCGCGAACACGCAGGAATATTCTAACCCTGGGTTGCTTTGCGGTTTTTCTATTTATTTTTCAAATTATATCTTTGCAAAGCTGGGGAATGGAGAAGACGATAAGAATATATCCCTTACTTTCCCACTTACCAGTAGTTATTTTCATCATGGTCTATTTAAAGCGTTCTTGGTTGATTGCATTAACAAGTATGTTTATATCCTTCCTGTGCTGCCAGCCTCCCCGCTGGATAGGTACGGTTGCTGGTGAGATTTTTAATAGTGCATCTATAGATCATATGGGATATATCATAGCAGTAATTTTAATGTATTATTTCCTGCAAAAATATGTAATCGAATCCGCCCGGCATTTGATGGAACGCTCGATTAAATCTTGCTTGCTATTTGCTGCTATGCCCGCTTTTTACTATTTGTTTGATTATGGCGCTACTGTTTACACTAATTTCATGTATAGTGGAGCTCGGGTGGCGGTGCAGTTTATGCCTTTTGCGACCGCAGTATTCTACTTGGTCTTTGTCTTGCTTTTCCATGCCGAAATGCAAAAACAAGTTAATATGCAAAGAGAAAGAGATATTTTAGATAGGCAACTAAAGCAGGCGCAAATAGAGTTTGCTACTATGCAACAGATGCAGGAAAATGCCCTGGCCTATCGTCACGATATGCGCCATCATTTTGCCCTTCTACAGGGATTAGCATCTGAGGGACAAATAGAGGAGATTAAAAAATATTTGCAAATTGCTACATCTGACATGGATGCTATTACGCCTATAAGATTTTGTGGGAATGAAACAGTTAATTTAATTCTATCAGCCTTTGTCAATAAAGCGAAACTGGCTGATACTGAACTAGTGATTGATGCCCAGCTGCCTGACACATTGCCATTTAGCGATACTGAGCTATGTTCCCTGCTATCCAATGCTCTAGAAAACGCTATACAAGCTACAGAAAAAATTGCCAATAGTAATGAACGCCGTATTAAACTACGGGTCTTTTCCAAAAATAATAAACTATGCATTGATATTTGCAATCGTTATCAGATGGAACCTATCTTCCATCAAGGTATTCCGATATCTAAAGAACCGGGGCATGGCTTTGGCACTAAAAGCATGATTCATATCGTAGAAAAACATGGCGGCGTGTTCCAATTTGCAGTTGAAGATGACTGGTTTATATTTCAGGCTACTACATAATTACAACTTTCATCTCTAGTTCACATATTAGTCACAATGCTGGTTTATAATAAAAACATAAGAAAAATAAAAAGATGAAGGGAGTGTACTTAGTGAAAGTAAATAAAAAGTTAGTAGCTAGTATAATTGTAGGAGCCTTGCTCTTAACCTCTGGCGGTTTAGCTATGGCAAATGACACGGTAAAATGGGGTAATAGTGATAAAAACCCTGCAAGGGGGCAAATAACTAAAGAAGCAAGACCAGCAGCGACTTGTTTAATGTTAGATGAGTTAGTCAAGGATAAAAAAATTACCCCAGAAGAAGCAGACCAGTATCGGGGCAATATGCAAAATAGAATGAATGGGCAGCAAGCGGAAAGACAAGCATTAAAGCAGGAGCAATTTAATACTAAGCTAGATACCGTGGTAAATAATGGTGATATTACTTTAGAACAGGCTAATGTAATTAAAGAGAAATTTGCTGGTGTCAGTCAAGAGAAAATGGGAAAAAGACAGGCTAAGATGAGAGTCTTGCAAGACCCGGATTTTTTAGCTGACTTGATTTCTGAAGGGATTATATCTGCAAAGCAAGGCGAAGCTTTTGTCCAAGGAATGTGTAACTATAGATAATTGGCATAATATGATAAGATTTATAAAAAGCTCTGCATTTTATTTTAGCAGGGCTTTTTATTTAAGCTCGTTTTTAAGTTAAGGGGGTAGGATAAGTGGCTAAAATATTAATAGCTGATGATGAGGACCGCTTGCGTAAACTAGTTTGCGATTTTCTTAAAAAAGAAGGATTGCAAACTGTAGAAGCTGCAGATGGGAAAGAAGCCCTTGAGTTATTTGAGCAAGATGCTGAAATAGATTTAATCATCCTCGATGTGATGATGCCCAAGTACGACGGTTGGGCAGTATGTCGTATTATAAGAAAATCTTCATCTATTCCTATTATTATGTTAACAGCGCGGGGGGAAGAAGCTGACGAATTATTTGGTTTTGAATTAGGTGCTGATGAATATATAAGCAAGCCTTTTAGTCCCCAAGTATTAGTAGCTAGGGTACTGGCTTTATTAAGGAGAAGCGGAGTTGATAATAAAGATGCTATTTCGTTTGGGGCTCTTATAATAGATAAGGAAAGCCATTTAATAACTATAGATGGCAATAGGTTAGAACTAACCCCGAAGGAATTCGACTTATTAAGCTATTTTGCTGAAAATATAGGTCGCGCCTTGAGTCGTGATCAAATATTAAATCAGGTATGGGATTATAGTTATTATGGGGATTCCCGTACGGTCGATACCCATGTGAAAAAATTGCGCCTAAAATTAGGTGATAAGGGCCACTATATTCAAACTGTGCGGGGGATAGGCTATAGATTTGAGGTAGAAGCATGAGAAGTTCGATTAGATTTAAAATGTTTGCGCTACTTGTTGCTTTAGTTATAGTCCTTATCGCTTCATCATGGTTATTAAATACTTATTTTCTCGAAGATTATTATATAAGTCAAAAAACAAAAACTTTAATAAAAAAAGCGGAACAAATTAATGATTTATATACTGAAGATATTGAAAATCTGGATTTGCAACTGGAAATCTATGAGCGCAATTCGGCGATTAATGCTATCATTTATGATCAATCATTAGAAAGAAGGCGAGGTGCTAATTTTGGCCATCGCCCTACTGATCCTAGAGCCATTTTAGTCAAATATTATATTGATGAAATTAAATTACAAGGGTCGGTAGTAGTAATTAGTAAAGATCCTAATTTAGGCTCTAATTTTATCAATTTATTATATTTATTAGACAACGGTAATTATCTGGCTTTAAGCACTCCTTTAGTAGCAATAAAGGAAAATGCTGATATAGCTAACCGCTTTTTACTTTTCTCCGGTATAGGCATTATTTTAATTGCTGCAGTGCCTATTTTGGGACTTACTACTAAATATACTAAGCCTATTTTAGAATTGAATAATATTGCCCAAGGTATGGCTAAGCTTGATTTTACTCGTAAATATACAGTTAATACTAATGATGAAATAGGGGAACTAGGTAATAGCATTAATTCCTTATCAGATCAATTAGGCCGGGCGATTGGTGATTTGCAGGAGGCAAATGAAAAGTTAAGGGAAGATATAGAGCGGGAGCGGCACATAGATGAGATGCGCAAGGAATTTGTTTCTAGTGTTTCCCATGAATTAAAAACTCCTATTGCTTTGATACAAGGTTATGCTGAAGGGCTTAAGGTTAATGTAGTACAAGATGAAAAAGAAAAACTGTACTATTGTGATGTAATTATGGATGAAGCCGATAAAATGAATAAATTAGTGCGGGAGTTATTAGATTTATCTCAAATCGAAAGCGGGTATTTTAAGCTGGAAAAGGAAATTTTCAGTATAGGTGATTTAATTGAAGAGGTTATAAATAAATATACTCCTGTTTTTGCGGAAAAAGATATTAAACCACTAGTTGAAAAGGAACCCGAAATAATGGTGTTTGCAGATATTAGTCGTAGTGAACAAATAATTGTCAATTACTTAAATAATGCTATTAATCATATAAATGAGGATAAGCATTTGGAAGTTAATATTAAGTCTCTGGGCGATAAGGTGCGAATTGCGGTGTATAATTCGGGAGATAATATTCCTCAAGATTTATTAGAACGCATTTTTACTAGTTTTTACAAAGCCGATAAAGCGAGGACGCGTCAATATGGCGGTACTGGGCTCGGCTTATCTATTGTGAAAGCTTTGCAGGAATTAGATGGCAATAAATACGGGGTAAAGAATCTTTCTGCAGGGGTAGAATTTTGGTTTGAGTTGGATAAAGTACAAGATAAGTAGAAAATATAGTATGTGCTGCTCATTTTTTATTCGATAAATTTTTAAAAATAAAGGAAGGTTTTTCTAATATTTTAGTCGAAAGATTTATTTTAACACATTATGTGGAAATTACTTTAGGGGTTATCGGGGAGGAATTTGTTTTTATGAAATTTAATCAATTTAAATTAAGCCAGCTTAAATATGATCAGACCGATTTAAACCAAAAGATTCTGTTACCAATCATTCTGATCTCGGTGCTTACTCTAAGTGTTATTGGGGTTACATCATATTTGTTAATGAAAAATGCAGTGGATAATATTTATCACCGGCAAATGGAGGCGACTTTATCTACAGTAAAAGATGAAATGGCTTTAACGGAAAATGTACAAAAAATAGTATTTAAACATATTGAGGATAAAAACCTGGCTTTAAGTCGCGCCTTGGCTGAAATCGTACGCTTGAATCCGGATAGTATTAATACTTCAGCGGATATGCAGGCATTAGCCGATTTATTAAGTGTAGATGAAGTACATGTAGCTGATGGTGAGGGTATTTTACGTAATGGAAATGTGGAAGTCTTTTATGGTTTCGATTTTGGTTCGACTGACCAGGGTCGGCCTTTTTTAGACTTGCTAAAGGCAGCTAATTTAGAATTAGCTCAAGAACCCCAGGCTAATTCAATTGGGGATATGTTCCAATATACCGGGGTTTCTCGTTCAGATGCGCCTGGATTTGTCCAAGTTGGCATCAAAGCGGAAGTAATAGATGATTTAAATGAGCATATGAATATTCAAAACCGTTTAGAGATTACCTCTGTAGGTAAAAATGGTTTTGCAGCTATTGTTAGAGATGGTTTGTACTTTGCTCATAGGCATCCGGATAAAGTAGGGGAAGATGCCTCTTGGGTAGCTAAACTACCAGAGAATAAAACCTTTTCCTGGGTTAAGTTTGATGGGGATAAGTATTTGGTTGCACATACCCAGTTAGATAATGGAGTTATTATAGCGGCACTTCCCCGTAGCGAATATTATGCGGGACTTAAGGGCATCCGTAATGTTTCTGTTTTGTTGATTCTTATTTCTGCTTTTGCTTTAATAACAGTTATTTTCCGTTATATTAAAGATTTTGTATTAATACCGATTAAAGAAATAGTAGGGGTAATGGATAAGATAAGTGAAGGTGATTTAAGTACTTCCATAGATAGAGATTATAATACCAAGGAATTTGATCGTTTGAAAAATGCGATTAATAGAACGATTGCTAATTTAAGTATTTATGTGGCTGATATAACTAGGGTTTTATCTATTCTGTCCAAGGATGATTATGACGTAGAGATTACTACAGATTACCAGGGTGATTTTGTTCCGATTAAGGTGGAATTTGAACGGATTGTAGAGCGAATTAATGAGGTTATGGCCGATATTCGTTCTTCATCGGCCTTAGTATTTGCCGGGGCGGAACAGATTGCTCAAGGTTCGCAAAGTCTTGCCTCTGGTAGTGTGGAACAAATTTCGGTGGTGGCACAGTTTGGCTCGATCATAACTAAAGTTCAAGATATGGCTAATGAAAATCATAATGTTGCGGAAGAAAATGTTATGGAAATGGGTAAAATTGAAGACTTAATGGTACAAAATCTAGAAGCTATGCAACAAATGTCTAATGCTATGGAAACGATTAAACAACATAGTGATAAAATTTCCAATGTTATTAAGGTGATTGATGCTATTGCATTGCAAACCAATATTTTAGCTTTAAATGCGGCTATTGAAGCGGCTAGGGCCGGGGAACAAGGCAAAGGATTTGCAGTAGTAGCCGAAGAAGTGCGTAAACTGGCGGCGCAAAGTGTAGAAGCGGCTCAGGAAACTGCGGAACTTATTAATAATACGGTGGAAAGTGTTATAGAAGGCACCCGTTTAACTGAATTAACGCGGGAAAGCATGAATAAGGTAGGAGACATCGCTAAGGCTAATGTAGAAAATATGGAGAAATTGAGACTTGCTTCTAATATGCAAACCGAAGCGGTTAAGGAATTGCACGAAGGTATCGCTAGTATTAATGCGGTGGTGCAAAATACTTCGGCTACTGCTGAGGAAGGGGCGGCTTCAGCCCAAGAAATGACAGCCCAGGCGGAAATCTTGGATAAGTTGGTAGCAAGTTTTAAGTTGCGGACCTAAAGTAAATTGGGTGGTAAGGTGGGGGTGAATTTTAACACGGATTTCCACTGATTTATTATGATTCCCACAGAAGCTTTGGTGATGAAAACTTAAGGGAAGCTTTTAGCTTCCCTTTTAATTATTAAAATTAATCTTTGTAAATCCTTTATAATCTGTGCTAATCTGTGTTAAAATTACGCGGCGATGTTACCTGCCTTGGCTGCCGCAGCTTTAGCTGTCCAAGGGCCAAAGGGTGCGCCAACGGGTAGTACGGTAATTCCATAATGAGTATTTAAAACTGTAGCTGCACAGCCATAGAAGGACATAATAGAAATTCCAACTTCGGCATAAGCGGCTAACATATGGAAAGCATGCCCGCCCCAACCTAGGGTACTCATAAATAATCCTAAGAATAATAAATCAATTAAAAAGAAGATAATAAACAAGACCTTATTAGCCCCCATAGAGCCTACCGTCATGATCATGGTAAATACAAAATAGCCCAAGAAGGCATAACCCATTTGATGAACATCAAATGCAACGCCATTACCCCACATACCACTAGAAATCATCCAACTCATTGCCATGGCAAACCAGAAAAAGCCGTAAGCACAAAATGCAGTCGCCCCAAAAGTATTATTATGTTTATAATCTAAAATACCAGCCACAAATTGGGCGGCGGCCCCCAAAAATATCGCCCAGGGGATAATGTAAGCGGTGCCATCTGTAATCCCTAGTTTGTTAGTTGAGGCTACCAGAGTAACCATCGCTAGCCCAAACAGTCCTAATGGTGAAGGATTAGCCACTAATTCCTGAATGTGGCCTGTAACCTTCATTTCATTTACGTTAATCATAATTTCCTCCTCATTATAAAGTTTTCACGTTTCTATTATACCTTCCCCCTAATCCTTTTCCCCCTCCCATTTTTGTATTCAACGATGTTTTTTATATTCCACATATATATTATTTTTCCTGTAACTATGTAACTTTTTTGCAGAACAACCGATAAAATGTGCCTCAAGGGAATTATCTAATTAGTAGCAATTTTCGTATTATTGCTCGTGGGGTTTTATTATTTATTAATAATTATTATAATGTATTCTAAGTAAGTAATTTTGCGGAAAAAGTATGGTAAGAATTAATAATTTAGGGTGAAATATTAATTTATATAAGCAATTATTGGGGGGTGGTTAGTAACAAATATCTTTTGGGTGGGGGAGAAACTACAGGGGGCTGTATAACGATACTAGGAATTATTTGATTTTTATTTATTTTGGGGAGGTATTATAGTGGCATCTAATTTTTTATACTCAACTAGAGACCATCGTTTTATTCTTAATGAATGGTTAGATATGGAAAAGGTTTTATCATTTGATTTTTACAAAGATTATTATAGTGTAGACGATATCGATATGATTTTAGAACAAGCCCTTAAAGTGGCTAAAGAAGTGGTAGCACCTACTAGAGATGATAATGATGCAGTACAAGCCGTGTTTAAGGAAGGGAAAGTTACTGTTCCTCCGAGCTTTGTTGATGCTTACTGGTTTATTCAACAAAATGGTTGGGGCGGAACTAATGAAGATGATACTTGTGAAGGGGCCCTACCCCAAACAATGTTTAGGGCTTGCGGAGAATATCTAGCTGGTGCTAATGCAGCTTTAATGCCTTATGTTCTCGCTACTGCTGGAGCCGCCCGTTTAGTTCAAGCGTTTGGAGATGAAAGGATAAATAATTTATTTGCCCAAAAGATGTTTACTGGTGATTGGGCTGGAACTATGTGTTTAACCGAGCCGAATGCTGGTTCTGATGTAGGCGATTTATTAAGTAAAGCATATCCCACTGATCAAGAAGGCATATATAAAATTAAAGGAACTAAATGTTTTATTACCGGCGGGGAACAAGATATTACTGAAAACATAGTTCACTTAGTATTAGCCCGGGTTGAAGGTGCGAAACCTGGTACTAAAGGGATCTCATTATTTGTAGTGCCCAAATACAGAGTAGATGATAATGGTAATGTAGGTGAATTCAACGATGTTCATTGTGCAGGTATAGAGCATAAGATGGGTATAAAGGGCTCTGCTACTTGTGTAATGTCTTTTGGTGATGAAAATGATTGTTACGGATATATTTTAGGCGCGGCTCCTGATGAAGAGGGTAAAGGTCAAGGCATGGCGCAAATGTTCCAAATGATGAACGGCGCTAGAATGGAAACTGGACATGCGGCCTTAGCTGAAACGGCGGTAGCTTTCCATAATGCTGCTAACTATGCCACGGAAAGAATTCAAGGCCGTCCGATAACTAATCCTAGAGGCGACCGTTTACAAATAATTAAACATGAAGATGTTAGAAGAATGTTACTTGACCTTAAGGCTTACGTTGAAGCTATGCGGGCCTTAATCTTTAAAACTTACTGGTATTTTGATGTAGAACATCATACCCCAGATGCGGATGAAAAGAGATGGGCTAAGGCTAGAATTGAAGTAGCTACCCCTATAGTCAAAGCTTACTGTTCTGATAGAGCCTGGGAATTATGTGCGGAAGCTATGCAAGTACTAGGCGGGAATGGTTATTCCGAAGAATATCCGATTGCTGAATTAGCACGTGATGTTAAGATTTACTCTATTTGGGAAGGTACTAACTATATCCAATCTATGGATTTAGTAGGTCGTAAGTGGATGATGGGTAAAGGTAGTGTATTTGCAGATTGGTTAGCAGATATTGATAAATTTGCGGCTGATAATGCTAGTGCGGCTGGTTTGGAAAGAGAAATGGAACTCGTAACTAAGGCAGTGGCAACTTATAGAGAAATCCAAGCTACTATGGGTGGTTATATCGGCAATGGGCAAATGAGTATGATTCCTTTATATGCTACAAGAATTCTCCATGCTACCGGAGACTTAACTTGTTCTCAACTATTATTAGAACAAGCCTTGATTGCACAAAAGAAAATCGATGAATTAGGCAAAGATCATTATGATTATGCATTTTATAATGGAAAAGTTATGGCCGCTAAATATTTTGCCAGAAATATTTTACCTAAAATCTTCAATGTATTAGAAGTTATTAAAGAAGGCGATACTTCAGTATTAGACATTGAAGAAGAGGCATTAATAACCTTCTAAAGTAACAAAAAGCAAATTTTTATGTAAAAAGCTGGGGCTACTTAAGTAGTTTCCAGCTTTTTGTCATACTTATGGCTAAGTGTAATAGTTTGAAAATTAAAGGCATTTTGAAAAAGGATTTAAAGCACCTGGTAGCGAATAAAAACAGAAGTAAAAGAGTAATAAATTATTTCTTGATTTATGGCGATTAGTAATAGATGGAAGCTTTTCGTCATAAAATGGACTAGGCTTTGCTAGAAGGGGGGAGAGCTAGAAAACAGCCTGTTTATTAGTTGTTCATATTATTAATATTATTCGGGAGAGTTTCTCCAGCCAATAAAAACTTAATAAAGTTTGAGGAAAAACAGTTTAAGATGCGGGGGAGTCTCCTAAGAAAATGGAGGGTGTAAAATATGTCTGCAAATTTTGCTTATCTAAATACGAGAGAATTTAAGTTTATCTTACAAGAATGGTTACCAACAGAACAGATATTTAATTATCCACAATTTAGTGATTATTATGCCAAAGAGGATGTTGATTCGGTTTTAGAGCCATGTTTTAAAATGGCTAAGGATTTATTCGAACCAGCAAATGAAGATAGTGAGAAAAATCCATGTAAATTTGAAAATGGAAAAGTGACAACTCCGCCTACTTTTGGTCCTCTATATAAACAAATTCAAGAAGAAGGTTGGGGTACTAGCAATATTGATACTTCCGAAGATGCTATGGTATTACCTCATATTTTACATAGTATGATTTGGGAAATGTTTGGAGCGGCTAATCCGGCTTTTGGTCCTTATGTAGAATTAACTAGCGGTTCAGCCGGACTAATTCAAAGTTTTGGTACTGATAAAATAAAGGAAATGTTTTTACCTAAAATGATGGATGGTACCTGGGCAGGAACGATGTGCTTGACTGAACCAACGGCTGGCTCTGATGTAGGTGACATTCTATCTAAAGCTTATCCGACTGATGAACCTGGCATATATAAGATTAAAGGAAACAAAATTTTTATCACCGGCGGAGATAATGATTTTACGGAAAACGTTATTCATCTATACTTAGCCAGAGTAGAAGGTGCCAAAGAGGGCACCAGAGGGATTTCATTATTTGCTGTGCCTAAATTATGGGTTAATGAAGATGGCTCTTTAGAACCTAATGATGTTGAACTTACTGGTATTGAACATAAGTTAGGACAATATGGTTCAGTAACTGCATCCTTAAGTTTTGGTGAAAATAATAATTGTCGGGGTTGGTTATTAGGGGTTAATCCTTTAGAGAATGAAGGCAAAGGTCAAGGTATGGCGCAAATGTTCCAAATGATGAACGGTGCGCGTATGGCAACTGGTATGATGGGATTAGCCTGTGTTGCCAATGCTTTTTATAATGCCCGCGACTATTGTAAAGATAGAATCCAAGGTCGTCCATTGACTAATCCGAAAGCGGACAGAATCACTATTATAAATCATGAGGATATTAGAAGAACTTTATTGATGGGTAAGGCTCATGTAGATGCGATGAGAGCTATGATGTATAAAACTTATTTCGCCTTTGATGTACGTCAATTTGATCCCGATCCAGAAGTGCGCCAAAAAGCAAATAATCTTATTGAAGTTACGACCCCCTTATGTAAAGCTTATCCTACTGATGAAGCTTGGTGGCTAATTGGTGAAGCTATTCAATCTTATGGCGGGTATGGTTATTGCGAAGAATATCCAGTTGCCCAGCTGGCACGTGATGTTAAGATTTACTCTATTTGGGAAGGTACTAACTTCATCCAATCCCTAGACTTATTAGGACGGAAATGGATGATGGGCAAAGGCGCGGTCTTTGCTGAATTCTTACAGGAAATGCGTGATTTCTATGATACTAATAAAGATTCAGATGCAGTAAAAGAAGTAGCTGCCAGCAGTGAGGCTAACACTATTGACCTAAGCCTAAGTAAGGAGTTTGAAATATTAGGTAAAGCTTTAGATGCTTATACTCAAATTCAAATGGCGATTGCCGGATATTTTGGCAATAACCAAATTAGTATGATGCCGCTTTATTCGCGGAGAATTTTAACTGCTACTTCCCAACTATATGCGGGCAGATGTATTCTCGACCAGGCATTAGTAGCCTTACAAAAGGCAAAAGAAGTAGGTGCTAGTCATTATGATTATAATTTCTACATCGGTAAAGTCTTATCCGCAAAATATTACCTAAGAAACGTAGTACCTAATGTAATGATGGTTGCTGATATTGTTAAGGATGGAGATTCTTCAGCCCTGGATATTCCTTTAGAAGCTTTTAATTATTAATAAATAGCTTTATAAGTTTATAAGAGCTAAATTATGAAGGTAGATTTTTTCTTAGATCTACCTTCATTTTTTCATAAAAAAAACCGTCCTATTCGGACGGTATGCTCATATATTAATAATGAGCTAAAAAGTAAGGAAGGGAAAGTGTAGGTTAACAATAAAGTTTATAACTAACTTAAGAATTAACTTGATAAAAAACTGCTTCAAAGTCCTGGTTGATAAATGCTTGTGAAGCTAAGAAAGCTGATTTGATAAGCAAGATCCTTTATCGTTTACCTAATAACAAGTTATGAAGCAAAGGGGGGAAAGGTGACAAATGTCAGAAAGATTTTTTAAAATTGGTGAAATAGCTGAAATCTTAGCCATTGAACAACATACTTTGCGCTACCTCGAAAATAGTCTTAAGTTAAAAATCAAAAGGGATGAACGGGGAGACAGACAATATAGTGAATCGGACTTAGAAACTTTAAAACTTGTTATTAAGTTAAAGGATAAGGGACTTAATACTACTGCTATTAAAATGGCTTTAGAAAATGTCGAGCAAACGGAGGAAACGGCGGTAACTCCGATTAAAGAAAGACCGTCCGGCTTAGAATTGCCCGAACTCATATCTATAGCTCAACATATTGTGGAACAAAATGATGAGATGTTAGCTAATAATAAGATTTTAGAAGAGCGGTTAAAAAAGCTGGAAGAAAAAGTGGAGCGGCGTAATATGGAAAGGGAAAAACAAGTAGAAGAATTTTTAACTTTATGGAGAAATGAACAGGAAGGTAAAGGCAGATCATGGCTATCACGCTTAGTCGGCAAATAGAGTTGGTGGTTATGGCTAATTATTTTAATTTTAACACTGATATACACAGATTTTATTAAGAATTTCACCGAAAACTTTCTAATGTTTTTATAAGAGAGTATATTAAAAAACAGTGGTTATCTTATCCAAATCCGTGTTAATCAATGTGTAACTATTTTACGATTAAATTCGCAGGGATTGTCGCAGGTGCTGCATTTTCTTTTTTTTACTTTAAGGGGGCGAATTCGGTTAGCTTTTTTAATTATGTTTAATAATTCCAGTGCTTGATTTTCATCATCACATTCGGCAGCTAATAGGACTGAACCTTCCATACCAGCTACACCGCCACTAGCAATATGGGTAGCTTTTATTCCATATAGAATGTTTAGACTTTCAATTTCTGTAATTACGGTGCTATTACTTACTGCCATATAGCCTATT
>CAZYLY010000022.1:0-8826 GCA_964648825.1 uncultured Syntrophomonadaceae bacterium
TTCATAAGCAGCCCATTGTATAGCTTCATAAACTATCTCTAGAACTTGATTAAACCTACTCGTTAGTTTATTTTTATTATCTGCTAAGCGGCTGCCATAATCAACCATAACTGCTGCTGCTTCTGGAGTGAAATGTAATAAATTCTCCGTATGACATACTGAACTTATAAATCTAGCATAATCATAGGTAGTTTTCCGGTTGCGCGGCATATCAGTGTCAAAATCAGCCCGTATTTTAAATAATTTCTGGAAATCTTCATCATAAGCATAAAGTAAGTAGTAATAAATAGGTTCACCTACCAATATAACCTTAATATCACAAGGAATAGGTTCCGGCCGTAAAGTTTCGGCATTGCTAATACCTATTACTCTACTGATACTTTCGATTGTAATTTCTCTATTTTTTAAAACTCGTTTTAAAGTTTCCCAAACATAATAATTATTTACTACATCAGCTACATTAAGTATTAAATAGCCTCCATTAGCACGGTGGATAGCACCGGCTTTAATTTTAGTATAATCGGTATTCAAAATGCCGAACTCACCCTCGTATTCAATCTGCCCGAATAAGTTAGAAAAAGTAGGATTAGTTTCAACTACTACTGGTGCATATTTTTGGGCAGCATTATCGACGATTAAATTTACTTGATAGCGCCTCCTAATGTTTTTCTTCTCGGAGATGCGGAATATACTTATACCTCCTGGTTCTTCCGGTTTTATAAAAACATCAATATTGCCGATTAAATCTTCTTGCATATCTTTTAAATAATTAATTACAGTTTTATATTCCCCATATTTATCTTGTAAAGGAGTCAGTAATTGTTCGACTACCTCCCCAGCCGTTTTTGTTTCTAATGTTTTTATCTGCTCTTTGGTGTTTTTCTCCAATTCCCGATAAAGCCTAAATGCTTCACTAAGCTTTTCTTGGACTAGGGAATTATTTTTCATCAGGCTATCTCTTTCCCCCTCGTTCATAGCCATAAAATCTTCCTGACTTAGCACTTCTCCATCACGAATAGGTAATGAAGTAACTCCACCCTCGTTACGGCTAATTGTAAAGCCTAATTTTCTCGCTTCTTCTTCTAAAGCTAGATACATTTTATTAGTTTTTTCCACGAAATTGCCTAGGATCTGATTTTTATTATATTCAAATTCTTGGCTCTCAATAGTTCTTATTATCTGCTCGATAGCTTCATCTACTATTTGGTGTAAATCTTCTTTAAATTTAGTGCCGATTCCGGCTTTTAATTGTATTACATGAGGGTTATCAGGATTTTTAAAGTTATTAACATAACACCAATCCGTAGGAGGAGCTTCTGTTTTAGCCTTTTTTAGAATAGTCTCCTGGGCTAAAGTCGCTTTACCAGTTCCAGCAATCCCCGACAGAAAAACATTATATGCCGGATTATGTATATCTAAACCAAAAGATAGAGATCTAAAAGCTCTTTCTTGACCTATAATACCTTTTTGGGGTTTTAAATCAGCAGTAGTATTAAATCTAAAAATAGCAGGGTTACATACCTGGCTTAATTCTTTAATTTTTACTTTGAATTTGTCAGTATCCAATATACTACCACCCCTATATATTTTTATTTATTATTGTACTTTAAATTAACACAAAATTATACAATATCGCCATCGTAACAATCCCCGTTAAAAGCGTATATAATAAGCTGCGCGTTCTTAAGGCTATGAAGAATGTAGGAATAAATGCCCATATATATTTATTCTTAATACTTAAAAATAATTCTCCTTCCGGTACTAATACACTTATAGCTGTTAAAGCCCCTAAAACAGCTGGGCCTACGAAAGATAACCACTTCTGAAAAAGCGGAGGAAATTCTAAGCGTGATAATAAAGCTATCGGTAATATTCTAGGTAATAAACTTACTATTGATACTCCGATAATCATTATCCAAATACTATTACTTGTCATTAAACATCACCCCAATTGTTGCTGCAATTAATGTAGCTATTATTATATTAGATAAATTCGCCATAGTAGCAGGATATAAGTAACCAATTAATAAGCACAATACGGCTGCAATTATTGCCACCATCGTTTCACTGCGTTTTGATACTAGTAATACTAATAAACAAGTATACATAGCAGGCAGAGCAAACCCTAACCCTATCACTTCAGTATTAGTTATTAAGGCACCAGCTACCGCACCTAAAACCGTACTCCCAATCCATCCTGCATGGGAAGTTAAATTGAGCCCTGCCATGTAATTCGCTGAAGCTGCCTTATGTTGATATCGGTTAATAGCTACCGCATATGTTTCATCAGTTAATCCATAAGATAACAATGCGGCTATTCTAGTAGGCACTACTTTTAAATAAGGTACTAAAGAAGTAGCAAATAAAAAGTAACGCAAATTAACTAAAAGATTAGCCACAATAGCTGTTATTGCAGCCCCATTAACCTGCATTACACCTATAGCTATATACTGCCCCGCCCCGGTAAAACATAATAATGACATTATGGAAGCTTGCATTATTGTCATTCCTGCTTCAACTGCTAATACCCCAAAGGCAAAACCTAAAGGTAAATAACCTAATACAACAGGTATAGCATCCTTCATTCCTTCTAACGTTTCCTGCCTTTTCACAACTACAACTTCTCTCCCATCAACTATATACTAAAAAATATTCTAACATTACCTGTTTTAACAATCTAGGTGAAAATAATAGAGGGGATAAATAGTGAATAATAATTCATTATTCCTATATCCCCTATATTTTAGGACTTATCCCTCTTTTTAAATATCTTTAAATCAATCAGATAAATCCTCTAAATCATAATCAGATGTCCTTTCATCCGTATCCCTTACATCAGGTACTACTCCCTGGAATATATCCCATAGCCATTGGTTAGCCGGCATATGTTCATAACATATCTGGCTAGGTTCACTGCCTTTAATAAAGGCCATATCAATAGGACGGGGGCAAGCCTCTGAAGCTATTAAGCCCGAATCTTGGCAAATGTTTATCCGAACAATATTATTGGGTTTCCCAAAATCTTTCCCCGCCGATTTTTGTTCCGCAGTATTCATTAGTCCTGCCCATATAGGACCTGCAACTGCCCCGCCCACTAAATTAGTGCTTTTTCCTTTGTCATATCCTACCCACACAGCACAACATACCGTGGGAGAATATCCTACAAACCAAGCATCTTTAAAATCATCGGTAGTACCAGTTTTACCTGCCAAATTACCAGATACAATGTTTCTAAGCCTTGAACCAGTACCACCTGGCTCTAAAACTCCTTGCAGCATATTAGTCACAATATAGGCGTTTTCCTCATTTATAA
This sequence comes from uncultured Syntrophomonadaceae bacterium, assembly GCA_964648825.1. Taxonomy (GTDB): domain Bacteria; phylum Bacillota; class Syntrophomonadia; order Syntrophomonadales; family Syntrophomonadaceae; genus JAAYRQ01. The sequence continues at coordinate 3,314 of CAZYLY010000022.1, forward strand.
TATGCTTTTGTAAGGAGCGATTTTCTTCTAAAACTTTACCATTTTTATCTACGACCTTTATTATATAAATAGGTTCGCTATAAATACCCTTATTAGCAAAAACTGCATAAGCTAATGCCATTTGCAAAGGCGAGGCTTCAATCGAACCTAATGGCAAAGATAGAATTGGTCTTAAGCCCGAAAATCCGAATTTTTCAGCATAAGAGGCCGTATTATTAGGACCAAGAAAGTTATTTATCCTTACTGCTACTACATTATCCGATTTCATAATCGCCTCTTTCAGAGTAAATTCACGCCAGTGATATGGCTCATCACCGTAATCTGTAGGTCGATATACATCCCCGCTTGGGAGTTTAAATTCTACTTCCTCACACATTATTTTATCTGCAGCTGTAAAGCCCCTATCTATGGCCAAGGAATACATAAAAGGTTTAAAAGTAGAACCAGGTTGCCTTTGGGCAAAAACACGGTTATAATTCGACTGGGCATAATTTCTGCCCCCAATTAATGCGCGTATTTCTCCATTAGTAACATCAATTGCTACTAAGGCTGCTTGTAAATCAGGTGGATATGAAGTTAATACTTCTTGAAAAGACTTATTAGCTGCTTTTTGTAAATCTAAATCTAAAGTAGTATAAATTTTAAGTCCCCCCTGATAAACAGCCCTTTCTCCATATTTTTTGCTAAGATTATCTTTAATTAAGGCAATGAAATAAGGAGCATCACTAGTTATATAGGGGGAACGTTTATAAACTAATTCCTCCGCTTCGGCTTCCTCTTTTTCTTTTTCATTGATAAATCCTTCTTCCAGCATTCTTGTCAAAACCGTCTTTTGCCTGCTCTTAGCAGCTTCGGGATTTACATAAGGATTATAATGGGAAGGCCATTGAGGTAAACCAGCTAATAGTGTAGCTTCGGCTAGACTTAATTCATTAACACTCTTAGCAAAAAAAGTTCGGGCCGCTACTTCAATTCCATAAGCACCTTCGCCAAAATATATAGAATTACAATACATGGTTAATATTTCATCCTTACTATATCTTTTTTCTAGCTCAATAGCGAAAAATAATTCCTTAACCTTTCTTATAAGAGTTCGCTCATTAGTTAGAAATAAATTTTTTGCGGTTTGCTGGGTTATAGTACTGCCGCCTTCGGCTACTTTTAATTTCTTAATATTAATAAACACCGCCCGGGCAATTCCTTTTAAATCAACCCCATGATGTTGGTAAAAATCCTTATCTTCTATTGCTATAACTGCATTTTTGTAGGTAAGCGGAATATCATCAAAACTTACACTTATACGATTTTGTTCAGATAATCCTTTGATAGGGCGATTATTTACATCATAAACTACTGATGCTTCAGGAACTTGAATTTCGGGCAATTTTATTGTAAAAGCACTTAAAAAAACGGCTAATAAAAGTACAAATATGATATATAATTTACGCATATACACTCCTCCTATGGATAAATTACCCATAAAAGTTCTGTTTTATGCTTGGTAAACTATACAGAGATAAAAAAGGGGGCGGAGAGTGTGTCAAAACCCCCGTCCCCATGACATGGTAAGTTAATTATAGGGCTCTTAGATAATCAGGACGCAAATATTTTCTATCATTTTTATCAATAATGTCTTTTATTAAGGCTAAAATCTGTTCTTTGTCTTCGGGCAACCTACCCTTGATAGGCAAGTAGTTGGATGCATGGTTACTTCTATATTCTGTATCTTGAACCTCTAAATCTTCTATCATCATATACATTTCATCTAATATTTCAAAAGGTCCCGGAAGTTCAAATTCTCCCTTTTGCTGTCGGTTAAACAGTACTGTATTAGGTACTAACATTAAAGTTAATGCTCCAATATAATCGGGATTCATTTCATTTAAAATTTTAGCAGTATTTTTAGCGTGAGCTACTGCTTGAGGAGTACGGCCGGCCAAACCTAATAAAACGGTAACCGAGAGTAAAATACCTGCACTGCGTATCATCTTGCCCGCTTGAACCATTTCTTCATAAGTAACACCTTTACGAATATCTTTTAACAAATCAGGATCACCAGTTTCTACCCCCAAATAAGCAATAGTTAATCCTGCTGCTTTAAGTGCGGTTAATTCAGACATCTGTTTGCTAATAATACTGTCAGGACTAGCATAAATACCGACATGACGCAGACTAGGAAAAGTTTGATATAAAATGTTAAGCACTTCTAATAAATCATTTGTCTCCATAGCCAAAGCATCACCATCAGCTAAAAATACTTTTTCTAAATCTCCATAATATTGTTTTGCCATGCGAATATCAGTTTTTACTTCTTCCATAGTTCTAACTCTAAATTTTTTATCTTTATACATGGCGCAAAAAGTACAGCGGTTATGAGTACACCCTACTGTGCATTGTAGAATATAGCTTCTTCCTTCACTAGGGGGTCTAAAAATATTACCTTCATATCTCATAAGATTACCTCCTTATTATTTAACCTACAGAGCCATTTAAAATATGAAAAAATAAAAAAAATTACAAAGACTTTACATTACTTCGATAATTAACTAGCCATATTCTATTGTAATATTACTAAAAATAATATCAAGTGCGAGACAAAATAAGAGGAGGTTTTTTGCGTGGCTAGAAACAGAAGTATTATGTCTGAAAAATTAAAATATGAAATTGCCAGGGAATTAGGAGTAGACCAGATTGTTGCTTCTGAAGGCTGGGGTTCTGTTAGTTCTCGTGATTGCGGGAACATGGTAAGAACGGCCATACAGATGGCTGAGCGAAACCTTGATAATTCTAACTTATAACACTTATTGTATACTCGCACTAAAAGGGGGGAAAATCCCCCCTTTTTCTAATAAATATTATTAGCATAATGTAGGGCTTTTTTCTCCCAGGTTCTTATTATTACTTCACCTTCACCCATAGATATTAAGTATTCTGGCAGTAAAGGAGTTTTGCCCAAACCTCCGGGGGCATTAATAATATAAGTTGGTATAGCCAGACCAGAAGTAAAACCTCTTAAGTCTTCCATTATTTTAATTCCGGTTTCCACTTTGGTAATAAAATGCGAGGTTCCCTTAACTTCCTTAGCGTGGAAAATATAATAAGGTTTTACCCTGATTTTCAATAATTCTTGATTAAGTTTTTTCATTATATTAGAATTATCGTTTATTCCGCGTAATAGCACTGCTTGATTACCTAATACTACTCCGGCCCTAACTAACATATCACAAGCTTTTTGGGCTTCGGGTGTTACTTCCATCGGAGAATTAAATTGCGTATTAATGTATACGGGCGGATGTTTTTCTAGCACCTTACATAATTCAGGAGTTATCCTTTGGGGTAATGTAACAATACTGCGGGTGCCAATTCTTTTTATCTCCACATGTTCGATATTATCCAGCTCAGTTAGTAACCAATCTAAGGTTTTATTACTAAGCATTAAAGCGTCCCCGCCCGTAATCAAAACATCACGAATCTCTGGATTATCTTTTATATAATTAATAGATCTTTCTAATTCACTGCGCAGGGCGTGTTCGTCTTTTTCCCCAAAATTTCTTCTTCTTTGGCAATGTCTACAATACATCGGACATTGATTAGTCACATTAATTATTAACCTATCGGGATAACGCCGGGTAATTCTAACTTCTGGACTAGTAGTCTCTTCAGCCATAGGGTCACTGCAACCATTAGTATCTTGCAATTCTAATAGGCTAGGAATTGATTGCTTATAAACTGGAGAATTATGATAATCTCCAAAATCTATTAAGCTAAGATAGTAAGGAGATAATGCCCACCTAAATTTTTGGGATAGTTTAATTAAATTCTCCTTTTCTTCCATAGATAAATTTATAAAATTAGCTAATACTTCCGCATCATTAATGCGATTTTTCATCTGCCAGGCCCAATTAGCCCAATTATCTTCATTCGCGTTAAAATAACTTAAAATTAGTTGTTTATTTTTATTACTACGCTCCTGTTGCCTAAAACCTGTTTCAATTTGTACTTCTGCTACTAAATAATCTTGTATACTCGCCTTTAATTCTTTAGCTCTATTAATTGCCTTTAGGCGGCATTCATCATTATTAAAGTTAGACATAAAAAAACCCTCCTCTATTATTACTCAAGTTGACACTGGAGGGCGTGGTTCCCTCCTTTAAACGCTTACGAAGTTAGCTGACGGGTTAGGACCTAAAGGTAGCCCCTCGAATAAATCGATTCACCCCGATTAAGTGGGTCCTCCGCTCTGAATAATCAGATTAAGCGCTTTACTATTATATTATACTACAAAATAGTTTAATAATGAAAATAATACTAATATTTCCATTTTGTTATTATAACTGTACCTATCCAATACAGGCTTAAAGCGAAAATTAAAACCGCAACAATTATTTCAGAAAGTCCTCCGCCTATTAGCATGCCTAATATGGCAGTATACCATAATGCCGCAGATTGAGATAAGCCTTTTACTTCTTTATCAGTGGAAATCCATATAAAACCGGCCCCGATAAAACCTAACGCCGCTAATACTTGGGCTGATAAGCGACCGGGGTCACTATACCAAGGTAATTCAACCATTTTAAAAAACTGAGTTGATATAATTGCCACTAAGGCCGAACCTATACATATTAAAGCAAACACTCGTGCCGTAACCCGATGTCTGGAAATAGTACCTATTATGGTTCCTGCCGCAGCCGCTACTAATAAGCGTAATAACAAAGATTCCATTTTTAATTACTATAATTGGGGGCTTCTTTGGTAATAAAAACATCGTGAGGATGGCTTTCGGTTAAGCCCGCATTGGTTATACGTATAAATTTAGTATTATTTTTCATCTCCTCAATATTAGCACTGCCGCAATACCCCATTCCAGCCCTTAAACCACCAATTAATTGGAATATGGTATCTGATAAACTGCCTTTGTTAGGCACCCGCCCTTCTATACCTTCAGGAACTAGTTTTTGAGCATCCTCTTGGAAATATCTATCACTGCTTCCATCACTCATAGCCCCTAGGGAGCCCATACCTCTATATACTTTATAGCTTCTGCCTTGTAAAATAATCATTTCACCTGGGCTTTCTTCAGTTCCGGCTAATAAATTACCTAACATTACTGTATCAGCACCAGCGGCAATAGCTTTAGCAATATCGCCGGAAAACTTAATGCCACCATCTGCTATTATAGGAACATTGTATTTTTTAGCTGCCTGACTACAATCCATAATGGCAGTTATTTGCGGTACTCCGATTCCTGCTACTACTCTAGTAGTACAAATAGAGCCTGGACCTATACCGACCTTAATCGCATCGGCACCAACTTTAATTAATTCTTCAGTTGCTTCACCAGTAGCAACATTACCCGCAATTAATTCGATTTCCGGGAACTTATTTCTAATAGTCTCAACTAATTTAATAACTCCTAAAGAATGTCCATGAGCTGTATCTATAACTAAGACATCAACGCCAGCTTTTTTTAATGCTTCTACTCTTTCCACCGTATCTTTAGCTATACCTACAGC
>CAZYLY010000022.1:8836-10951 GCA_964648825.1 uncultured Syntrophomonadaceae bacterium
AGTTAGGATGTTTTTGGGTTTTTTCTATATCTTTAATAGTTATTAAACCCATTAAATTAAAATTATCATCTACTAAAGGCAGCTTTTCGATTTTATGTTTCCTAAGAATTTGCATTGCTTCTTGCATACTAGTTCCAACTGGTGCAGTTACTAGTCTTTCACTAGTCATAACATTACTTATTAATTGCTCAAAGTCGGTTTCAAAACGAATATCTCGATTAGTAATTATACCGACTAATTTAGACCCCACAGTAATAGGAACTCCAGAAATATGATAATGTTCCATTATCTCTAAAGCATCTCGAATTATATTATCTGGGGATAAAGAAAATGGATCAGTAATTACGCCGTGTTCCGACCTTTTAACTTGTTCTTCAATAGACATATTTTTATGAATTATTCCTATACCGCCTTCACGCGCCATAGCAATAGCCATTTTAGCTTCGGTAACTGTATCCATCCCGGCACTAATAATTGGTATAGCTATTCTAAGATTGCGGGTTAATCTAGTTGATATATCAACTTGATTAGGTAAAATTTCCGACCGTCCGGGTATTAACAAAACATCATCAAAGGTGAGACCTTCTTTAATAAATCTCTCTTCCATAACTAGGGCCTCCTTAAATAAATTTAACCTATATTATAATAATTGCCATAATATTTCAAGACATTGTTTGTATTATTTCTTGCAGAAATTAATCCCCACCCATTACAGAGCTTATTCCATAATGAATAAAATGTTCTTTTAGCAAATGGATAGTCTTTTCGCTTACAGCAAATCTTTCCGCCATTTCCCGGGTAGTAATATCGTCCTTTAAACAAGCTATAAACTCATCAAAATCTATTCCGGCCTCGGCTGTCATTTCATTTAGGGATTCAGTACGGCTCCATGGCGGAAATACTCTATTATCTTCATTATACATATGCTAGTCCTCCTTTTTTGACTAGCATACCCCTTATTAATAACAATCATTATTTAAAAATTTAACTTAGTTTATGAATAAACAAACCACTTAAAAGCTTGGGCTCAAACCAGGTAGATTTAGGAGGCATTACTTCACCGGCATCAGCAATATCCATCAAATCAACTATTGTAGTAGGATACATGGAAAAGGCTACCGCCATTTCCTGATTATCAACCCGTGCTTGTAATACTTTAATTCCCCTAATACCGCCTACAAAATCAATTCTGTCACTAGTACGAGGGTCATCAATTCCTAATATGGGATGTAAAATATTATTTTGAAGAATAGACACATCTAGTCTGGCAACTGGATCTGCAGAATTAAAAGTATTATCACGAGCAGTAAGCTTATACCAGGAAGAATCTATATACATACCAAAAGTATGTTTCTCGGTCGGGGAATAAGGCTCGTCACTAGTAAGTTTTTCTACTATAAACTTATCCTTAATCGCTGCCAGGAATTGTTCTGCCGATAAATTATTTAAATCCTTCACAATGCGGTTATAATCCATAATATATAAGTCCTTATCAGGAAAAACCACAGCTAGGAAGTAATTAAACTCATCTTCTATGCTGTAGCCTGGATTAGCTTGTCTGCGGTTAAGACCAACCCTTACGGCTGAGGCACTACGATGGTGTCCATCGGCAATATATAGTGATGGAACTTTAATAAATAAGTCTTGCAGTTCACTAATTACGGCTTCATCAGCAACTATCCATACTTTTTGTTCAACTTCGTGGGCAGAAAAATTATATTCTGCTTCACCAGTTATACATTTTTGAATAATCGCTTCTATTTTATCATTATTTTTATAAGTCATTAAGATGGGACCGGTATTAGCATCACAATAATCAACATGGTTAATACGGTCTTGTTCCTTGTCGGGCCTAGTATGTTCATGTTTTTTAATCACATTATTTAAATAATCATCAATCGAGGTGCAGACAACTAATCCAGTTTGACTGCGCCCTCTCATAGTCTGTTGGTATATATAAAAACAAGGTCTTTCATCTTGACTAAAAACCTCGTCTTTTATCATTTGATTAAGATTATCCCGAGCTTTTTCATATACCCTTTTATCATATAAGTCAATGGCTGAATCTAAATCTATTTCTGCAGTTTCATTATTATCAAAAAATATTTTATATTT
>CAZYLY010000022.1:10961-16541 GCA_964648825.1 uncultured Syntrophomonadaceae bacterium
GATTACCTTTTACCATCTCCCGTGCTTCCTCACTGCTCATAACATCATAAGGAAGTGCTGCAACCTTATGAGCTAAGTCTTTCCTGGGCCTGATGGCTTTAAATGGTCTAATAATTGCCACTATATCTCCTCCCTTAGTTAAATAAATTACATCTTATAAACCTAAAATATCTTCTATATTATTTATTAAATCTTTAAGTTCATCTAAAGTACAGTCAGCCATGTGAGCAATGCGGAAAGTTTTATCTTTCAAATCCCCGTAGCCATTAGATATTTGAAATCCCCTGAAACCTAATTCCTTATTCAAAGCTGCCACATCAATATTTCTAGAATTATTGATGGTAGTTAAGGTGTTAGATAAATACTTTTCATCAGCAAACAGGGCAAAATGCTCCTTAACCCAACCTTTTAAATATTCAGCCATTTCTATATGCCGTTTAAACCTATTTTCCAGCCCTTCTTCCATTATGCAATCTAACTGATAATCAAGGGCAAACATATGCGATAAGGAGGGGGTGGAAGGATACTGATAATCCTTCTTCTGAATGTAGTCATATAATGCTAATAAGTCTAAATATAAGCCTCTAAAAGGTACTTGTTTAGCCCTATCAACTGCTTTTTGTGAAAATGTACATATAGCTAGTCCGGGAGGTAAACCTAATGCTTTTTGGGTGGAAGTAATACAAATGTCAATCCCCAGCTTATCTACTTCGATTTTAGATCCGCCCGCAGAACTTACTGCATCTATACACCAAATAACATCTGGGTATTTGGCTATTATAGGGGCTATTTCTTCAATCGGATTCATTATTCCTGTAGAAGTCTCATTATGAGTAATAGTAACCAGGTCATATTTATTAGTCGCCAATACTTTATCAACTGTTTCAGCCCTAGTTGCCTGTCCTAATGGTGCTTCAAATAAATCAGCCGGCACATTATTAGCTACTGCCATTTCAAACCAACGCTTACCAAAGGCTCCTACCGAAAATACCGCAGCTCGCTTTGCGGTGCAAGTCCTAACTGCACCTTCCATTAAACCACTGCCGGAACTAGTTGACAAGAGTATTTCCTCATGAGTATAAAAAAGCTGTCTAAGTTTATCGCTAATTCCCCTTTGTAAAGCAGAAGCATCCTTGCTGCGATGCCCAATCATCGGGGTTGACATTTTTTCCAACACTTCAGTTCTTACTTCTACCGGACCGGGAATAAATAATTTCTTATGCACGGCTACCCCTCCATAATAATAATCTATATAAATATTTTTTTAATGATAATACCATAAAAGAGGCTTTAGGGGAAATAGCCAGAGGTTTTAGTTTTCAATTCTTAATAAAAAAAATAAGGGGAAAGCTGTACTTTCCCCCGCAGATATGTAATTAATACGAATTGTTTTTAAGCCGCATATGAGTATTATCAATTTCTACTACAATTACTTCGCGCCCTATCTTTTTTATGGCTTCCCAAGGAATAACTAGTTTCTGTCGATCGGCCCAAAAATTAAATGCATTGCCTCGGTTAGGTAGAATAATGGATATAATCTGCCCAGTCTGCTCGTCAATTAACATATCCGATTCCCCGACCGTTCCCATCCGCATCCCATCATAGATGTTAACCATTTCCTTACCGATTAAATCATTAAGTTTAATCCTAAATACCCCCTAAATGCCCGTATGACCGAAACCTCCTGCCCCCCGCATTGTGTCATCTAAATCTGCCACTTCTATTAATTCTGCTTTTTCCACTTTAGTAAAAACCATCTGGGCAATTCTTTCTCCTCTTTGTAAAATATACTCTTTGTCCCCTAAATTTATAACAATAACTTTAATTTCTCCCCTGTAATCAGCATCAATGGTGCCCGGGGTATTAAGTACAGTAATACCATATTTAACAGCTAGTCCGCTACGGGGGCGTACTTGTGCTTCATAGCCCGCAGGGATAGCGATAGCAATGCCGGTAGGTATTAGAGCAATGCTACCTTTATTTATAGTAAGTGGTTCTTCATTGGCTGCATATAAATCTAATCCTGAAGAATGGTCGGTCATATACTGAGGTAACGGAATATCCTCAGAATGTAAGCGTTTAACTTGTATTTGCACTTTTATATTCTCCTTAAGTTATCTAAAATATTGTATAAACTCACTTTCGACTTGAGGTAATATATCTTTTGCACCTATGGCGGCCATAGATAAGCCATTTTTATTAAGAAGGTTTTGGGCTAAATTATTTACGTCCTGGGGAGTTACAGCCAAAATATGTTCTACTATTTCTTCCACTGGTAATATTTTACCGTACATTAACAGGGATTTACCTATGCGGCTCATTCGGTTAGTTGCACTCTCCATGCCCAAATAAATACTCGATTTCATCAACTGCTGTGCCCGGCTAACTTCTATATCACTAACTCCTTCATTAATAAATAAATCTAATTCTTCATGTAAGGCGGCAAAAAACTTAGAAATATTATTTTTACTAGTACCGATATAAATGGCATAAGAACCAGTATCTGAATAACTGGACGGGTAAGTATACACCGAATAAGCCAGTCCTAATTCTTCGCGCATTTTTTGAAATAAGCGTGAGCTTAGACCCCCGCCTAGAATACTATTCATAACATTTTGGGTATAACGATTAGAATCAAAATAAGAAATACTTGGGCATCCGATACATAGCTGGATTTGTTCAATATCTTTTTCTACCAGATTTACAAAGGTAGAATTTGTTTTAGTAACCGCATTATCCATATCCACTGTTCGGGTAGCTTGATGGGCTATGATACTTTCAACCTTAGCCTTAATTTCTTCATTTTTCACATTTCCGGCGATAGAAATAATAAGATTGGATGGTTGATAATGGCTTTTATAAAAATTATATATTTCTTCTTGATTAAAATTACTAACTGTATTTAATGTACCTAATATCGGCCATCCCATAGAATTACCACCCCATAGGTTTTGGGCAAAAACATCATGGATTAAGTCATCGGGAGAATCTTGATACATATTTATTTCTTCGATAACTACTCCTTTTTCGGTGGCAAAGTCTTTTTCCGTAAAAGAGGAATTAAATATCATATCAAATAAAATATCTAAAGCTTCATAACAATTTTCATCCAGGGTACGGGCATATAAACAGGTATATTCTTTAGCCGTGAAAGCGTTAAGCTGTCCCCCGATGTTTTCGAAGCTTTCGGCAATATTCCTGGCACTGCGGGCAGCGGTTCCTTTGAATAGCATATGCTCAATAAAATGGCTGGCACCAGCCATATAATGCGGTTCGTGCCTGGAGCCGACCTTGATGTAAATGCCTACCGCTACTGATTTAAGGTAGGGAATTTCTTCGACTACTAGTGTGGCATTACTATCTAAATTCCAATAATTTATCACCTTATTACCTCCATTGTATTAATTCCTAATATAGTTCGTTTAATCAATTAGTAATCCCTTTACTTTATAAATATTTTCTTTATTCTATGAATTATATTATCTTTTCCTATATCTTCTCCACTAATAAGAGTAATACGCTCTACATATTTATTATTAACAAAAATATCAATATAACCTACCTCACGACCTTTTTTTATAGGAGCATTAATCTCATACTTCATATGCACCCTTTTTTCTATATCTAATTTCATATCCCCCTGCCATATGCTTAAATCTTTACCCGGGTAGATTTCTACATATTCTTTAGTGCCATTTTCAATTTTTAACTGCTTAAAAACTTCTTGCTTATCTATTATCTTTTCATAATTAGCCTTATTAAAACCGTAATCTAATAACTTTCCGCCGTCACCATTACGATTACCTGATTTTAGAACAACCGCCACTAAGCTTCTACCGTCTTTAGCCGCAGAAACAACTAGACATTTCCCGGCTAAGTTAGTAGTTCCGGTCTTAATGCCGTTAACGCCCTTATAACCCCATATTAGACCATTAGTATTTTGTATTGTGAGTGGCTGGCTATAACTAGGATGTTTATATTTAGTCTCTGCTAAAGCTACTATCCTAGCCGGTTCTTCTTTGCTGAGTAAATAACGTCCTATAACACTTAAATCATATGCGGTACTATAATGTTCTGAATTAGGCAGCCCGGAAGCATTTACAAAATGGGTATTAATACTACCGATAGCAAACGCTTTTTTAGTCATCAGATGCCCAAATAACCTTTCTTCCCCGGCAACATGTTCAGCTAAAGCTACTGCTGCATCATTAGCAGAACGGATCAAGGCAACTTTTAATAATTCCCCTACTTCCACTTCTTGTCCAGCCCGTAATCCAATGGTAAATTCCGGTGTTTTTTCGGCGTGCTTAGTAATATTAGCAATTTCGTCAAGCTTTGCATACTCAACAGTTAATATAGCTGTCATCATTTTAGTAGTACTAGCTACAGCACGCTTATCATTCTCACCTTGTCCGTAAATAATTTGTCCCGTATCGCCATCTACTAAACAAAAAAATTTAGTCGCTAGATTTGGGGCAGCATCTGCGGTGCCCGGCAGGAAGGTAATTAATAAGAAAATGGCTGCGCAAATGATACTACTTTTGCGCAGCATTTTTATTTACTTCCTTATTAGGTGCAATTACTATTTCATTAATAGTAATCATTTGATAGCCTTCTTCGCTTATGCCTTTCAGCATTTGCGGTAATGCTAAGACGGTAGGTTCAGTAGGATGCATTAGAATAATGGCATCATTATGAAGTTTATTTAAAACCCTTTTCACAATAACATCTGGACTAGGTCTTTGCCAATCGATAGTATCAATACTCCACATAATCAAGTCATAATTTATATCAGCAACGGCTCGCATTAGGGAACGGTTTTGTTCCCCATATGGAGAAGCAAAAAACTCGCTTTTTTTATCTATAGTTTTTTGAATAACTTCTTCCGCTTTTTTTATCTGATTTTTAGCCTCTTCCGGTGAAAGGTTGTTAAAATGAACATGCTTATAACCATGATTCTGTATACTATGTCCTGCGGCAGCCATCGTTTTCAACATTTCCGGGTTCTTTTCTGCCCATACACCAGTAACAAAAAAAGTTACTTTAACTTTATGTTTTTCGAATTCTTCCAACATCAAAGGAATAAATTCTTCCCCCCAATCAACATTTACGGTTATAGCCACAACCTTCTTACCCGTATTACCTTGATATATAGGCTCATTCATACGCGACGCTACCCCAGGGCCGCTAAAATATAATAGTGAAATACCTAAAAACACTGAAATAAATAATAAGGCTGCTAAAGCACCTATCATCATTTTCTTAGTAATAAAATATATTTTCACCGAACAATTCCCCCTTAACCATACACTAATAATTAATAATTATTCATCAGGTTAAGCAGGTATTCAGTTATCCAGAAAATACAAATAAACCGAGGTGGCTCGGTTTACTTGGGAAACTTTTTTTAATTATCGACTTTAGTTGTATTTTTTAGAACTGCTTTACGAGATAAGTTTACTCTGCCTTGTCTATCAATTTCCGTAACCTTAACTAATATCTGGTCACCTATATTAACAACATCATTAACCTTTTCTACTCTTTCTTCGGCTAGTTGTGATATATGAACTAATCCTTCCT
>CAZYLY010000023.1:0-6321 GCA_964648825.1 uncultured Syntrophomonadaceae bacterium
TTGAATTTAATTGAAAAGAAAAAATAAACTTGATGAATATGAGATAGCCGAAAGTAAACTGCTATCTCAATTTTTTTGGATAAATTACCTTGGTTTATAATTCCACAACGATAAAGTTGTTTCCTAGTAATATATCAGCTATAATTAGCGAAGTACGGATATTGTGCGGCAAAAATTGAATAAAAGGAGGTGTAACTCTTGTCAGATGATTCCCGTATTCAGATTATCCCCTTGGGCGGTATGGGGGAAATCGGTAAAAATATGATGGCAATCAGATATAATGACACTATTGTAGTTATAGACTCAGGTTTAATGTTCCCAGAAGAAGAACTTCTGGGGATTGATGTTGTAATTCCTGATATAACTTATCTGATTGATAATAAAGAAAAAGTAAAAGCAATTTTATTAACCCATGGTCATGAAGACCACGTAGGTGCTCTGCCTTATGTATTAAGAGATTTAGATGTTCCAGTTTACGGAAGCAAGTTAACCTTAGGTATTGTGGAAGGTAAACTTAAAGAAAATAACCTAAGTGATGTAAAGTTACGTGTAGTTCGTCCCCGGGATATAGTAAGTATTGATGAGTTCAAAGTTGAGTTTATTAGGGTTAGCCATAGTATTCCTGATTCACTGGCTATTGCAATTCATACTCCGGTAGGTATCATCCTTCATACGGGTGATATTAAGCTGGACCAAACACCAGTTGACGGACAGGTTGTCGATTTTCGAAAATTTGCTGAATTGGGAGAAAAAGGCGTTTTGGTAATGATGAGCGACAGCACTAACGCTGATAGACCTGGTTTTACAATGTCGGAAAAAGTTGTAGGTAATACCTTTGATGAATTATTCGGAAAATGTGAGGGTAGAATAATCATTACTACCTTTGCATCTAATGTTCATAGAATTCAACAAGTTGTTACTACTGCCGAAAAATATGGTAGAAAAGTTGCCATAGTTGGTCGTAGCATGATTAATAATGTCCGTATATCTACTGAATTAGGCTATATGCATATACAAGATGATACTCTTATAGAAATGGAAGATATCAGCAAGTTTCCCCCCGAAAAGGTAGTAGTTGTTACTACTGGTTCCCAAGGGGAACCTATGTCAGCACTAACGCGCATGGCTACCGCAGACCATCGTTGGGTAGGGATTGAACCTGGGGATACAGTTATAATTTCGGCTACCCCTATCCCAGGAAATGAAAAGTTAGTAGCTAAAACTGTTGATTTACTATTTCGCCAAGGTGCTGAAGTTATTTATGAACGAGGCATGGGTGTTCATGTATCTGGACACGCGGCCCAAGAAGAATTGAAAATTTTAATTAATCTAATTAGACCGCGCTATTTTATCCCAGTTCATGGTGAATATAGGCATTTAATGAAACATGCTAAAATTGCTGAAAGCTTAGGTATAAGCCGTTCACGAATTTTTGTAGCGGAAAATGGTCAGGTTATTGAGGTAAGTAAGAAAAAAGCTCTAGTTGCCGGCAAAGTAACAGCAGGTAAAATATTAGTAGATGGTTTAGGGGTTGGAGATGTCGGTAATATCGTTTTAAGAGACAGAAAACAACTTTCCCAAGATGGCATAATGATAGTAGTAGTAACTATGGATAGAAATATTGGGCAAGTAGTGGCAGGCCCGGATATAGTAACCCGCGGCTTTGTTTATGTTCGTGAATCGGAAGAATTAATCGATGATGCTAAAGAAAAAGTCCGGGAAGCTCTGGACTTTTGCGAGAAAAAAAATATAACTGAATGGGCTTTAATTAAAACCCAAGTACGTGATAAATTAGGCAAGCATCTGTATGATAAAACCGGCAGAAGACCAATGATATTACCGATAATTATGGAAGTCTAAGTGAATATTAATTATTAATTATGAATTTTAAATTCTAAATTATGGTGGGGAAAGCGATGGCTTTCCCCTCATTCATTAAGAATTAAGAATTAAGAATTCTAAATCGGGAATTATTTATCCTCCATAAGGCAATTCTAATATAAATAATGGCTTTAGAAAGGGGTAAATATTAGTGCAAAACGATAATCAAAATAATGAAAACTTCCCCGAAGTAAACCAAGAGCAAAGGCTAGAAAACTTAAAGGAACTAGGACAATTACAAATACCGGCTTATAAGAGCGATATTCATTGTTTAACGATTACTGGACAAGTAGAGGGGCACATGGTTTTAGCCCCCCAAAATAAAACTACTAAATACGAACATGTAATTCCTCAATTAGTGGCGGTAGAAGAAAATCCCCAGATTAAAGGTTTATTTGTAATTCTTAATACTGTGGGCGGTGATGTAGAAGCCGGTTTAGCTATAGCAGAAATGATTGCCAGCCTATCTAAGCCCAGTGTTTCTATAGTATTAGGAGGCGGACACTCAATAGGTGCTTCTATCGCGGTAAGTGCAGATTATTCCTTCATTGCACCTTCAGCAACTATGACTATTCATCCTATAAGACTAACTGGATTAGTAATCGGGGTTCCCCAAACTTATGAATACCTGGATAAAATGCAAGACCGCGTAGTTAAATTTGTGGTGGAGCATTCCAACATAAGTCCAGAGAAGTTCAGAGAGTTAATGTTTAGAACTGGGGAATTAGCCCGTGATATTGGGACTGTTTTAGTAGGAGAAGATGCAGTTAATTGCGGGCTTATAGACGAAGTCGGTGGTATTCACAGAGCCATCCAAAAAATGAATGAGCTTAAGGAAAAGTCAGGGGGTATGTTGCAATGATAGTATATATGCCTGACCCTATGGAATTATTTCCCTCAACTAATGAAGATAAAAAGATAACCCTAAAATTATCTTCAGGTGGTTATGTAATTGCTGAACCTTGCGAATATAATAAGCTTCGTATTATAAACGTCTGTAGTACAGACCTAAGTGATTATATGAATAGTAATCTACAACCAGGTAATATTTTATCGATGCAGGTACAATTAGATAACCAAAAACCGGGTTAAACTATACGCATCAACCGATGAAAATTTAATTAGGTTGTCATTTTTATATGCCTGTATGCTATAATTTACAAGAATTGAATTTTTGGAGGAAAAAACTTTGACAGTATTACAGGCTTTAATTCTAGGAGCGGTACAAGGGTTAACTGAATTTCTCCCTGTTAGTAGTTCAGGGCACCTAGTAATTTTTCAACATTTATTTAATATTCCTGATACCCCTTTAGTTTTTGACGTATTAGTGCATATGGGTACACTAGTAGCTGTTTTTGTAGCTTTCTGGTCTGATATTTGGGACATTCTAAGGAGGCCATTTAGAAAAATTACTTTTCTTATACTGGTCGGTATTATACCGGCAGGATTAGCTGGGTACCTTTTAGCACCATATTTTGAGGCAACTTTTAAATCGCTTTTAGTAGTCGGTATAGGGTTAATACTTACTGGTGCTATTTTAATGTTTTCGGAAAGATATGCTAATCAAAGATTAGGGCTTAAGGAAGAAAATGAAATTTCATTTCTTGATGTAATTTTTATCGGCTTATTACAAGCTATAGCTATAGTACCAGGAATATCTAGATCAGGCTCTACTATATCAGCTGGTCTTCTGGCGGGACTAGACCGTGATTTTGCGGCGCGGTTCTCATTTTTATTATCTATTCCAGTTATTATCGGGGCCGGAATTTTTGAGTTGCAGGATATAATGCATATTGCTTTACCTAGTGCCGCTATTGTTCCCTATATAGTCGGAGTTATATCGGCTGCTATTTTCGGGTATTTTGCTATTAAGGTAGTATTGAAATTAGTCAGAAACGGGCGTTTATCAGTTTTCTCTTATTATTGTTGGGCTGTAGCCCTATTAACTTTAGGAAAATATTTTTGGTTTTAATCTAAGATAACTTTAACTGCTAACATAATTAAAATATAAAGGAGGCGTTCCCTCCTTTTTTCATTGGTTTTATTTTAATAAAAGAGGGAATATCGATAAGGTTATAGAAGTTTACTGAATATTTGGTACCTTATAATTGTTGATTTAAGTGGAGTGAAAAAATGGCATCAACTAAAAAAAACCTAACAACCCCTAAAAAGAAAAATAAAGAAAATCAATTAGTTAAAAAGAATAATAAAGCATCTAAAAATACGGATAAAATGTCAAAGCTTAATGGTATTAAATTAGAAATACTTAGCCTGTTAGTTTTTGTTCTAGCAATTTTTGCCTATATAAGCATTACCAAATTTAAAGGTTTACCGGAAGATATTCAATTTATAGGCTTAATAGGTACTAACCTAAGGATAGCTTTGGAATTATTGTTAGGTGATGCAGCTATATATTTATCATTTTATCTACTTTTTTGGGCAATACATATTGGAGTGCAAAAGGAATTATGGTCTATCCGTATGTGGGGGATCAGCATAATCCTATTAACAATAGTTGTAGCAATAGGTATATATACTATTCCGGGAGGAATGGATCCCTGGCAAGCTGGACAAAAAGGTATGGGAGGTGGTTATTTAGCAGGTTTAATCGCTTTTTTATGGGTTAAGTTATTAGGTCAAATAGGGTCTGCAATTTTGCTAGCCCTTAGCGGGATAATAGGTTTATTGATGGTTATTAATAAGCCGCTAAAAGATATTATGGCGCTAATAACCCCCGTATTAGCCAAGGTTAAAACCCAGCTCATAAACTATATTTTTTATCAGCCAGAAGAGAACACCATAGCTACTGGGGGAGATACTGCTAATGAAGCATTGATTATTAATAAACCGGAATTTGATAATAATAGTATGTCTAATACTTCTTCCTCTGCAAAGGAAGCCAGCATAGAAATCTTGCCACAATTGAATAAGATTCAAGAGCAGGTTTATGAACCAGTTGTAGATGATGATTTATTAGATAAAGTAATTAAACCTAGCCCAGCAGGGAACCAAGATTTCACCTATCAAAAACCGCCTTTAGATTTATTAAATGATTATAAAACTGAGCGAACCTTAGATAAGAAAAATATTAAAGAAAGTATAGCCGTGCTCGAAGAGACCTTTTCTAGTTTTGGAATTACGGTTAAGGTTAATCAAGTAAGCTGTGGTCCTGCAGTAACACGTTATGAGCTTACCCCGGCACCAGGGGTAAAGGTTAGCAAAATTATTAGTCTAACTGATGATTTGCAATTAAACTTGGCCGCCCCAGGAATAAGGATTGAAGCTCCCATTCCAGGTAAATCTGCAATCGGAATAGAGGTGCCCAATAGTAAAATTTCCGGTGTCGGACTTAAAAATTTAATTCAATCAAGTAATTTTAATCGGCTGAATACTCCATTAGCTTTTGCTTTAGGTGAAGATATTGCTGGAAATACAGTTGTGGCACGATTAAATGATATGCCCCATCTGTTAATTGCAGGTTCGACTGGTTCAGGTAAAAGTGTTTGTTTAAATAGCATCATAATGAGTCTTTTATATAATACTAGCCCTGAAGAAATGAAGTTAGTTTTTATCGATCCTAAAATGGTGGAGCTTACGGTTTATAATGGTATCCCCCATTTGCTTACTCCGGTAGTAACTAACCCTAAAAAAGCGGCTGTAGTCTTAAGGTGGATGGTTACGGAAATGGAGAAAAGGTATCGTTTATTTGCGGAAAAAGGAGTACGTGATATTGCGAGATATAACCAAAATTCAGCCGAGCCCATGCCTTATATCGTTATCGTGATTGACGAATTAGCTGATTTAATGATGGTAGCCCCGATTGAGGTAGAAGATTCTATATGTCGTTTAGCTCAGATGGCAAGAGCAGCAGGAATGCATCTCATTGTTGCTACCCAAAGACCATCGGTAGATGTAGTTACTGGAATTATAAAAGCTAATATTCCTTCGCGGATTGCTTTTGCCGTTTCTTCTCAAGCTGATTCCAGAACTATTCTAGATATGGGGGGAGCGGAAAAGCTTTTAGGTAAGGGCGATATGTTGTTTTTCCCCGTGGGGGCAATAAAACCATTTAGAGTTCAAGGGGCTTATGTTTCAGATAATGATATTGAGAAAACTGTAGATTTTATAAAAAAACAGGGAACCGAAGCTATTAAAAATATTGAACAGTTAGAGGAAATCGAGGCATCATTTGCCCAGGCTCAGGAATTTGAAGAAGATGACTTGTTCTGGGACGCAGTATCAGTATTTGTAGAAGGACAAAAGGCATCAGTTTCCTTATTGCAAAGGAAACTAAGAATCGGTTATGCTCGAGCAGCTAGATTAGTAGACTTGATGGAAGATAAAGGAATTGTTTCAGAACTAGATAATAACAAAAAAAGAGAAATTCTTATTGATAGTGAACAATTAGAAAAACTATACGCCAAGCAAAAACTATGTTAG
>CAZYLY010000023.1:6331-16386 GCA_964648825.1 uncultured Syntrophomonadaceae bacterium
AAGGTGGAGTAAAATGAGGCTTACCTTGCGTGAACAGGAAATAATTAATATATTAAAGAAAAATCCCTTAATTGCGCAAGATGACTTAGCGCAGATATTGGGAATAACTAGGTCATCTGTAGCAGTTCATATTTCTAATTTAATGAAAAAGGGCATAATACTTGGCAAAGGATATGTTTTTAACGAACAAGGTTCTGTGGCTATTTTAGGGGAATGTTTTTTAGAAGTTATTATTAAACAGAGGGAATCATTAAATACGAGTATAGATGTTAATTACTGTGGAGTACCTATAGAGCTTAGCTCGATTTTCCGTAGTTATGGCATAAAGCCGTATGTCTTAACTTTCATTGGCAATGATGAGATTGGAGAACAATTTCTTAATCAATTAGAAAAATTAGAAGTAAATATTTCAAATATATACAAGCATCCTCACAAAAGGACTAGCCGTCAAGTATATATCAATAATGAACTATCTTTTACTGAAAATGTGATATGGGAAGAATATCAAAAAATCATTTCTTCAAGGGAATGGGCTCTTTATAATAGTGATTGGCTTATTACCGAGTTTAAATTTGCTGAAGAAGTGTATAAAAGGTCTTTAAATAAAAATGAGGATGAATTGCCTTATTTTTGTACATATAAGGTTATTGAAAAGGTTGATGAAATTCCTGAATTTTTATCCCAATACACTCTAGTAGTTTTAGGAATGGATACAATGCCTGCTAATAGGGATTTTATTAATAAAGCACTGGCATTAAATATTAAGCCGGAACAAATAATTGTTATTACTGATGGGAAATCAGAAATTATAGTAATTAACCGCAAGGAAAATCATAGTTTCCCTTTATTGCCGAATCAGAAATTTTCTATTTATAATAATCTTTCTTACTTTTTAGCAGGTCTTATATATGGTGCCTTAAATAATTATGCATTGCGACAGTCAATTAGAATGGCGATTGCAACTACTGCTTTCGTTAGTGAACCATTAAATAAAATTATGCAAAATAATAT
This sequence comes from uncultured Syntrophomonadaceae bacterium, assembly GCA_964648825.1. Classification (GTDB taxonomy): domain Bacteria; phylum Bacillota; class Syntrophomonadia; order Syntrophomonadales; family Syntrophomonadaceae; genus JAAYRQ01. The sequence goes on from CAZYLY010000023.1 coordinate 7,343, forward strand.
ATCATAGGCTGTTAGGAGTGAAAAAATGGGTATTGGAAAGCAATTTAAAGATGAAAGACTTAAACAAGGCTACTCTTTAGAGGTAGTCGAAGAGGAAACCAAAATACGGAAATACTACCTAGAAGCCATCGAAAATGAAAATTTCAATCAATTACCCGCTAAGGTCTATGCTACTGGATTTGTAAAAAGATATGCAAAATTTCTAAATTTGAATGAACAAGAATGTGTGGAATTATTCAAAAATACGGCTTATGGTGCGGAAGAACCGGAGGAGCTTTATGAAATCAAGCCCAGCCAATCATTAGAGCCTAAAAGCAACATCTCCTGGAAAAACGTAGTAATTGCTATAGTATTTTTGGTAGTTGTAATTTGGACGGGCGATTATTTAATTGCTTATTTTACTAATGAGCATAAGCTACCCCCTAATCCGGTAAATCCTATAGTTGAAGCACCTAATATTGAAAATGGAGATTCATCGGAATTACCTAATAATGATAGTGAGAAGCCTCCTAAGCTTGAAGGCGTGGAAATAAAGATTGTAGCTAACCAAAAATGTTGGTTAAATATTATAGTAGATGGGGAAGACCAGTATAATGCGATACTTCCTGCTGGTGATACTCTAACTTTTAACGGTAAAGATAAAATATACTTGAAAGCTGGTAATGCCGGCGGAATTGCTATTACTTATAATGGGGAAGAAATGCCCCCATTAGGTCAACCGTGGGAAGTAAAAGAGGCTACCTACACCCCCTACTAAATATCTATAGGAGAAATATACTAAGTGAATATTGGTTTTATTAGTTTAGGTTGTTCAAAGAATAGAGTAGATACTGAAATTATGATGGCTCTTCTAAAACAGGGGGGGCATAAAATAGTAGAGGCGATTGAGCGTGCCGATGCGGTTATTGTTAATACCTGCGGTTTTATTACTGAAGCTAAAGAAGAAGCTATTGATACTATAATTGAAGTTGGGGAATTAAAGGAAAGAGGTATTATTAATTATATAATAGCTACTGGATGTCTTGCCCAAAGGTATGGCCGGGAATTAATAGACGAAATGCCGGAACTAGATGCGATAGTAGGTATAGCTGATTATTTGAACATTACAGAAGTAATTAAAAAAGTAGCCAACGGTGAACAGGTGGTACTAACTAATAATCCTCCTGCAGTATTTATAGAAAAAGGTCCCCGTATACTTACTACCCCTAAAGGGTCGGCTTACTTAAAAATTACCGAGGGTTGTAATAATAAATGTACTTATTGTGCTATTCCTGCCATTAGAGGAGCGCTTAGGTCGCGTTCCCCGGAAGAATTATACGAAGAAGCGCTTAAGTTGACTGCCCAAGGGGTTAAAGAGCTGGTATTAATCGGGCAGGACACCGCTTCATATGGGCAAGATGCTGCTTGCGGATATGATTTACCAGAATTATTAATTAAACTTAATGAGATTAAGGCTCTTGAATGGATTAGGCTTATGTATGTACATCCTAATCATTTAACTAATGAAATAATTGAAATTATAGCTGCCGAAAATAAGGTTATACCTTATTTAGATATACCTATTCAACATTTTGCTGGTAATATGCTTAAAAAAATGAACCGTAAGCATGATGATAAACATTTATTATCTATTCTGGATAATTTGCGTACAAATATAAAAGAATTAGTTTTGCGTACAACTGTTATGGTAGGATTTCCCGGGGAAACCGAGGATGATTTTAACCAATTATTTAACTTTGTAGAAAAAACCCAATTTGATTGGTTAGGAGCTTTTAAATATAGCCCGGAGGAAGATACCGCGGCATATTTAATGAAAAACGTAATTCCCGAAGAAATAAAACAAATAAGATTAGACCAGATTTTAACTCTGCAAAATCAAATTACGCGGAAGAAAAATATTAACCGGGTAGGCACCAAACAAAAAATATTAATTTCATCTTTAATAAGCAAAAATTTATATATTGGCAGGGGCTATTTTCAAGCACCTGAGGTTGATGGAATTACCATGGTAAAAAGCCAAGATACTTTAATTAATGGAGAATTTGTAGAAGTTAAATTAAAAGCAGTCCGAAATTACGATATGATTGGAGAGCCTAATTATGAATCTTCCTAATCTCCTTACTATTTTTCGTATTATACTTATACCGGTTTTCGTAATAATACTATTAGTTAAAATCCCCTATGGCGACATTATCGCGGCCGGCGTTTTTATCGTAGCGGCTTTGACTGATAGTTTAGACGGATACCTAGCACGTAAATGGAAGCAAGTTACTACCTTAGGGATTATATTAGACCCCTTAGCAGATAAGATGCTTATTACAGCAGCTTTAATCAGCTTAGTGGAACTAGGCAGACTATCAGGCTGGATAGCTATCGTTATTTTAGCCCGCGAATTTGCTGTGACCGGATTAAGAACCCTAAAAGCTGAAGAAGGCATAATTATTCCAGCTAGTAGTTTAGGCAAGATAAAAACTATTACTCAAATTGTAGCGGTAGTTTTAGTTATTTCACAAAATATATATCAACAATACATAGGATTTCCTTTAGGAATCTGGGTCATGTATTTGGCCGTTATTATTACGGTCATTTCTGGTGTAGAATACTTTTATAAATTCTTTTACTTAAAGGAGTAGGAAATTTCTTTAAACTTGCTATATTAATGATTACAGAAGCCTATATTATCGTTTATAAAAATGGTGAAATAGGTTTCTTTGCTTGTGAACCTTTTACCCAACACCTATAATAATGTCTATATTAGGAGAATAATATTTGAAAAGGGGATTTTATAGAGAAAACTATGTAGAAAAAGGTATAATAATTGCATATTTAAATAGGAGGTTTAAGATGAATTGGAGTAGTGAATACAAAAGCAAACTAGTAAGTGCAGATGAAGCCGTTAAAGTGGTCAAATCCGGCGATTGGATTGAATACGGATTTGGACTTACCTCAGCTAATGAACTAGATTTAGCTTTAAGCAAAAGAAAAGATGAGTTACAGGATGTAAAAATTAGATCTGATATTTCAATATGGCCTCATTATACTATTGAAGCTGACCCTACTGGTGAGCATTTTTGCTGGAACACCTGGCATTTCAGCGGTTTAGACAGGCAATATTATAATGAAGGACTTATGTATTATATACCGATGAAATTTCATGAATGTCCGACTATGGTAAGAAAAGATGCCCAGCCTAATAATGTTTTTATGGCTACTGTGGCACCTATGGATAAACACGGATTTTTTAATTTTGGCGCTGGAGCACCCTCTAATATGGCAGCTATAGAGAATGCCGAATATGTGATTGTCGAGGTTAACAATAATATGCCCCGGGTATTAGGCGGTAATCAGGAAGCGGTTCATATAAAAAGGGTAGATTTCATTGTAGAATCTAATCATAACCCACTTCCGACTGTAAAAAATGTAGAGCCTAATGATGCTGAAAAAAAGATTGCGTTACATATTATTGAAAGAATGTATGACGGCTGTTGTATTCAGTTGGGTATAGGAGGAATACCAAACGCGGTAGGCTCATTAGTAGCTCAATCTGACTTAAAAGACTTAGGTGTGCATACTGAAATGTATGTAGATGCTTTTTTTGAAATGACAAAAGCGGGCAAAATTAGCGGCAAGCATAAAACTATAGATAAATATAAACAGGTTTTTTCCTTCTGTCTCGGCAGTAAGGAATTATATGAGTTTATAGATGATAATCCTGAGCTGGCAGTATATTCAGTCGATTATACTAATGACCCCCGTATAATAGCACAATTAGATAATGTTGTATCTATTAATGCATGTATTGAAGTAGATTTATTTGGTCAAGTCTGTGCCGAAAGTGTCGGAACGAGGCATATAAGCGGAACAGGAGGACAACTAGATTTTGTGGAAGGTGCCTATAAATCTAAAAATGGTCAAAGCTTTGTATGTATGACCTCTACTTTTACCTCTAAAGGGGAAACCTTTTCCAAAATTAAACCTATTTTAACCCCGGGTTCCATAGTTACTGACCCCAGGACAGCTACTCATATGTTAGTTACCGAATACGGAATTGCTAACTTAAAGGGCAAAAGCACCTGGGAAAGAGCAGAAGCTTTAATCAATATATCTCACCCAGATTTTAGGGATGAATTGATTAAAGCCGCCCAAGAAATGAAAATATGGAGAAGAAGTCAAAGACGAGCTTAACATTTTTTAGATAACGGAATTATAATATAAAATTAAACATCATAGCGGCAGTAATGCCGTCTTTTTTTTTGCGTATTTTCCAGATGTTGCGTGCAGAATGGAAGCTAGGGCTATGCTATAATATATGCAAAGGGGGAGAAATTTGATGAAAAATGGAGAATTTAGGCTAAGGATTGTCCTCTTGTCTTTGTTAATTGTTTTGGGATTATTATTAACCGGCTTTACTATATACACCAAAAAGGGAATTGAAGAACCCTTAATTAATGATATTTCAGCCTTAGAAGGAATCCAGGAAGTAAGTATTAATAAAAACAAAGTATATATAATAGAAGTGCAGATTAATCAAGTCGCAAGTATAGAAAATGTATATCAATCTATACTAAAAAGTATTACGAGCAAATTAGCTGACAATGAATATGAGCTATTACTAGTTGACCAACCGAATGCTAAGTTAAATGAATTGTCAGCTAAACTAAAGCCGGCTATCTATCAAGCCTTGGCTAATAATGAATTTCTCTGGTTAGATAAAAAATTAAACGATATTTCCGCAGGAGAAGAAGTAGTAAGCCATATGTTTATAGATGAGAAATATTTATATATCCAGTTATCAGACGGCGATTCTTACATTTATTGCATTTTTAATAGAGCCTATGATACTAAGGCTACTATTTAGGAGGAATAAAGTGAAGGAAGTAATTTTAGGTGCTAGCATTGCTATTATTATCTTCTTAGCCATAATAGGGGTTAATGTTATCCCTGTAGTTATAGTCCTGCTCATAATGGGGGGATTATTTTATATTATGCAAACCCAAGGTAATATTAAAATTGGTATTATGGGTCAGAAGGTTAGAAAAAGCTTACAAATTAACTTTGACGATATTGGGGGACAGGAAACAGCAGCTAATGAATTGAAGGAAGCTTTACAATTCTTATTAAAACCTAGTGAAATAATAAGCATGGGGATAAGACCCTTAAAGGGAGTATTATTAATTGGTCCTCCGGGAACCGGTAAGACTTTACTAGCTAGGGCAGCAGCCAGTTATACTCAATCAGTTTTTTTAGCAGTTTCGGGTAGTGAATTTATTGAAATGTATGCTGGGGTTGGTGCTAAAAGGGTCAGAAACTTATTTACCGAGGCACGCAAGAAGGCTAGTAATGAACATTGTAAAAGTGCGATTATTTTTATTGATGAATTAGAAGTTTTAGGAGGTAAGCGGGGTTCTCATGCTGGTCATCTGGAATATGATCAGACTCTAAATCAATTATTAGTAGAGATGGATGGTATTAATAAAGATGAGGAAGTAAGAATTTTATTAATTGGAGCTACTAATCGAGCCGATATGCTGGATAATGCTTTGCTAAGACCAGGTAGATTTGACCGCCAAGTGCAGGTTGGTTTACCTGACAAAGCGGGCAGGCTTAAAATATTAAATATTCATACCCAAAACAAACCTTTAGCTGAGGATGTTGATTTAAAAGAAATTTCCCGCGCTACTTTTGGCTTTTCTGGAGCGCATCTTGAAAGTTTAAGTAATGAAGCAGCTATTCTGGCTATGCGTGAAGGCCAAGGAGAAATAAATAGCAGACATTTTATTGAAGCTATAGACAAAGTGGTTATGGGGGAAAAGCTGGACCGTAAGCCAATGAAAAGCGAATTAGAAAGAGTAAGCATACACGAAACAGGCCATGCTATAATTAGCGAGGTAGTTGAACCAGGTTCGGTTTCGTCTTTAACTATAGTACCACGCGGGAAAGCTTTAGGTTTTATGCGTAAATCTCCGACTGATGACCAGTATTTATATACTAAAGAGGAGTTGGAAGGTCAAATAATGATAACTTTAGCTGGTGCTATTGCCGAAGAGATAAAGTATGGGAATCGCAGCACCGGAGCTAAAAATGATTTTAACCAGGCCTGGAATATTGCTAAGGAAATAGTGGGAACAGGGTTATCTTCTCTAGGGGTAGTAAATTCCGAAGATATACCTGCGGAATTATTATATAAAGAATGTAAAGCTATTTTAACTGAATTAGAAGAAAAAACTAATAGCATTTTACTTTCTTATCAAGAATCCTTAGTGAAAATTGCAGATTTTTTGTTAGATGAGGAGACTATAGATAGGGATATGTTAATGGCATTATTAGGAATTGGATTCTAATGCAAAAAAATCTATTAATTGAATATATAAATATTCAATTAACGCCAGCTACATTTTTCAAAAAAATTAACGTTTAATTATTTTTAAGGTCAGAGGGATTACTAGTCCCGACTGGCTTTTTTTGTTGCCTTAATGTAATCTTACGAGTATTCTCTAAAATAGAATGACGAAAATTGTTTATACTAATAATGAAAAACTTGAGGAGATGATTTATTAAGGTGAAAAAAGCTCATATTATTTCAACGGGAACAGAATTATTGTTAGGTACTACGATAGATAGCAATTCTTCATATATAAGCAAACAACTTGGAAATATGGGGATTAAGGTTATTAGTATAAGTGTAGTTGGCGACAGTAAAGAACATATAACAGATGCATTTAAGTTGGGGATAAAAACGGCTGATATAATAATTGCAAGTGGTGGTTTAGGCCCTACTAAAGATGATGTTACTAAAGAAGTTGCTTGTGATGTAATAGGGGTGAAACTAAATATTAATGAAGCAGAGGCGGTGAAAATTAAAAATTTCTTCACCGAGCGGGGCAAAGAAATGCCTGAATCAAATATAAAACAAGCTATGTTTCCTTCTGAAGCTAAAATCCTTTCAAATCCATTGGGGACTGCTCCCGGAATGTATCTTAATAAAGAAGGAAAAACAATAATACTTCTCCCTGGTCCACCAAGGGAGATGAAAAAGATGCTTAATGATGAAGCTATTCCATTATTAATTGACAATTATAATTTAATCCATAATTTATCGGCTTCAAGAACTATAAGGGTATTCGGCCCCGGGGAATCCCAGGTAGAAAAAATAATTGGTTCGGTAATAGAAAATCCCCGTGGATGTAGTATTGCCCTAATAGCCGAAGAGGGTGAAATTCTTGTTAAGGTAACTGCAGAGGGAAAAGATATCACAGATAGTGAAAGGATTTTAGAGCAAATAGTAAAAGAAATTAATAATAAACTAAACCGTAATATATATGGATACGATGAGGAAAATATAAAAACGGTTACGGCTAATCTGCTTGCTAAAACGAATTATTCTTTAGCTTTAGCTGAATCATGTACGGGTGGATTAATGTCCAAATATTTAACCGATGTCACCGGTAGTTCAAGTTATTTTTGGGGTTCGGTAATTTCTTACAGTAATGAAGCCAAAGTAAAATTATTAGGCGTTTCTAAAAATGCTATAGAAGAATATGGAGCAGTAAGTAAAGAAGTTGCGGAAGAAATGGCACTAGGGATTAAGAGGGTAGCAGGAACTGAATTGGGGCTTGCTATTACTGGAATTGCCGGACCTGAAGGTGGAAGCGCAGAAAAACCGGTAGGCTTAGTATACATTGGCTTAGCCCATAATGAGGGGGTAATAATAAAAGAATTACGGCTAGGCGGCAATAGAGCTGCGATTAGGACTTTAGCTGCAAAAACTGGCTTAGATATTGTACGTCGTTTCCTACAAAAGAAAGGGTAATAAATAATTATATTGACACGAATATACATACTAGCTTATAATAACCTGGAACAGACGTTTGAGGAGGGAGAACATGGAGATGGATCAAGGTAAAGTGGAAGCGTTAAATAGTGCCATTAAAAGTATTGAAAAACAATTTGGCAAGGGTGCTATTATGAAACTTGGAGAAGCTGCCACTATGAATATTGATGTTATATCAACTGGCTGTGTTTCTTTAGATTTAGCCCTAGGGGTTGGAGGATTGCCACGTGGCAGAGTGGTAGAAATCTTCGGTCCAGAATCTTCTGGCAAAACAACTGTTGCTTTACATGCAATTGCTCAGGCGCAAAAAGAGGGCGGTATGGCGGCTTTTATTGATGCTGAGCATGCTTTAGACCCTTTATATGCTAAAAAATTAGGGGTAGATATTAATAATCTATTAGTATCACAACCGGATAGTGGCGAACAGGCTTTAGAAATAGCGGAGGCGTTAGTTAGGAGTGGTGCTATAGATATTGTAGTCATCGATTCAGTAGCCGCCTTAGTTCCTAAAGCAGAACTTGAAGGGGATATGGGAGATGTTCATGTAGGGCTTCAAGCACGGTTAATGTCACAAGCATTAAGAAAACTTACCGCCCATATTAGCAAATCACAAGCAACATGTATTTTTATAAATCAAATACGAGAAAAAGTAGGGGTTATATATGGCAGTAATGAAACTACTACTGGCGGCAGAGCCCTTAAGTTTTATTCATCTGTACGTATAGAAGTCAGAAAAGGTGAATCTATTAAGCAAGGAACAGATATAATCGGTAACCGTACCAGAGTTAAAATTGTCAAAAATAAAGTTGCTCCGCCTTTTAAATCGATAGAATTTGACATTATGTTTGGTATGGGCATATCTAAAGAAGGTGATTTATTAGATATAGCTTCGGAATTTGAAATAATTCAAAAGAGCGGCTCTTGGTACTCGTATCAAGGTGAAAGGTTAGGGCAAGGCCGGGAAAATGCTAAGGAATACCTACGTAATAATCCTGAATTTTATGAATTGATTAGTGTTAGGGTAGGCGAGATTGTCAAAGAAGGTAAAAACCTACAAACCATCAATGATGATGCTTGACACTAAAGGGGAAAGTAACTAAAATCTATATAAGAACTTGGTGGAAGTCGTACCATATGTACTTGACCTGTAAGCTAAGGTTTTTATATAAATTACTTTTCTTAGGTTTTAAAAGACTCTTATTATAGGGATTTA
>CAZYLY010000024.1:0-1019 GCA_964648825.1 uncultured Syntrophomonadaceae bacterium
TGTACAAATCCGGGGTGATGATTTACAAGTATTAAGGGAAATTTCTAATGAGGTTACAGATATAATTAAGGCTACGCCGGGAACTAGGGAAATAGTAGCCTCACTTACTGATGGGCAACCGGAAATGCAGGTGAGAATTGATCGGCAACGGGCGGCGGCTTATGGGCTAACTCCGATGCAGATTTCTAATGAAATTAAGGCAGCGATGGAGGGAACTGTAGCTACGCGTTATAAGGTGGATGGTAATGAGGTCGATGTTAGGGTTAAGTTTGCATCGCAAAGTGACAGGGATATTGATTATCTGACTAATGTTAATATCTTAACTCCGATGGGGATATTTATTAAGTTGTCCCAAGTGGCGACTTTTGGGGTGGAACAAGGGCCGGTATCGATTGACAGAATCGACCAGGTACGTATTGCTACGGTAAATGCTTCCTTATTAAATCGGGATTTAAGTTCGGTAGTAGAGGAGATTAAGCTGGAAACGGATAAGTTAGCTCTACCGGCCGGTTACACGATTGATTTCGGTGGGGATAATAAGGAAATGATGGAAAGCTTCGCTAGTCTAGCAGTGGCGCTCTTGTTAGCCCTAATCCTGGTATATTCGGTTATGGCTATCCAGTATGAATCATTTTTTAATCCCTTTATTATAATGTTCTCGGTGCCGACGGCTTTTGTCGGGGTAGTATTAGGCCTACTCTTAACGGGTAGAACTTTTAATGTTACGGCCTTTATCGGGATAATTATGTTAGTCGGGATAGTGGTATCTAATGCGATTATATTTGTAGATTATTTGAAACAGTTGATTGCACAGGGTATGGAACGAGATGTTGCTATTATCGAGGCGGGACGGGTAAGGTTAAGGCCGATTCTAATGACGGCTTTTAGTACGATTCTGGCCATGTTGCCTCTAGGTCTAGGCTTAGGGGAAGGGGCCGAAGTGCAAGCCCCCTTGGCAACCGTAGTTATCGGAGGACTCTTGGTTTCGACCTTGGTAACCTTGGTCTTAGTACCGGTGG
>CAZYLY010000024.1:1029-13970 GCA_964648825.1 uncultured Syntrophomonadaceae bacterium
TATAGTATATTTGATGACTTGGGCAAGAAGTTTAGGCGGGCAGCTTAGGGCGTGAGGAGTGAGGGGTAGCGGAGAATTTATTCTCCGCGGGTGCCGGCGATTGAAATTGCCTCTGCCCCACCCGAAAGGGGAGAAGACAAGGGAAACGTCCCCTTGTCTTCGTCCCCTTGTCTTCACTTCACTTCGTTCAGGATGACAGGGCGGGTTTTACGTTTTTATACTAATGGAGGAAGGGTATGGAAGTTAAGAAGGGTAAACGGGAATTAATTATTGAGGCGGCGGTGCGGGTTTTTTCTACTAAGGGCTACCATAATACTCGGATGGAGGAAATTGCGCTGGAGGCCGGTGTAGGTAAGGGTACCATTTATGAATATTTTTCTAGTAAGCTGCATCTTTTTCAAGAAATGATGGAGGAGAGTGTAAGAATTTACTCGCAAAAGCTTATTAGTTTTGAGAGTGAAAGTATTTCGTTTGCTGAAAAAATTTTCTTACTTTTAGAAGGACATATACAGTTTTGTAAAGAAAATAAAGAATTAACCAGAATTGTATTCTGGGATACGGAAATTTTTGATGAGGAACTTAAGGAATGGGCTCTGATAATACGAAGAGAAAAGGAAGGGCTCATGAATGAGGCGGTGCAAAAGGCGATTGATGACGGGGAGCTTAAGGAGATTAATCCGCGGCTGATTACCCTCTTAATTGGGGGGGTGTTAGGGTCGCTGTGGGCACCGATTACTTTAGAAGATTGGGATGTGGATGCTGGGGAATTGGCGCAGCAGATTACGGATGTGATAATGAATGGGGTCGGAGTGTAGATACATATGAAACGGGTTGTTTACATATTATCAACGATGTTGATTATGGGCTTAGTTATGAATACCTGCGGTGCGGCTTTTGCATTTACGGATGTGAGGGGGCATTGGGCGCGTCCGCAGATTGACTATTTACAAAGTCGGGATATGGTTAGCGGGTATCCCGACCATTCTTTTAAGCCGGGGGCGTTTATTACCCGGGCTGAGTTTACTACTCTGCTTATTTCCTTTCTTAATGCTACTGAAGAGGCTAATAATTTAACTAAAGGAGAATCATCTTTTGGGGATGTTCCTAATGACCATTGGGCTAAGGGGTATATCGAACTAGCTAAGGAATTGGGCATTGTTTCCGGGGATGAACGGGGGAATTATAAGCCATATCTTATGATTAGCCGGGAAGAGGCTATAGTCATGTTAGTTAATGCGCTTAAGGTTACTAATATAGAGGAGCCGGAGGATTTGCCTTATAGTGATTATAAGGATATTTCTGCTTGGGCAATTAAGGCGGTTAGTTACGCTGCTGATAAGGGGTTAGTCCAAGGTTATCCAGACGGCAGCTTTAAACCGCAAAACAGGTTGACTAGGGCTGAAGTTACGGTTTTGTTAGAACATTTATTAGATATGCAGGGGAGAAAGTTCCATTTTGCCGGTACTTTAGTCGATATTAATTTGCCTTTAAAGGAAATGACGATTAGGTTAGCCGGGGAAGAAGAAGTTTTTACTATGACGGATAACCTTGCGGTATACCGGGAAGGTAGTGTGGAACCGGTTAATGAGTTAGTCTTGCCGGCGGATATTATGTTTAATGTGAATAATAAGGGTGAGCTGACTTTTGTGTATCTGGTGGAGAAGTTTCCGGTTACGGGGTTTAAGTTTTCATTTAGCAGTTTGCTGGAATCTAGCCGTATGGTATCGGTTGATAGCCGGGTAGTTAAGTTATCGGAAGTGGAGCGTCAGGAAGTAAATGTCGAAGTGGCTAGAAATAATCCGGCTCTTAGTATGGAAACGACTAAGGACGCTATGCGGGTACAGGATTTTGTTCGGGAAACGGGGGCCACGGGGCGCGGGCAGTTAGTCGCTATTATTGACAGCGGTGTAGATATGGGACATCCCGATTTGCAAAAGACTACTGATGGATATATTAAGATTGTAGATTTTGTCGATTTAACGGATGAAGGCAAGGTCTCCTTAAATGGACCCTTGCAACCGGAAAATGGGCAGTTAACTATTGGGGAACTTAAGGTTGATGTGACGGAGATAAATAATGCGGCTGGGGAGTTTTATTACGGATATTTAGGGACTTCGTTTTTGCCGCCTGTAATTAAGGATAATCTTGCCGGGGACAGATTCCTGGTAGTAGTTTCTGCTAGTCAGTATTTTAACAATTTTGATACGGTGTATATTGATACGAATATGGATGGACAGATTAAGGATGAAGCGGCTTTGCAAAAATATGGGCGCAGTTATAAATCGACTGCGATTAAGGGGCAGAAGGATAAAGTTTTTAACCTGGTAGTAAGTGAGATTGATAAGGATATTAAGTATGTGAAGTTCGGTTTTGATTCGCTGGGGCATGGTACGGAAGTAGCAGGGATTGTCGCGGCTTACGGACAGGTGGAAGGGGTCGCACCGGGGGCTCAGATTTTGCCGATTAAGGTGTTTAACAGCTTAGGTCTAGCTTATTTGAATAGATTAGAAAGTGCGATAATGCTGGCAGCAGATATGGGAGCTAATGTAGCAGTCTTAAGTATGGGGCAGTATCAGATAAGTCCGGCGGAGCTTAAGCAGTTGTCTAATCTGGCGAATCGGATGTGGAATGCTCACGGGATGTTGTTATGTATTGCGGCGGGTAATAACGGTCCGGGGCTAGGGACGGTCGCCAATACGGCGGCTATTCAGAATGTGATTAGTGTAGGGGCTTATGCTACTCCCGAAATGTGGCGTAATGATTATGGTTGGGATGTGGAAAAACCGACTTTGTGGTATTTTAGTTCAAGCGGGCCGGGGATGGATGGAATAACTGCACCAGTGTTAGTGGCCCCGGGTAGTGTTATATCGACTTATCCATTATGGGGGGATTCGATGTACCATTTGGATGAGGGGACGAGTATGGCGGCTCCTCATGTGGCAGGAGCGGCCGCCTTGCTGCTTGATGTAATGTCACATAAGATGTATATTATGGATTCGATGGTAGTTTCCCAAGGCTTAATCGCAGGGGCCATGCCTTTAGAGGGATATGAGGCGGTGGAACAAGGCTTTGGCGCTATTGATATGGTGCGGGCTTGGCAAGAAATTAAGAAGGTTAAAGATCAATATGTGAACTTCAGGGTTAATCAATATAGCCCTGATTTTGGCTATGGTAATGGTTATTATTCGAAGGAAATTATACCGGCGGAGTTATCGGTGAAGATTTCTAATAATTCTGGGGTGCATCGTAGTTTGGCGGTGGGGGGATTATCTAACTGGATTAAGCCGCAGCAGTTTTCAGTGCAAGTACCAGCCGGGGGCGAAAGGACGATTACGGTTAGATATGATGATTTTAACGAACCGGGCTTATATAGCGATTTTCTAGTGGCGGATGATTTTGATACTCCGGGCTGGGATGTAGCCGTTTTGCAGACGGTAGTTGTGCCTTATGATTTGCAAAATTTGCCTAAACAAATGTTGGAACAGCAAGATGAGGTAGGAGCCGGAGAGTTTAAGCGCTATTTTGTCAATGTGCCCGAAGGGACGGAAAATCTGGATGTTAAGCTATTAGTCGGTACCGAAGGACGGGCGCGGATGCACATTATATCACCAGTAGGGCTGCAGGATGTTAGTCAATATGCGGGAGTAGGCGCAACTGCAACTTCAGCTGATGTAGGGGTTACATATCCTAATCCTGCGCCGGGGACTTGGGAAATCGTCGTTTACAGTTCGGCGACTATAGGGAATTTCGATCTTAAGGTGTCGAAATATACTTTACAAGCGGGTATCGGTAAGGTGATTAGGGAAGCGCCTAAAGCACCAGAGAAGCGTTATTTGGTAACTGCTTATCCGCCTAAGCATATGCTTGTAGGGGAACAAACCGAGATAGTGCTGCATTTTTGGGATGCGGCTACTAAGACACCGGCGACTGGTATAGTTACAATTAATGGTAAGCTCTATGAGATTAAGCAGGGGTTAGTTAAAGTTGGGGTGGTGCCGGATGGCGGTGAACTGACTTTTAATATAGCGTGGTAGGGTGGATAAGCTGGAAATATCTTACTTTACTATTAAGGCATAATGAGATTATAATTTGGTAGGAGCGCCGTTTGGCGGTTGGTCACTTCCCTGTTTGAAGGGAGGTGATACTATGGTAGTTTACTGGACAGAACTTTTTGGGTTTTGTTTAGTTATCATAGGTATTATTACCCTGTGCTTAATGTACAGAAAATAACCACCGCCTTAATTTAATAAGGCGGTTTAACCATCTAGGACTAACCGCTGGACAAAAAGCGGCGCTCCTTTGCAAAAGCGCCGCCATAAAAGCAATTTCCGGCTCCTTTTTGTAATTATAGGTTAGCATGATTGGAATTATTCGTCAAGAATGACTTAGCGGGGAAATTTTCCCCGCTTTTTTTGTTTTTTAGCAGGTATTTGCCGATTTATTTATAATAATAGGGTATAGTAAATGTTTTTGGAGATGGAGTGTGGGGGAAAGGTGAGGAAGGTCGGGGTATTTTTATGCGTAATTTTTATAATACTCATGTGTTATGCAGGCATGGCGGGGGCTAGTGAAAGCAGTATACCTGTAATTGGGGATGCTGGGGTGATAGAAGATATAAATGGACGTATAACTAAACTTAAATGTAGTTCCGAAAAATCGCTAGGATATCCTGTAATTGACGGGGATTTCATCGTATGGAGTGAACAAATTGGAACGGCAATAAATCCTTGCTACTATAAAATATCTGACAATAAGGTTTATGTGCTTGATGGACATAATACTAATAACGGAGAAAAGCTGCAGCTTAGCCAAGGGGTTTTAATATATAGTACTTATTCTACTAAATATCTCACTATGGTAAATTTATCTGATGAGGTACGATTTGGTTTGGAGCCGGGAGAAAGCAGGGAATTTACTGACCAAGGGGTAAGTGCATTTTACCGATTAAATGAGGATTATATAGTTTTTTTAGTTACTACTAAATCCGATAAAGAATGTTACGTTATTTCCCATAATGAACCTACTCCTATGATGTTATTTAATGCAGATGTTAATGATATACGTATAAGTAAATATGAAGGGCAAAATATAATATTATGGCGGGATACAGTTGGGCATTTGTACTGTTATAAGCTAAATGATGATATAACGGTTCAACTTAATGATGACAAGTGTAAAGCTACATATTTTAGTATTTATGGGGACGAGGTAGTTTATTTTACTACTGACAAGAACTCCAAATTATTTCATCAAAAAGTATCGGGGGCTAAAACGGAGCTAGATATTGGGGCACAACCTAATGCTATTTGTTTAGCAGCTAATTATTTATACTATGTGCAAGATAATAAAATTTGCCGTTATGATATGAACACCGGGCAGTCTAAGGAGATAATAATGTTACATGAGTTTCCCCAAAATATAAGCAGTAACGGTAATGATATAGTATTTAAAGTAGGGAATAGGTCTTATTGGTACGCGGGGATAAAAAATGTGCAAGTAACAATTGTGGATAATTGTAATACAGTAAAGGTAGGAGAGAAAATTAATTTACAGGCAGTGGCTACTTTTAGTAATGGCGGAAGTGCTGAAGTAACTTCTGGGGCAACCTGGAATAGTAGTGATGAAGGGGTGGTTACTTGGGATGAAACCGGACTATATGAAGCTTTGTCTCCGGGAATCGCCAGGATAACTGTTGAATATGAAGGGGTCAGTGATTTCATAGACATAGAAGTAATTGAGGAAAGCAAAATTGTGATTAACCCCCCGCAACCAGAGCCGCTGCCTAATCCTAGCCACAATTCTGGGTCTGGATATAGTAATGGCATAGTGTATAATACAGAAACAGGGGCGGCTACGAATAGCTGGTCTATGCCCCTTAACTCTTTATATGCGGAAATGAATTGGGGAGAAAAGGGCAAATGGTTCTGTAAATTAATGATGCCTTACCAATTTTGGCTATGGTTAGACTAAATGTAGGGGAGGGGTAGAAGTGAGAAGAAAGTGTGTCAAAACCCCCGTCCCCATGACACAGAATGGAGGAATGAGTTAGTGCGATTAGGTAAGGTTATGGTAGTGTTTGGAACTAGGCCGGAGGCGATTAAGATGGCTCCGGTAGTAAAGGAATTAGAGAAGGTAGATGATATTGAAACGGTTGTAGTAGTGACGGCGCAACATCGTGAAATGCTGGATCAGGTCTTACAGTTATTTGACATTATTCCTAAGTATGATTTAAATCTAATGAAGGATAAGCAGGATTTGTATAGTATTACTAGCGGGGTTTTAACTGGTTTGCAGAAGGTTTTGGAACGGGAGAGACCGGACTTAGTATTAGTGCATGGTGATACGACTACTACTTTTGCGGCATCTTTGGCGGCGTTTTATCAAAAGATTCCGGTCGGACACGTGGAAGCGGGGCTTAGGACTAGGAATAAGTATTCGCCTTATCCAGAGGAAATGAATCGGGTTTTAACGGGACGGCTGGCGGAATTGCATTTTGCGCCGACTGATACAGCAAGGGATAATTTACTGGCTGAAGCTACAGCCTCTTTTAAAATATGGGTAACTGGTAATACGGTCATTGATGCTTTGTTGGAAACGGTTAAGGATGATTATAGTTTTGGGGACAGTTTAGCTGGAATTGATTTTAGTAAGCGCATTATTTTGGTTACTACTCATCGCCGGGAAAATTGGGGCAGCCGGATGCGTGATATTTATGGAGCTTTAATTGATTTAGTCGAGGAATTTAAAGATACCCAGTTAGTATTTCCGGTGCACATGAATCCTACAGTTAGGGATATTGCAGTTGAAATGCTAGGTAATCTGGAGCGGGTGCATCTAATTAAACCGCTTGATTATGAACCATTTGCTAATCTAATGAATAATTGTTATATGGTTTTGACTGATTCGGGGGGGTTACAGGAGGAAGCGCCGTCACTTGGGAAGCCGGTGCTAGTATTAAGGGATACTACGGAACGTCCAGAGGCTGTAACGGCTGGGACGGTCAAGTTAGTAGGCACAGTTAAGGAAAACATTTATAAGGAAGCGAAATTACTGCTTAGTGACGATAATGCCTACCAGAAGATGGCACAAGCCGTGAATCCATACGGGGATGGGAAGGCTGCGATTAGGATTGTTAAGGTCATTAAGGACTTTTTGTATGTGCGTATCGGGGCTAGTTAGTATATCTTTTTTTTGTTTTTGGGTATGATATTATATTATGGTTAGTGGAATAATATGTGAAGTAGTTTTATGTAGTATTTTCGTATATGTTTTTATGTTATATAATGGATTTACTTTTAATACGTGATTAGGAAATATAATTGTTAAGGTTGCCTTTTAAGGAGGATTAAGCAGTGTCACATATTAAGTTTGGAACTGATGGTTGGAGGGCTATCATAGCGCGTGACTTTACTTTTGAGAATTGCCGTATAGTTTCGCAGGGGATAGCCAGTTATATTAATAGTAAAAATCTTACTAAAAAAGGTATTGTTATTGGTTATGATAACCGTTTTATGTCGGAAGATTTTGCCCAGGAATGTGCTAAGGTGATGGCAGGCAACGGAATTAAGGTATATTTACTAAAAAGGCCTGCGCCCACGCCGGTAACGGCTTTTGCGATTAGGGAAATGGAGGCTGGCGGTGCTATTATGTTGACGGCTAGTCACAATCCTCCTGAATATAATGGAATTAAATTTATCCCCGAATACGCAGGACCGGCTCTGCCGGATGTAACTGATGTTATTGAGGAACAGATTAATAAGGTTATTGATAATGGTAAGATTTACGAGCTAAGTCTGTCGGAAGCGAAAAACTTAGAATTATTTAACGAAATTGAGGTTAATACTCAATATACTAATCATTTGCTGAAAATGATTAAGCCTGAATTTTTCCGGGGAAAGGCACCTAAAGTAGTAGTTGACCCGATGTTTGGGGTAGGAATCGGCTACTTGGATAAGTTGTTAAGTGATTTAGGCTGTGAAGTTCGCACGATTAATAATTACCCAGACCCCTTGTTTGGCGGTTCGATGCCGGAACCGACTGATAATCTGCTCGGTGATTTAAAACGGGCGGTTATTAGTTATGAAGCTGATATTGGTTTGGCTACTGATGGTGATGCGGATAGGTTTGGTATTATTGATAAGAATGGTGAATTTGTTAGTGCTAATCGCTTTATGTACATATTGCTGGATCATTTATTGAAAACTAGAACTTATAAAGGGCCGGTGGCGCGTTCGATTGCCACCACCCATATGTTAGACAAAATCGCTAAACAGCATGGTTTGACGATAGTGGAAACCCCGGTAGGTTTTAAGTATGTGGGCGAATGTTTGCGTGAAAAGGGTTGTATTCTAGGCGGAGAGGAAAGCGGCGGCTTAAGCATATTCGGGCATATTCCAGAGAAGGATGGTATTTTAGCGTGTTTGTTGGCGGTGGAGTTATTAGCTTACACGGGTAAAACTATGGCGGAATTATCGGCAGAATTAGCGGAGGAATATGGGGATATAGTAAGTGAACGGATAGATGTGAAGGTGGATGCCGCCATTCAGGAAAAGATTAAGGCGAAGCTTGCGGGCTATAATCCACGGGCTATTAATAGTATTCCGGTTGACAGTCATATTACTTTGGAAGGAAGTAAGTGGGTATTAGAAGACGGGAGTTGGGTTCTGATAAGAACTTCCGGCACGGAACCACTTTTTAGAATATATGTGGAAACTAATAATGAGGAAAAACTTAAAGCCATTCAACTGGAAATAATGGAGGCTCTGGGAATTAAGGAAGGGTTTTAATGAAATATGACGAAAGTAATATAGATATTAACAATTTGGGTAGTGAACAGCTGGAACAACTTAACGGGCTGCTTAATGGTATTGTTAATAGTTTGGAGCAGGGGCGCGACGATATTTTCGATATTAGTGAGGAATGTCGAAAACAGGTGGAGCAATATAAGGTAGAGCTTCTGGAAGTGCAAATGGAAACGGCTAAGATTATCGAGCAGGTTGATTATTACACTAAGCTTGAAAAACAGGCGCGTCTTAGGCTTATGGAGGTAAGCCGCAATTTCCGGGCTTATACGGAGGCCAGCATAAAGGATGCTTATGATAATGCGAAGCAGCTGCAAATCAAGCTTATGGAGATGCGTAATTCGGAGTTATATTTAAGAAAACGGCGTGATATATTAGGTTTGCAAATAAAACAGTTTGAACATATTGTTGATCGGGCCGATAATTTTTTAAATACGACCAGCCTGGCGCTGAAGCTTTTGAAAGGCAATGTGGAGAGCATTAGTGATACTATCGAAGATTTTCGCCGTAAGCAAAATATGCGTATGTGGATTATCGAATCGCAAGAATCGGAACGGCGCAAAATCGCACGGGAACTACATGACGGACCGGCGCAAAGCTTGGCTAGTGCATTAATTAGGTTAGATCTTATTAATCAGTTATGGGATGAAGGTGCGGAACGCATCGTTACGGAATTAGCCGCTGTTAAAAATATGGGGCAAGAATCTTTAGCTGATATTAGGCGCTTAATGTTCGATTTGAAACCGACCTTAGTCCATGATGAAGGGTTAACTGCGACTTTACAAGAATATTTTTATGATTATGAGGCTAAGTATAATTTTAATATAAATTACATGATTTTCGGCTTCCGAAGAAAATACGATATTTCCCTAGAAATAGCTCTTTATCGTCTTGTCCAAGAAGCGCTGACTAATATTAGAAAACATGCCGGGGTAAATGAGGCCTGGGTGAAAATAGAGGATAAAGGGGATCTTCTTACTTTGCTGATTAAGGATGAGGGAGAAGGTTTTGCTCTTAGCGATGTGCAAGAAAAGCAAGAAAGTTATGGTATTTTAGGGATGAGAGAACGGGTGGAACTTTTTGGCGGGGAAATAGATATTGTTTCTTCCCCAGGTAAGGGAACCCAGGTAATTGCAAAGGTGCCGATTATGGAGGAGGCAGGTCGATATGGAAAAGGTAAGGGTAATAATAGCAGATGACCATGTTTTAGTAAGGGAAGGGTTAAGGAAGATTCTGGAGTTAGATGGAAGCATCGAGGTAGTTACCGAGGTGGGTGACGGGCAGGGTGCCATTAACATGGCGCGCAAATTGAAGCCGGATGTGGTCTTAATGGATATTAATATGCCCGGTACGGACGGGCTTAAGGCTACCCAGGTAATTAAGAAGGAAAGCTCTAACATCAGGGTTATTGCTTTAACTATTTATGAAGATGACCAGGTGGTGGAGATGGTTAAGGCGGGCGTTTCGGCATATGTGTTAAAGGATGTGGCTGGTGCAGAGCTAATAGATACTATACATAAAGTGATGGCGGGAGAAATCGTCATCCATCCGCGAGTAGCTAACCGTTTAGTTAAGGAGCTGCATCGTCAGGATAAAAAAAACGAGGCGGTCAAGCTAACCCGCCGCGAAAGGGATATTCTAGACTTATTAGCTAAAGGTTATAGTAATAAGGATATGGCTGAAGCTATGTTTATTAGTGAAAAGACGGTTAAAAATCATTTAACTAGTATTTTTAAGAAATTAGGAGTAAAGGATCGCACTAAAGCAGCTTTATATGCGATAAAAAATGGGTTAGTTAGTGATGATTAGTTAATAAAGCGGTAATTAAGTGACCTCCTTTAGGCATATTATGTAGGAAAAGAGTCTAAAGGGGGTCTTTTGGTGATAATTTTACTTAAAGTTTTAAGCTTTATGATTTGGTTAATGATTATGGGGGCATTAATTATAGGTAGCCGCCGTTTATATAAGGCAGCGTCATATAAAACTAAGCTTGCTTGGGAAAAAGAGCATGATAAAATGGAAACAAAGCCATACCTTAAAAACTCTTAATAGAGTATAATATATTAATTATTAATTAAAAATTCGAAGACCGGGGTGGGGGAGAATTTGCAGAACTTTCTTATGGATATTTTATTTCCGCAGAATGCGTGTTGCCTATGTAATAAGTCGGGAATATATAACACAAGAAAACCATGGTGTGATGAGTGTTATGATGATTTGCTCGATATGCAAAATTGTCAGCCTATTTGCATGAAATGTGGAAAGTATATGGAGGATGGTTATGAATATTGTGCAGACTGTCTTAATATTCCTCCTAAGTTTCATATTGCCAGGTCGGTAGGGCCTTATTCCGAAACTTATAGAATTGCAGTTAAGGCTTTAAAGTTTCTAGGGAAGAAGAATTTAGCCGTATGTATGGGCTCTATGATGGCTAAGGTGATTTTAAATGAACCGGAATTTTGGCCTATAGATGTTATTGTGCCAGTGCCTATTTCCGAAGGGCACTTGCAACAAAGGGGTTTTAACCAGACGGAATTATTAGCGCGGCGCATAGGCAGGGAGCTTAAAATTAAGGTTAGTAATGATGCTTTGATTCGGGTTAAGGAAACCCCTTCACAAAGGGAACTTACTAAGGAAGAACGGGAAAAAAACCTGTTATGTGCATTTGAAATAAAGGATAATAAGGATGTTTATCGAAAAAATATATTATTAGTTGATGATGTTTATACAACTGGTTCTACAGGGAGGGAGTGCACTAGAACGCTTCTGGAAGCTGGAGCAACCAGGGTATCGATTATTACTTGGGCAACTGGAAAAGGCTTCTAATTAAGGGGGTGTAATAGATGAGCGAACTTAAGAATTGTCCTCGCTGTGGCAGACTTTTTGCTGCTCAAGATAGAAGTGTTTGCCGCAAATGTCAAGAATCTGAAGATGATGAATATATGGTAGTTAGAAAGTATGTGCGTGATAATCCGGGAGCTTCGGTGTTTGAGGTATCAGAGGCGACTAAGGTGGAAGAGGAGAAGATCCTGCAATTTTTGCGTGATGGGCGTTTGCAGTCGCGCGGGATGACCACCATAATCGAGTGTGCGCGCTGCGGCCGTTATATATCTGAAGGAACATATTGTGCCAGTTGTGTTAATGATCTTAATTCCCAGATAAAGCAAGTTCTACCGGGCAAAAGTGCGATTTCTCCAGATAAACCGGCGAAAGAAACTCGCAGTGGAGATAGGATGTACACTAAGGATAAGAAATGATTTGCCTGGGTATATAAGGGTAGATATTTTGAAGTAATAAGAGATAATTTAAGAAAAGCGCATGAAAATCAGGATAAGGGGTATTAAACCTCTTATCTTTTTTTACGAAAATAATAAACAAGCAGGTTTAATAAGATAGGTGGGTTAAAACGTGATTATTTCAAAAAACCAAGTTGATAGTATTCTCAAAACTTATAATAAGCAGTTAGGGGTTAATAAGATTAATAAGCCCGGAGCTGCTAAGCAAATAGGTAAGAAGGATGATTTAGTCATTTCTGGTGAAAGTAAAATTAAACAGAAAGTTCTGCAAGCGATTAAGAATTCGGATGAGATGAGATTAGATAAGGTTAATGAGCTTAAGGAACGTGTATCTGCTGGTACGTATAATGTCTCTGATGATGAAGTAGCCGAAAAAATGATTGAGAGGGCTATTATTGACCAATTGATATAGGAAGCGGTGGAAATATGCACATACTACCGGATTTTATTGCGGCAACCGAAAGGGTTAACCGGGTGTTAACCGATTTGGCGGAATTAGGGCTTGAAAAACAGCAGCTAATTATTGCTAACGAAATAAAAGAATTAGATAATTTGATTCGTAAAGAGGGCACCATTGTTTCTAATCTAACCAAAGCAGAAGGTGTCCGTTTTAAATTACAAGAAGGCTTGGCGGCTTCCTGGGGAATGTCCGTAGCGGATTTATCGGCGGCGAATTTAATTGAAAGGCTGCAAGCCAAGGACCAGGAATTAGCTGGGAAAATCGCTGAGGTTATTAATACGTTGGAATACAACCTTACCCGGCTTAAAGCTATAAATAAGCATAATGATGAGTTGATTGAACAAGCATTAGAATATATAGATAATCTACAGGTGTTGTATGAAG
>CAZYLY010000024.1:13980-16072 GCA_964648825.1 uncultured Syntrophomonadaceae bacterium
AGGGGATGTGGCCGGCACCTATTCATCCCAAGGGGAGAAAAGCGATGAAGCCCCTTCCAGACCGAGTTTGAACCTGTTAGATAAGAGGGTGTGAATTTTAACACAGATCCTCACAGATGTTTTGGATTTCCACAGATTATTTTTCGTTTATTTTTAATCCCCGAGGGTGTTTCTAACAATAAAAGAGATCTGTGAAAATCATAAAGAATCAGTGTAAATCAGTGTTTAATTAGGGTTGAAATTCAAAAGTGAGGTTTTGATTATGTCATTATTTGGTTTAGAAATAGGTAAGCGTTCGATTATGGCTCAGCAGACGGCTCTGGAGGTCACGGGTCATAACTTAGCTAATGCTAATACACCTGGTTATACTAGGCAAATGCCTAATCTGGTAGTTACGAGACCATATCATACCCCAGCCCTTACTAATAGTAACAAAGCCGGACAGCTAGGTACTGGAGTAATGGTTGCTGAAATCGAAAGAATTAGGGATGTCTTTTTAGACCAGCAGATTAGAAATGAAGCTAAGACTAGTGGTTATTGGCAATCGATGCAAGATGCATTAGCTAAAATAGAAGTTATTTTAAATGAACCATCTGATGATGGCATAAGAGCAGTAATGGATATGTATTGGCAAGCCTGGCAAGACTTAGTAGCCCATCCTGAATCGGAAGCAGTTAGAACTGCAGTCACGGAAAGGGCTATGGCATTAGCTGATGGTTTTAATCATATGTATACCCAGCTAACAGAATTAAGAGAAGACCTTAATGCATCAGTTAAGATTAAGGTTGATGAGATAAATGTTATATCGGGGCAGCTAGCTGAACTTAATTTGCAGATATTATCGATTAAGATTGCCGGCAAACAACCTAATGACTTGGAAGACCAGCGGGATTTATTAATCGACCAGTTAAGCCAGATTGTAGATATTAAGACTTTCATCGACAATAACGGCATGGTCGCGGTGCAAGTCGGCGGACGTACTCTAGTCCAAGGTACTGATAATACGCCTTTAACCGTAACCCAGGACAGTAAAGGGATGCATATGGTAATCTGGGCAGATACGAAAGCCCGCGCTGATATTGAAAGCGGAGAATTGCGGGGCTATCTGGATGCTAGAGGGAAGACGGATTTGGCCGCAGATAAAGATATATATAGGGAAACAGTTCCCGAATTAATTGAAAATCTTAATGCCTTAGCTAAAACTATAGCT
Organism: uncultured Syntrophomonadaceae bacterium; assembly: GCA_964648825.1. Lineage (GTDB taxonomy): Bacteria > Bacillota > Syntrophomonadia > Syntrophomonadales > Syntrophomonadaceae > JAAYRQ01. The sequence goes on from CAZYLY010000024.1 coordinate 15,191, forward strand.
ATTAAAACCAATGAATTACATAGAAGTGGTTATAGTCTAGTTAATGAGACTGATGTTCCCGATGGGAGTAACTTTTTTGATTCACCTCTTACCGAGGCGGAGATAAATGCGATTACAGATTGGGCGCATTATATTAAAGTTAATAGTGCCATAATGGCAGACCCCAAGCTGATAGCGGCTGCCGGAAGCCCCACTACAGACTTGGTGACGGGTAATAAAAACTATGGTGATAGTACGATAGCTCTGGCGATTGCACAGCTTAAGCATGACTATAATGATAATGCTTTATTTGCGGGAATAAATAATCTGGTTTCTAATGCTACTATGGATGACTACTGGCGTTCCATATGTGCTGAAGTCGGAGTTAAATCCCAAGAAGCTTTAAGAATGGTTTCTAATCAAGAAGTACTTTTAAGTCAGTTAGAAAGCAAAAGGCAATCTATATCCGGGGTATCAATAGATGAAGAATTAACTAATATGATTAAGTTCCAACACGCCTACAACGCCGCCTCGAGATTTATTACTACTATGGATGAGGCGATAGATGTAATAGTTAATCGGATGGGCTTGGTAGGGCGGTAGTTTTTGAATTAAACACAGATTCGCTTCGCGAATACACAGATATTTTTGGATTTTCACGGATTTTCTTTTTGGTTTACTGGCATGAAATAGATACAACTGGCGAAATGGTGGAGAAGATATAATTTTTTAGGGATTTATGTTATGAATGAAAGATTTCTATATAAAGATACTACCAATAAAATTATAGGAAGTGTTTATAAAGTATATAACACCTTAGGAACAGGTTTTTTAGAAAAGGTATATGAGAATGCCATAAAAAAAGGAAAATCGTATAAAATCCAATTAAAAAAGCACCCGAAG
>CAZYLY010000025.1:0-15912 GCA_964648825.1 uncultured Syntrophomonadaceae bacterium
TTGCGGGGCGGTACCAGCGATTGACAAAGAAGTTTTGGAAGATGATGATGAAATTTTAGTATATTACGGAGCTGCCGACACGAGTATAGGCATGGCACACGCTACACTAAAAGATTTAATTCCTGAATCGTTTCGTAAGGTTAGTAGTCAAGGTATTTAGCTCTAGCACCGCCAATAAATTTCGGTCTAGTGCGTGCCAGAGTAAGGTGGGCATGTCCGATTTGGTTCATCGTAGTTCTTACTGGTACTACCACCGGTTTTAAGTGCATACCTATAAAGGTATCACCTATATCAATACCAGCATGGGCGCTAATATTTTCAACTATAACCGGCTGTTCGAATCTAGCCATAGCTACAGTAGCTAGTGAACCGCCGGCTTTTTCATGGGGTAAAACATTAACTTGTTCCAAGTTATATTTATCGGCACAAGCTTGTTCCACGACTAAAGCGCGGTTAAGGTGTTCACAACTTTGAATGGCTAGAAAAAAGTTATTTTCTTTAGCTATAGGGAGTAGGGAATCCATAACTTGGTGGGCTATATCAATACTAGAATTTTGACCGATATGGTGTCCCGCTATTTCGCTAGTGCTGCAGCCGATGACTAAAATCTGCCGGGGTTTTAAGTTAGCTACAGTTAGGAGTTCCTGGGTGGTTTTAGTTAGGTCTAGGGTAATGTTCATGACACAAATCCTTTCTAGTTATTGGGCGCAGGGAGGGGCAGAGCCCCTCCACTACTGCATGAAAAGCAAAAAGGAAACCGCGTAGTAAACCTGCGTATCCAGCGTTATCCGCGTCTATTCCTCACCCCTCACTCCTTACCGCTCCATAGTAAACGCATGCCGTTTAGGGTTACTAGCATAGAGGTACCTACGTCGGCGATTACGGCTAACCACATAGTTAATAATCCAGGGATTACTAATAATAGTATAATGCCTTTAATTAAAAGAGAAATAACAATATTTTGTTTAATTATCCTTACGGTATTACGGCTTAGTCTAATCGCAAAAGGCAGTTTAGATAAATTATCACTCATTAGGGCAATATCAGCCGTTTCTAAAGCCGTGCCAGTCGCTCCCGCGCCGCCCATGGCTATTCCCACAGTGGAATTAGCTAAGGCCGGAGCATCGTTAATGCCGTCACCTACCATGGCTACTTTATTATACTGTTCGAGTAAATCATTCATTGCATAAGCTTTATCTTCAGGTAAAAGTTCGGCGGCAAAAGCATCAGCTTTAATATGGTCGGCAATGCTTTGAGCTACTTGCTGATTATCTCCCGTTAGCATGATTACATGCTCAATACCTGATTTTTTCAATTTCGCAATAGTATCTGCACTTTCATCTCTTAAAACATCGAATATAGCTATCAGCCCCAAAGCTTCCTGACTATTACCTAATACTACGACGGTTTTACCGGCACTACTTATATTATCTATAGTATCCTGGCTAGCCCTTAAGTCAATATTATTTTCCTTTAAGAAACGGGGGCTGCCTAAATAATATAGTTCCTCATTAATTACAGCTTTAGCTCCTTTTCCGGGAACTGCTTGGAATTCAGTTATATTATTATTTGAATTTATTATTTGATTATAATTTATAATCGCTTGGGCAATAGGATGCTCGGAGCGGCTTTCTATCAAGGTCGCCAAATCAAGTAACTCTTGATCAGCAAGCTTAAGTCCTATCACATCAGTTACTTCCGGCTTACCTTTAGTTAAGGTGCCAGTTTTATCGAAAGCTATAGCTGATAAGCGTCCTAATTCCTCTAAATAAGCCCCGCCTTTTATTAATACCCCGTTTTTAGCAGCATTACCGATAGCTGATACAATCGATACGGGGGTGGAAATAACTAAGGCACAAGGACAAGCGACTAATAAAACAGCAAACGCTTGATATAGCCATTTGTCACTAGGCTGATTAAATAATAAGGGCGGCAATATGGCGATAAATAAAGCCAATAAAATTACTATGGGGGTATAAACATTAGCGAATTTATCAATTAGTTGCTGGGAAGGAGCCCTCTGCCCTTGGGCTTCTTCAACCATATGAATAATTTTACTTAAAGTAGAATCTTTACTTAGTTTATCTACCCGCACTTCCAGGGAGCCGTATTCATTCATAGTACCAGCAAATACCTGGCTGCCGATATCTTTAAAAACGGGTACTGATTCTCCGGTTATGGGGGCCTGGTTTACACTGGAATTACCAGCCCTTACGGTACCGTCGGCGGCAATAGTTTCACCCGGTTTAACCATTACGATATCCCCAATTTGCAAATCGCTTACTAATTTAGTGATTACACCTTCATCAGTAATTACACTAGCCTCTTGCGGTGTCATTTCCATTAAACCGCGAATAGATAAACGAGTTTTATCAAAAGTATATACTTGCAAGAAGTTTCCGGCCGCAAATAGGAATACTACCGCTAAAGCTTCTTGTAATTCCCCTATAAACATAGCTCCTAAAACGGCGATAGTCATCAAAGCGTTCATATCTAACTGTTTTACTTTGATTAGGGTAGTAAAGCCATTCTTAGCTGGCAGTATAAGTCCTAATAATATCCCAATGATAAAAATGGTATCAATATAAGGGTAATCGGCTTTAAATAATAGTAAGGCTAAGCCAACTACCAGCATTATTCCAGCTACAGCGCCCGGCAGAAAGTAAGGGTTTTTAACTAATAATTCCTGCGGGGTAGCTCGGGTAATGGTAGATAAGGTTGATTCATCCATAATAGTAATAGAATAACCTAGCTGACGCACAGTTTTAATTACTTGTTCGGGATTAAATTTATCTGGTTCGGTATTTACTTTTAATTGTCCATTTGTAAATATTAAATTAGCCTCAATTACACCCGGTAATTGTTCCACAGCCTTTTCTATTTTGGCTGAACAGCTAGGTCAATCAAAGCCAGATACCATAAATAGTTTCATATTAGCTGCTAAAGCTTGTGCCATAACTAATCCCCCTCCCTATTCATTAATGTGTAATAATCCTTGTTTTAGTAAGACTTCGACATGTTCATCATCTAAGGAGTAATATAAAACTTTACCTTCGCGCCGGTATTTAACTATTTTTTGACTCCTCATCAAGCGTAAATGGTGCGATACAGCTGATTCGGAAACATTAATCGAGGCGGCGATGTCACATACACATAATTCTTGTAACATCAGACTATATATTATTTTTATCCTGGTGGTGTCACCCAGAGTTTTAAAAATTTCAGCTAGATGTAGAACTTCCTCATCAGATAACATCTGACTGCGGGCTAGTTCAACTTGGTCGGGATGAATACAATGAACATCGCATTTATCCATATTATCAACCATTTTTCCAACCTCCTGTAAAAGTCAAATAGACATATGAGTAATTATTCATATGTCTATAATAACTTAAATAGTTTTCTTGTCAATCATTATTTATGAGGTTTTCTCAACGGTTACATCTTGTTTAATAAAATTTATCATTAAGGTATCGGCTAACAGTAAGGATAATATAGCTTCAGCCCCTTGATTAAGGTTTACCCCTTTCGCAGTTAAAGCATCATAACAACCCCCGCTATCTTTATCATACAAGGATAGTCCGTGAATATTCTGTCCTCTAAACCACTTGTAAGCTAGAGTAGCCAATTGTAAATATTCGCCCTCTCCAATAGTCTGATAAGCTTCCATATTGGCAAATATAACCGAAGCTGCATCGACTGGCTGTTGGTCAAATAAGGGTACTTCTTTACCTTTAGCATACCAACCGTGGTTGCCGATAATATTCAAGTAGCCTTGTTTAAATAAAGTATCATTAAGGAAATTAAGGGAGCTATGTCCAGTTTTCAAAGCTCTTTTATCACCTGAAATTGCATAATAACTAAACATAGCATGGGGCAAAATGCCATTACAATAGGTCATATAGTTTTCGAACCAAGCCCATTTGCGGCTACTTTTACTAGTGAATAAATTAATAAGTTTATTAGCCAAATAGGTGCTCATTTCTTCATATTTACCATTATGTTCTTGTTCCAGGCTTTTACATAAAGCGATTAAGCTGTAGGCTATAGCTCTAGGGGAACGAAACTTAATTACGCGGTTAATCTGCATATTAAAAAGCTCTTTACAAATATCAGCAACATCGTGCCAAGCGGAAGCAGCCCCTAAGCTGCAAGCTACTAAAGCTCGTCCCACACTATCCTCAGAATTAAAATTAGCGGTATAAACTCCGTTTATTTGCAGGTTAGACCAACTACCATCAGCTTGGAGTGCACTTTTTAGCCAAGTGGCATAATTTAAAGTGAGCAAGTAATCATTTTTCATATTAAGGGCCACCATTAGAGCCCTGGCATTATCATCTAAGGTATAGCCACTATTAATATCAGGGGTACTAAACTTAGAGAATTGCAACATTCCTGTTTCATCAGTCATTTGGACTAGATGTCTATAATCTAGCATAATGTATTTTATTATCCTCCTTTTTAGTATCTAAATTATTAGTAATATTATTAAGCAAGCGGGCATATTTTTGCCCGATACTAGGCCAACTCCACTCCTTACCTAATTCATAAGCATTGACTTGTAAGCGTTTTTTTAGTTCATCATCTTGTAAAATGCTATTAATCAACTCCGCTAATATTTCAGGATGGGGTTTATTAGCTAGTAAACCGCGATTATCTTTTAGGACTTCGCGAGCATAGGCATAGGCAGTTGCAACAATAGCGCGGCCGCATCCAACCGCAAAAGTAAGAGTACCGCTAACCGCTTGATCTAAATTCGGATAGGGGCTTAAATAAACATCACTTAAATATAAATATTCGCCTAACTCTTCATCGGTGAGAAACTTATTGACAAACAATACGTGGCTTTCTAAGTCTAAAGTGGTGATAAGCTCCTCTAACATTTCGCGGTACTTTTCTCCTTCGGCTCTTTTAAGCATCGGGTGAGTTTGCCCCAATATCAAAAAAAGGGCGTCAGGATTAGTCTCTACCACTTGAGCCATAGCTTTAATCCCTAATTCTAAGCCTTTACCTGGTCCAATCAAGCCGAAAGTGCTTATTACTTGTTTACCTGCTAAGTTATAACGAGACTTTAATTCTTCGCTGGATTGGGGCGCAAAAAAAGGAACCCCATGTCCGATAATTTCTATTTTAGCCTCATTAATTCCGTAAAGGTTAGTTAATAGCCTTTTAGACTGTTCCGTCATACATACGGTTCCCGAGGAATGTAAGCATAATTGGCTTAAGATGCTTTTTTGTTCCTTAGTTGGCTGCGGTAATACTGTATGGGTTACTACTAAATATGGTTTTTGCAAATATTTAGCAATTTCTAAAACATAAGAACCGCTTAAACCACCGAAAATACCGTATTCATGCTGGATTATTACTGCCTCAATATCATTACAGTGATTAATATGGTGAGCCGCTTTTCTATAATCATTTTTTTCTGTCTGTCTTATATTAAATTTCACTTCGAAAGGATAGTCATATTCGTACGCATCATCAGATATAGCTATAATGTCTACTGCTACATTATTTACTAATAAGCTATTTCTTAAGTCATTAGAAAATGTAGCAATACCGCATTGTTTTGGTAGGTAAGTACCCAAATTTGCAATTTTCATAAGGTCACTCCTTTGTGGAAAGATTCCATTGATACATAAACTTCTCTTATTATCTTCCCGTATGGGGTGGTAGATTATACCTGTTAGCTAGTTTTGTTACTTTAAACCAACTGCGCTCTCTCCAATCCTAGGGTGGAAAGATAGTCCCCTAATTCAGCCTTAATAGCCTCCAAATCCTCTGGGGTTTTGCCTTCACAGCGTACGATTAATTCGGGTCCCGTATTAGAAGCTCTTACTAAACCCCATCCATTAGGAAATAAGATTCTAGCCCCATCAATAGTGATAATTTCGTATTTCGATTCAAAATGGGCCGTAACTTTATCTACTATATTAAACTTTTCTTTATCGCTACTCTTTACCCGAATTTCGGGAGTGGAATAATAACGGGGTACATCAGCTAATAGTTGGCTTAAACTCATAGTTTGATTAGAAAGTAGAGCTAGCAGTCTGGCCCCGGCGTATAGTGCATCATCATATCCAAAATAATCATCAGCAAAAAACATATGTCCAGACATTTCCCCGGTAAATATCGCCTTTAATTCTTTCATTTTAGCCTTAATCAGAGAATGACCAGTCTTATAAATAACTGGTTCACCGCCTAAACGGACAATTTCATCGATTAGGCTTTGCGAACATTTTACTTCGACTATTGCTTTAGTGCCGGGATGGCGGGGCAGGATCTCACGCCAAAATAAAATCATTAACATATCGCCCCAAATTAAGTTACCGGCATCATCTACTACCCCGATGCGGTCACCATCTCCGTCAATTCCAATGCCCAAATTAGCCTGATGTTTTTTAACTTCCATAATTAAGTCCCGCATATTATCTGGGTTTATCGGATCGGGATGATGATTAGGAAAGTCGGGGTTAGACTCACAATATAATTCGATAACTTCACAGCCTAAGGCGCGGAAAACTTGAGGGGCAAAAGAAGATGCAGTACCATTGCCGCAATCAAGGACAATTTTTTGCTTATGTTCGCCCATCGTAATTTTACTTTTTATCATATCTAAATAAGCCGGAAATATATCAACTTCCTTAATATAACCAGGTTGGGCATTAATAAATTCCTTATTTTCAACCATATAGGCAAGTTTTTGTATTTCCTCCCCATAAATAGTGAAATCACCTAATAATAATTTACAACCATTATATTCTTGGGGGTTATGGCTGGCAGTAATCATAATACCCGCATTTATATCTAAATGACGAGCCGCAAAATAAAATAGCGGGGTTACTACTTCGCCTAAATTTACTACATTACAACCGGTAGCTTGACACGCTTCTACAGCTAGATCTCGAAAAATGGGGGAAGATGCTCTATTATCATAGCCGATTAAAATAGTATTATATCCATTTTGCCGGGCATGGGCGGCAAAAGCCCGACTAATATCATACATCCCTTCTTTCGTTAATTCCGTACCGACAATCCCTCTAATATCATATTTACGAAATATATGTTTAATATAAATTCACTCCTTTTGGTATTATAAGAGGTCTTCACGATTATCGTTTTCTAGCTTAGTAATGATAGTTTTAAAATCTTGACAACGATTAGCGTCACCGACAAAAACTACATCATCAGTTTCTACTATGACGAGATTATCTAAGCCAAAGGTTACGATGCTTTTGTCCGTTTGCTTAATAACACAATTATTACTTTCGATAGCAATAATATCATCACCATTACAAACATTGTGATTAGTATCTAAGGGGTATAGCTCGGCTAAAGCATTCCAACTGCCTAAATCACACCAGCCGAAATCCGAAGATACAACGGCGATACGATTTGATTTTTCGGCGATGCCATAATCTAAACTAATATTGGGAAATGTTGCATAAGATTTTAAATACTCATCATGACCTAAAAGTACCTTGGCGTATAAATCCGGCAAATGATGCTGAAATTCTTCTAGGAAAGTGGAAGTTTTACCGATATATATGCCGGAATTCCACATATGATTACCCGAAGCTAGATAAGACGAGGCTGTATCATAGTCCGGTTTTTCATAAAAGGAATTAACATGAAAGACATCCGGTATCGCACCTACTTCATAACGAGTTTTTTCGATATAGCCATAGCCGGTTTCTGGATGTTTAGGGGTGATGCCGATAGTAGCTAAATGACCTTCTTTAGCAGCCAAACAAGCTTTGTTAATGCTATCTGCAAATGCCTCGACATTTAAGACATGGTGATCAGCCGGAAAAATACCGATAGTTTCTTCGGGATAATGTTGATGATAAAAGGATAAAACCAGACCAACTGCGGGAGCGGTATTTTTCCCTTCAGGCTCACTAAGAATATCAATAATACTGGCATCAGCACGATGAGTAATTATTTTTTGTATAAGGGGAAATAAATCATCATTAGTAATTATGGCGATGCGATTCGCCCCCGCATTACTAAGACGGTCAATAGTATGGTCTAACATAGAACGATTACCGACAAATTTACATAACTGCTTGGGGCGGTTTTTACGACTTTCCGGCCATAATCTGAGACCTCTTCCCCCGGCTAGAATAACTGCAATCATTTATATAACCTCCATATGTACTGACAATTATAATATGCAAATTATTCAAAAATTATTCGTATGTCATGGGGACGGGGGTTTTGACACACTTTTTATTGGTGAGGAGTTAGGAGTGAAAGGGGAGGCGGACTTTTTTTATTGAATTGTTTCACGTGAAACATCTGTACGAGAGAAAATAAATAGGGGAAAAATAAGGAGTTAGAAGAAAAAATGTCTAACTCCTTACACCTAACACCTTACCTTTTACGCCTCACTCTTACCAAATGGCCCCTTCAACTCTTGGGGCTTAGGACCAAAATATTGATGATAGGTACACTGGATGCGGCCATTATATAATTTCCTTCTTTTATCACTTTTACGGTTAAATACTTTTTCAAACTGCGGATGGGAAGAAATAATATAATAGGACCAGGTATCTAAGCGGCTAAAAACCTCATACATTTCCCGGTATAATGATTCCACTTCTTTCTGTTCCGATAAACGCTCACCATAGGGAGGATTGCATATCAGGTAGCCATATTTATATTTAGAACTTAATTCGGAGACACTTCTGGTTTGGAAGGAAATTAATTTATCTACCCCGGCTTGTTTAGCATGATAGCGGGATAAGGAAATAACCTCTGGGTTAATATCGTAACCCCAGATACCTAAAGGTTGCTGATGATCTATTAAATCATAAGCTTCCTCTTTAGTCTTTTCCCATAGTTTTTTATTTATATTGAGCCAATTTTGAGCAGCAAAATCCCGAGTTAGGCCTGGAGCAATATTGCGTCCAATTAAAGCTGCTTCAATCGGAATGGTGCCAGAACCGCAAAAAGGGTCGATTAAAGCCCGATCAGGCTTCCAACGGCTGATATTAACTAATGCTGCAGCTAGGGTTTCCTTAAGGGGAGCCTCACTACTTAACTTGCGGTAGCCGCGTTTATGTAAACCGGCTCCGCTAGTATCGATAGTAAGGGTAGCCCTATCATTTAATAGAGCCACTTCAATCCTATAACGAGCGCCAGTTTCCTCAAACCATTTCACCTTATACTTAGATTTCATCTTTTCCACGATAGCCTTTTTAACAATAGCCTGACAATCAGACACGCTAAATAATTTGGATTTTATTGATTTACCTTCCACGGGAAAATTAGCATCTACCGGCAGCCATTCATCCCAGGGCAAACTTCCAGTATTTTCGAAAAGTTCCTCAAAAGATAAAACTTTAAATTCACCCATCTTTACTAAAACTCTCTCCGCCGAACGTAACCATAAATTACAACGGGGTATAGCCTCATAACCTGCGATAAAAGTAATACGCCCGTTTTCAGTAGTTAATTCTTCATAACCTAATTCTTTTAACTCATAGGCGACAATAGCTTCTAAACCAAAAGCGCAAGTAACTATAATACTTATATTAATATGCCAAACCTCCTTAAATTTAGTAGATTTTAAAACTCAGCACCAATTTCTTGTAGCATTTTTATATATAAAGCAAGTTCTTCGCGTGAACTGACATTTAACTTGCTATAGATGTGTTTGTTATGAGTTTTTATAGTATTTATACTTAAACATAGGATGTCTGCAGCTTCCTTAGCAGTATGTTCTTCGACATAGAGGTCAAAGACTGAACGTTCCGCAGGAGAAAGAGCCTTTGCACTTTTTACAAATTCATCTAGCATAGAAAGGGAAAAGTCATTTTGTTTAGCCTTTTCGTATAATTCTTCATTATGGGCAGCTAGGAAATCTATTAAGTCATTTATCTCAGGAATATTAGTTCTTGGAATTATACTTAAATCTGAACATTTAATAATATCTAAGCCTTCAGTTATAGGTTTAGATATTTTTCGGCTTAAAATAAAGGAAACTATTATTCCTAGGATAACTAATAGCATTAGCCCGAAAATTAGTAGCAGATTTATTATAGTTATAGAGCTTACCATATCTTGTTCAGGAACCATAATAGCTGCTATCCATTCTTCATCAGAAAACACCGACTCTTCTGGATATATATTTATAGGGGTGTGAATTCCTATAAATGAGGTATTATTCTCATATTTATAGGAATAAAAGTACTGATGATTTTTTGAAATTCTAAGGTTGGTATTATCATTAGATATTAACCGTGCCGAATAACCGCCAGCAAACATAGAATTATTAAGATTAATTATATTTTCATTTATAGGTGAGAGTACATAAAATAGGCGGTTATAAATATTGTTTGCAGGCATGTGAGATAACTTGAAAAGCATAGAACTTACTTCTAAACCGCAAACTCCAAAAACATTACCCTTAGTGTCTAATAAGGGAACTGAACAAAGCATTATTTCTTCACTAGTATTAGGTAAGGTTAATACTGAAGTCCAGTAATACAAGCGGGATAAGGGGAGCGTATTATTGTTAATAGCAGCTTGTATAGGGCGATGATAATAGGGAGCATCACTAACATCGAACTCCATAGCCCATTGAACATGAAGGGGTAACATATTATTACGGCTTATACTAGGTATCCCTCGTAAGGTAATAATGTTAGGGGAAGATGAACTTATTATATTAGGTTCCATATTTTTAAGGTATAATCCAGCTTTTGAATTTATAGCATTTTTATGATTAGGATTAATGGTAGCATTTAATATGAAAAAAACTCCGCTACTTTTAGATTTTTGCAGGGCAAATAAAGAATGATTAAATCCGCCAGAAATAACTTCTTCTATTGCTTCGGGATGGTTTTCTATATCTGATATAGGAATACCTAATTTTTCTGCTTCTTTTTCTATATTACTGGATAATTGTTTAGAAAAGTCTAATGCTTGGAGTGAAAAATCTCCATATTGTTTAGAAATATCATGGGAAAGATAAGCAAGCTCATTTTCTAACATTCTTTCCTGTTCAGATAAACCTGCCGTAAATACCCCCGTAATAAACAAAATAACTATTACCCCTAGAATAATAGTCAAGACTAGAATAGATAAAAACAAAAATAGTCTAAAATCTAGGGGTATCTTATTAGTTTTTATATCTTTAATTAAGTGGGAGAAAAACTCCTTCCGTATAGCAAACCTAGTTTTCAATGGTAGCAGCCTCATTTATCCTATTTATATTCATTTATGAAATCCTCATATATGGAATTAGATGCTTTTTCGTAAGCAGTTATAGCATCTTGAGTTTTAATGAGGTTTGTATACGTTTCACGGGACTGGTCAGTTACTTCTTTGAAATGAGCCTCATATTCCGCTTCTATTTCATCAATACCATCAAAAAGCGGCGGCAGGTAAAATTCGTATTCTTTCTGCATTATTCTAGCAGAATTAAGTAATTTTTTTATATTTTTATTCGAGACATTTTGGATTTCCTGGGTCATAATTTCACCAAAAGCTTCTTTGGTGACGGGAAGATAACCGGTACTCGATACAAAGCGTAAATTATTTTCTGGACTAGTAAACCATTTTATAAAAATACTTGCTAAATATTCTTGCTCAGGAGTTGATTTAATCACACTCATCCCAGCACCTCTTTGTATAGCTACTTTATGTCCCCCTGCAAATATTGGATAGGGCAAAATCTCAAGCTCTATCGGTTCTATGGTGTTGTCTGGGTATGTAATTGTGGGTGAAAAAAAAGATATTCCAGCTGTTGAGCCTGTGGAACAAACTATATCGCCTGTTTTAGCGAGGTCGGTTGCGTAGCCGTTAAAAACTGCTATTTGTCCTAAAACAGCAGGTTGATAATAGGATTCCCAAATCTTTTCGAAAGCAGGGGAAGCAATATTAATAGTGTCATTTTTTATAAATTCTGTACCTAACTGCTTATACCCTACTAAAGAAAAATTAAACAAAGAGTCGGGCATGTAAAATGTTTTGCCATCATTCAAAATATTAGGGGTCTGATTATCAGTCCAATCAGAATAAAGGGCAGCAGCTCTTAATATACCTTCAAAAGTTTGTAAATCTTCAATCTTAACCCCTGTATTCTCAGCAAATCTATTAAATATAGTAGTGTTCACAAATAATACTTCAGTAGACTTAGCAGTAGGAAAGACATAAAGACTATCGCTATTTAACTTACCTTCCTGTATAAATTCGGGAATATAAAGCGCTAATTCTTGGGTAGTAAAATTTTGATTAAGGTCAGCAAGTAATCCTTTTTCCGCTAATAATAAGGCCGTTTTAGGATAGATAGTTGTTATATCAGGTAACTCTGGTGCTCCTGGGTCACCATTAGCAGCCATAGTAAGTTTTTCGTGAATAGAGCTGCTGCCAGATATAGTTGTTACATTTATTATAATTCCTTCTTTTTCACCTATAGTTTCATTGAATTCATCGACCATATTATCCATGGTTTCTTTTAATTGTCCGCCATAGTTATGCCATAAAGTAATCGTTGTAGGGCTAGAAGAATTAACTTTAACTGTATTTTCGCAACCTGGCAAAATAGTTATGAAAAATAAAAAGAGAATTGTTAATAGGCAAATATTCTTTTTCATAGTCTTCTCCTTTTTTATAAATTTACTTACCTAGTTGAAAAATGTGGATAAATTTATGAGTTTTATTAAATTATAACATTTTGATTAAGGAGATAACATATATTTCCTTGTCATTTTTCTTAAATTTTAATCACCCTCAGGGTGATTATAGCTTTTATTAGGCTAAATCATCCTCCGGGTGATTACTTATTGAGTAATGAGGACATAAAATCTAAGTGTGAAAAAATATTATTAGGAGGTTTTTTATATGAGTTCTGAAGCAAATGTTAATGTGGAAAATCCTACTATAGATGTAGGAGATATTGAACAGAATAAGACGATGGGGGGATTAGCTTATCTTATTTTTTTCCTGCCTTTATTAGTCTGCCCTGATTCTGCGTATGGCAGGTTTCACGCCAACCAAGGTTTGTTATTACTAATCCTAAGTATTGGAGGCACTATAATACTCAGTATGATACCAATAGTTGGATGGATCCTTCTGCCATTATTCGGCTTAGGCATACTTATCCTGGCTATTATAGGTCTAGTTAACGGGTTTAGTGGTAAAGTAAAAGGACTTCCTCTCATAGGGAAATATAGATTGATAAAATAGTTCGTCTTATAAAAAGGAGGAATAATCATTGTTTAAAAAAATTACGGTATTATTACTATGCATATTGATGATGTTATCACTAGCCTCTTGTGGGGTGCGGCAAAGTCTTAATGAAAAGATTGTAGAAAAGGTTAGTGAGGGCGTAGTTAATAAAGCTACAGATGGTGAAATCGATATAGATTTAAAGGGTGAGGAGGTAAGCCTTAAAGGTAAAGATGGGGAGAAGGTTACTATTGGCAGCACTAAATGGCCTAAAAACGGGGCAGCCCAATTTATACCAGAATTTAAAAAAGGTAAAATTACTTCTACCATAAATTCGGAAAATGGATGCATGATTACTTTAGAAGAAGCAGCGGAGAAAGATGTTAATGCTTATATAGATGAAATAAAAGAACTCGGTTTTACCAATGACGTTACTGAATTTACCAGTGGTACAGCAGAGAATTATAGTGCTAGTAAAGATGAAAATGAACTAATTAATATACTATACGATTCAGAGGGTAAGGAACTTTATATAAGTTACGAAATTAGTCAATAGGTTAGGTATTATCTATGATAGGGGAATAAGGGACTGCTCCTTTGATATAGAACAATATCCCAAAGGAAGAAATATATTTTTTAAAAAAGGCCTTACATTGAATTACTTAATGTAAGGCCTTGCTATTATTTTGCTAATTTCACGAGGCTTGAGTTTTATGCTTGAGGGCTTTATCCCGAGCATTTTTGTCTAGGATAGATTTTCTTAAGCGTAATGATTTAGGTGTTACCTCTAATAGTTCATCATCGGCGATAAATTCCAAACAGTTTTCTAACGACATTACTAAAGGCGGAACTAAGCGCAGGGCATCGTCAGAACCGGAAGCTCTAGTATTAGTAAGCTGCTTTTTCTTACAAACATTGACGGTAATATCGCCTGATTTGGAGTTTTCTCCTACAATCATACCCGCATAAACCTCGGTACCGGGTTCAATAAATAGGGTGCCTCTTTCTTGGGCACCATGCAGCCCATAAGCTACTGCATTTCCGCTTTCCGATGCGACTAGAGAACCACGGTTACGACTATTAATTTCGCCTTTAAATGCTTCATATCCAGCTAATACGTGATTCATAATACCATTGCCTCTAGTTTCGGTTAAAAACTCGGATCTGTAACCAATCAAACCGCGGGCCGGAATTAAAAACTCCACCTTAACGGTACTTCCTGACATATTAATCATATTAACTAGCTCACCTTTGCGTTTGCCGCAATTTTCAATAACTATGCCCACATAATCTTCAGGAACTTCTATGAATAACCTTTCAATAGGCTCTAGTAAAACTTCATCTTCTTTTTTGAATATAACTTCCGGCCTGGTAACGGCAAATTCGTATCCTTCCCGACGCATAGTTTCAATCAAGATAGATAGATGCAATTCGCCGCGTCCAGAGACTTTAAAAGTATCGGGATTAAGTTCTTCAACTCTTAAAGAAATATTAGATAATAATTCCCGGGTTAGCCTATCTTTTAAATGGCGGCTAGTTACATAAGTACCTTCTAAACCAGCCATAGGGCTATCATTTACAATAAAGTTCATAGAAATAGTAGGCTCATCAATATTTACAAAAGCTACCGGATTAATATTATTCAGTGAGCAAATAGTATCGCCGATAAATATATCCTCAATGCCGGCAAGTGCAATTATATCGCCGGTATAGGCAGACTCAACTTCCACTCTTTTTAAACCTTCATATATAAATAAGCTGCTTATTTTAACCTTTTTTTCCTTACCTTCCGTATTACATAAGACTACCTCTTGGCCTTTTTTAATAATACCCTCATATATCTTTCCTACCCCGATGCGACCTACATAATTATCGTAATCAAGTGAAGATATGATTATTTGTACATCATTATCAGGACTTCCGGTTGGGGAAGGAATATATTGCAAAATAGCATTAAGCAGAGGCTGCATATCATCAGTATCATCCTCTAAATTAACCTTAGCCAAACCGGCCTTAGCCGAAGTATAAACGATAGGAAAATCTAGCTGGTTATCATCGGCTCCTAAATCAATAAATAAGTCTAACACCTCATCAATAACCTCATGAGGTCTAGCATCAGGGCGGTCAATTTTATTAATTACTACTATAGGCTGTAATCCTGCTTCTAAAGCCTTTTTCAATACGAAACGGGTTTGAGGCATGGGACCTTCAAAAGCATCTACTACGAGTAAGACCCCATCTACCATTTTAACAATCCGCTCAACTTCACCCCCAAAGTCAGCATGACCAGGAGTGTCAACTACATTAATTTTAGTATCATTATAAATAATACTAGTATTTTTAGATAAAATAGTAATGCCGCGTTCTTTTTCTAAATCATTACTATCCATCACTCTATCAGGTAGTATTTGATTATTTCTGAAATTACCGCATTGTTTTAAAATCTTATCAACTAAAGTAGTCTTCCCATGGTCAACATGGGCGATTATGGCGACATTTTTAATTTGTAACTGCTTCATGGAACATTCCTTCCTTTATTCACGACTAAAACATAGACAACATTCAAATTATAGCAGTGTCAAGCAGCGATTACAAATATTTTATTTATATAAATAACCATAAACTGATAGCCATAACTAACATACCTACTACTAATCCATATATAGCTAGATGGTGTTCCCCATAGGCTCTGGCAGTAGGTAAAAGTTCATCTAGGGAAATAAAAACCATAAT
>CAZYLY010000026.1:0-15778 GCA_964648825.1 uncultured Syntrophomonadaceae bacterium
TTAATACGACCCCCTTGCCTGGCTCTTTTAAGCCTATAATGACTGGCAAGGTAATATTTCCTTGGGCTAAATCATTACCGGTTGTTTTACCTAAAATGCTTGTATCAGACGAAAAATCCAGAATATCGTCAATAATTTGGTAAGCATAACCCAGGCATAGTCCATATTGTTCCAATAAGGAAACTTCATAAGCAGGCATTTTGGAGGCTAAAGCCCCTACTTTACAACTAGATGCAAATAGACAGGCAGTTTTGCGATAGGTTTTATCATAATAATCTTCTTCACCAACATTATAATCATATAACATGCTTAACTGTTTAATCTCACCTGAGCACATTATTTGGATAGTTTCAGTAATGTTTTCCATTATTAAAGGCAAATTATGATGGTTAATTAGATGAAAAGCAGTGGCGAAAAGATAATCACCTGTTAAGACACTAATTTGATTGCCCCATATACTGTTAAGGCTTTCCTTACCCCTGCGGGTAAAGGAATTATCAATAACATCATCATGAATTAAAGATGCTAAGTGAATGAGCTCCACAGCAACTGCTACATCTTGTACTATTTCTTCATCATGAGAACTTAAGGATGCTGCCAAATGAACTAATCTTGGCCTTAACATCTTACCGCTAGTTTGTAGAAGATATTCGATTACACTTTCTATTTGGGAACTATCTGTTTGTAGAACTTGTCTCATTCTTTTTTGCATTTCTTCATGGGGAAATATATATGGCTGAATAGTTGCTTCAGTTCTAATGACACAACACTCCCTAATATTGTCAATTACTGAGTATCATTGTGCCCATTATGAGTAAATATTATCCAGTGAGAAATATAATTTTATTTAAAATGTTTCACGTGAAACATTTGTTTATGATTCACTCTTACGAGGCTCCGGTTTACTTTCAAGCACTGTATTTTGTTTCTCCATTTTAATTAATATTTGGCGGCACTCCTGTAAAGCAGTGTAGGTTGATAAAACATAACAAACTTCACTAGCGGTACTAACTATTTTTTTAATAGCTGTTTCTATGGCGGGCATTATATGGATATGTTCTGTAAAAAAACTAGTATAAATAATTCGTGCAGCCATATCTTCACTTCTTTTACCTGCACATACTATTTCCTTCACCTTATAATCTTTATCCGCAATTACTTCTAAGTCAGCTTCCCAAATCCACGATACATCTCTGCCATCCGCGGCATTATCATTCAATACAAATAATATATTTTTATCCACTAAATCATTAGCTAAGACAGATAAGGCCTGGTTAAGCCCGGTAGGATTTTTCACTAGTATCAAGACTACCCTCTTACCATTAATATTGAACTTTTCCATTCTTCCGTCCCTAGGCTGATATTTATAAATCGCTTGAATAATCGGTGCATCTTCAAGACCGACTAATTTAGCGATTGCTACAGCCGCCAATATATTATAAGCATTATAAAAACCTTGGTAAGGGCTAGTTAAGTGAATATCATTAACATCGAAGCTTATAAAGGGGGTTAAAGCTAGGTTTTTACCTAAGAAGTTAGCTGTGGGGTTTTGATTGTTGCAATTCTTACAATAAAATTTACCTAATTGGGCATAATGATAGCGGTAATAGGCTAATTCGTGTCCGCAAAATACACAATGTTTCCCCTCTTTATTTTCTGAATCAATAAATTTATCATAATCTGTATCATCAAAGCCAAAATACCAACAATGTAGGCCGGTTTCTTTTTGAAAATGTGTTACTAAGGGATCATCAGCATTTAAAACTAATTCAATGCCAGTATCTTGCAAACAATTTTTAACTAGGTTAACCGCATTATCTACCTCTCCAAATCTATCTAGCTGATCTCTGAAAAAGTTAGTAATTAAAACTACCTTGGGTGTAATTTCTTGGATTAGTAAGGGCACATTGGCCTCATCAACTTCTAATAAGGCATAATCGAATATCTTCGTTCCTTGCAAATTAGTGCTGGTAAGGAAAGCCGTAGTTATCCCGGTCATCATATTAGCACCGGCAGCATTATGCACCATAGAATAACCGTGTTCTATTAATATTTGTGCAATCATATTGCTAGTCGTCGTTTTACCATTTGTTCCAGTTACTACAATAATTTCTTCGGCAATATTTTTGCCTAAGGTTTTTAATATATCGGGATAAATCTGTCTTGCCACTTTACCTGGCAATACTGTGCCTTGGCTGCCGGCTATTTTAGTTAACCATAGTATCATTTTCCCCATAAAAATTGCCGTCATTAACCTTAACTTGTCCACAATTTAACTCCTATCCCCTTATTCATGTGAATTTTTAATGCTTAATTTTTAGTTTTTAATTCTTAATTAAAGAATGGAAAGCAAAAGCTTTCCGGTAATAATTCAGAATTCACAATTCATAATTCAAAATTTAAAATTATCACATCAAGAGCCGAACCAAGCACCAAAATCAAACATTCTTCTTTTAGGCTTGTAGTTTTTGCTATCTAGGTCTTCATAAACATCATGAAGTTTTTTGGCCATATTAGTGGCTGAAAGGCTATCCGCTTTAAGTATGGCATTCTTTTGATATTTTTCATATAATTCCTGTTTAGAAAGCACCTTAACAATAGCTTGAGAAAATTCCTCCAGCTCCAATGCGGTTAATTCTCCATTAATACCGGAATCCACCATATCTTGTACCCCATAAGCACTAACAGCTACCACCGGCAAACCGGCGGCCATCGCTTCGATTAACACTAAGCCTTGCGTTTCAGTAACAGATGAAAAAACAAATAAATCAGCCGAATAATATGCTTCCACTAAAGTTTCAAAAGGCAAGGCCCCGGTAAATATGACATCAGTTTGCAGTGAAAGCCCTTTTTTCTGAACTAATTTTTTTAAATCAGATTCTAAGGGACCTTGAGCAATAATAACTAAGGTAGTATCTGGCATAGTTGCTTTTACCATCGCGAAAGCTTTAATTAAGAAATCTAAATTTTTTTCTTTAGTCAATCTGCCTACAAAGAGTAAAATCTTGTTTTGCTTAGGTATTTCGTAATTTTCCCTTAACCATTCATTTTTACTGCCGCTAAATTTATGCAGCGGTACTCCTGTAGGAATAACGGAAATCGGGGTTTTAATTTGTTGACCCTTTAATATTTCCTCTACTTCTTTGGAAGGAACTATTACCTGGTCACAATGATTGCAAAAGTTTATACTATATTTTATTGTCATTTCTTTCGCCAATTCTTGGGGAATTGGTACATAATGTACATATTGATCATACAAAGTATGATAGGTGAAAACTAACGGTATTCTGTTCCTTCTAGCATAATGCATACCTACCCTGCCTAAAGTGCCTGGCGAATGCACATGAATAATATCCAAATCCAGTTTCCTTAATAGCCTGTTCATTCCCGGATATACTGGGACAGCTAAAGTATAATCCTTATTAGTAGGAGAAGGTAGTGAATAGTACCTAAAAACATTCACTTCTGATTCCTGGTAATTTGGATAACTAGGGGCAAAAATATAAATTTCGTGACCTAGTTTAATTAATTCATCCCTAAATGTGCAAATTGAGGTCACTACGCCACTAGTATAAGGTTTAAAACTATCAGTAAAAATCCCGATTCTCACTAAGTGGTGCCTCCTTATCAAAAATATTATTAATCCCTATTCATGTTCATAAAATTCGCTGCCAGCTAGTTGAAAAGCTTCGCCTTTATCAGACATGGAAGTAATAGATAATACATCCTCTTCGGCTGGTCTTCGATAACTATCTTGTATATTCTGGGCACAATTTACACATAAAGTAGTACTAAAAATTCTATTTAATCTAGCTGGTTCAATATGCTGCCCACAGCCTTCGCAAATCCCATACTGCCCTTGCTCCATTCTTTGCAGAGCATCATCAATCTTTTCCTTTTCTAGGGCTAACATTTCTAATAAGCCTGCATCTTTTTCCCGCTCATATACTTCAGATGCAATATCAGCAGGATGTTGGTCATATAGGGATAATTCATCGGTAGTTTCACTTAGGGGTGTCATTAACCTAGCTTGTCTTTCCTTAATTACTGTTTCTATTTCCTCTTTTTTTGCTAGTAGTTTTGTTTTATAATCCAATTATCGCACCTCTTTATTTTTTAATACCCTCCCACCTTCAACTGGGTCTGTACGATAGCTACTATATCAGCAATAAATTCCCCTATAATCGGTATGTTCAGCATTATAATTTTTTGCAGAAAATATAATGCCAGAGCCGCTAATATCGTAAAACCAATAGCTGCACCAAACCCCCGCACTATCCCTAAAAGAAAGTTGGTAAATAATAAACGCCGGGGATTCTCTAGCATTTCAATGTATTCAGCCAAACTCATTCTTTCCATGTTACGGGAAAGTTCTTCAACTTTAGTTGTAAGCCCTTCAATTACTTTATGCAAATCCTTGTCAATTTCTTTCATTTGCCCTCACTAGTTTATTAATATTATTCCATATCTATTAAATAAAAATACTATTATTAACTATTTAACCAGCTATTAAATAAATCTATGTACAAATTAAGGGGAAGCAGATTCCCCTTATAATACACATACAACCTATATCTTTTCCATTTTAACAGCTACGCCGGCCTTTTCCTGGCATTATATTTGTTCTACAACTTGACTGCATCTAGCACATAAAGTCGGATGATTATCATTAGCCCCAACTGATTCTTCAATTATCCAGCAGCGTTCACATTTTTCCCCAGTGGCAGGCTTAACTTCTACCCATACTCCTAATACGTTTTCTAGTGCAATTGCATCAGCCGGTTTACTATTTACTTCATTAATATTTACCCTGGAAACAATAAATATCTTCTCTAAAGCCGGAGTTTTTTGTAAAATATCTGCCCATTCCTTTTCAGCATAGATAGTAATAGCCGCACCTAAAGAATGTCCTATTATTTTTTTATTGCGGGCTTCTTCTAATGCTTTAGTTACCACTTCTCGAAGACTAATAACCTTTTCTAGTCTTTTTTCTAAAACCAGATCATCATAGGCTGCAACAGCAGGCCAATCTAGTAATTGAACACTTGCCGGCTGCCCTTCCTTTCTTAAATATCCCCATATTTCTTCAGTTGTAAATGCTAATACCGGTGTAAGCATAACTACTATAGAATTAATTAGTTTATATAATACGGTTTGAGCTGCTTTGCGCTCGGGGTCACCCGGAGTAGAGCAATATAGCTTGTCTTTTAGAATATCAAAATAAATATTACTTAAGTCAACAGTACAGAAGTTATGCACGGTATGAAAAACTACATGGAATTCGTATTCACTATAGGCTTTATTTACCCGCAAGATTAACTTATCTAGCTTAATTAAGGCCCATTTATCCAGCTCAGTCAGCTCTTCATACTTAACCATATCTTGTTCCGGGTTAAAATCATAAATATTGCCTAAAATAAAGCGGCAAGTATTTCTTATTTTTCTATAAGCTTCAGCAGTTTGCTTGATAATAGCATCAGAAACTGCTATATCAGTACGATAATCGGCTGAAGATACCCATAACCTCAAAATATCCGCCCCTAGTTCATTAATTACCTTGAGGGGATCACCTACATTACCTAAGTTGCCTAAAGACTTAGACATTTTACGGCCATGCTCATCAATAGTAAAACCATGAGTTAATACGCTTTTATAAGGCGCTTTCCCTTTAACCGCCACCGCCGTTGATAAGGAAGAATTAAACCAACCTCTATGCTGGTCACTGCCTTCCAAATACATATCAGCCGGCCAATGCAGGTCAGGATGGGTTTCCAAAACTGCCATATGGCTGGAGCCAGAATCAAACCAGACATCCATAATGTCCGTTTCCTTACGGAAATGAGTACTTCCGCATTTACATTGCATCCCGGGCGGTACTAATTCATCTGCATTCCAGGCAAACCAAACATCTGACCCGTGTTCGGCAAATAAGTCACTGATTCTATTAATAGTCTCATCATTTATGATAGTTTCCCCGCAATCTTCACAGTAGAAAATAGGAATAGGTACCCCCCAAGTACGCTGGCGGGAAATACACCAGTCACCTCTATCTCTGACCATATTAAAAATCCGCTCCCGACCCCAAGCTGGAATCCATTTTACGCTATCAATCGCATCAAGTGCTTCTGGGCGGAAATTTTCAATAGATGCAAACCATTGCTCCGTAGCGCGGTAAATAATAGGGTGTTTACATCTCCAGCAATAGGGGTATTGATGTTCAATGGAACCGGCTTTTAACAGCAGGTTATTTTCCTGTAAGTCTGCAATTATATGTTTATTAGCATCCTGCACAAACATTCCCTTATATTTGCCGGCTTCGCTGGTGAAGTTTCCGCTATTATCAACTGGGGAAATTACCTCTAATCCATATTCTTTAGCTACATAAAAATCATCTTCCCCATGTCCCGGAGCCGTATGAACACAACCGGTACCTGCTTCCAAAGTAACATGTTCCCCTAATATCACCAGTGATTCCCGTTCAAATAAAGGATGCTTGCATATGGCTCTTTCTAAGGCTTCACCTTTAAACTCCTTAAGAATCTCATATGACGTCCATTCCATAGTGGCAGCTAATTCTTCCAGTAAGCCTTTAGCTACTACATATTTTTCCTGATTAACCATAACTAATACATAATCAAATTCAGGATGCACACTAATTGCCATATTTGCCGGTATAGTCCAAGGAGTAGTAGTCCAGATTACTACATAGGCATCTTCAGGAATAATTCCTTTACCGTCAATTACCGGAAACTTTACATAAATAGAAGAGGAAGTCTTATCATTATATTCAATTTCCGCTTCAGCTAAAGCAGTTTCACAATCTGCACACCAATAAACCGGTTTTAAACCTTTATAGATATAACCTTTATTAGCCATAGCTCCAAACACTTTAATCTGCACCGCTTCAAATTGGGGCAATAAGGTAATATAAGGATTATCCCAATCCCCCCTTATTCCTAAGCGTTTAAATTGTTCTCTTTGAATATTTATAAACTTTAAGGCATATTCTTGACAGTACTTTCTAAATTGGACGATATCAGTTTTATTTCTATCTAAGCCCATATTTTTAATGGCCTGCTGTTCAATAGGCAAACCATGAGTATCCCAGCCTGGGACATAAGGTGAATCATAACCCACCATAGAGTGGTACTTGACAATTATATCTTTTAAGACTTTATTAAGCGCATGACCTAAATGAATATCACCATTAGCATACGGAGGCCCGTCATGTAAAACAAACTTAGGCTTACCCAGATTCTTGTTTTGGATTTCTTTATATATATCAATATCCTCCCAAAACTTTAGAATTTCCGGCTCCTTATTAGGTAAATTTGCCCGCATGGGAAATTCAGTTTTGGGTAGATTTAATGTTTCATCATATTTTCCTTTAGCCATCTTAAATAACCACCTTATAATAAATGTAATCTTTAATTAGTATTCGTTTAATTCCCGTTAAAAATCGTCTTTAATTGTAGCATATAGCGCCATCCAAGACAACCTTGCTAAAAAATTCCTTAGGCATTTTCTCTTAATATAAATAATATATTTAAGCAGGAATTAACAATATATATAGCGAAAGAATATTCGGACATTTAAATAAGGGGGACAATGACATGGGGGGGAATTTTTTTTATGCAAACAAATTCAACTAATGAATCGGCCAAACAAAAACGCAATATGTCTATGAAAGTAATAATGCGTTCTTCAATAGGGGCGGCTTTTTTAGGGTTAGGAATAGGTATACTCGTTATTAAATATTCACATGTTAACCCTTTGCTATTCACTATTACCTTATCTTTCATCGGGGGGGGTTTTATCGGTCTTTTTTCCTCCATGAGAAATATTAAGGAGTTCGTTGACCCAGCTTTACAAATGGCTGAGTTCGCCAAAGAAGTTTCAGCCGGTAATCTTACCGCCAAGATTGAAAATGTAACGGAAGGTTATATGGGAATTGTAGCTGATACTTTAAATGACATGGCCAGCCAATTACGCCGCCTGATTACCCAAACTAATAAGGCTACCGATGTAATTGCTGAATCCTCTGGTATTTTATTAGCCTTGTCAGAAGAAACAGGTGCAGCTTGTACCGAAGTAAATTTATCGATGAATAGAATTGCCCAAGGAGTAGAAGAACAAGCATTAACTACTGATAATATTACTAATTTAAGTATTTCTTTAGCCCAGACTACGGCAACCATAGCCGATAATAATCAAAGAAATGTAACTATGTCCCTTAATACTCAAAAAGATATTGGAGAAGGGGTAAAAGCTCTGCAAACCCAAAACCTTAAGGTTGAAGAAAGTTATAAGGCTTTAGAGGAAGTTAGTATAGCGGTACAGCAACTTAATGAAAACTCCTCTAAAATCGGGCAAATCCTAGAAGTAATAAGCAGTATAGCTGATCAGACTAATATGTTAGCATTAAATGCCGCTATTGAAGCCGCCCGCGCTGGTGAACACGGTCTAGGTTTTGCTGTAGTAGCAGATGAAGTTAGGAAACTAGCGGAACAATCTGCATTATCGGCTAATGAAATTGCATTTCTAATTAAACAAATGCAAGCTAATACTAAAAAAGTAGTCGATGAAATGAATACCACTAAGAATGTTTACCGCGAACAGGTTGCAGCTATAGATGCAACTAGCAATATTTTTGCTAATATAGTAAATTCTATTAATAGTATTAATACCGAAATACAAAGTATTGCTGCTGCCACCCAGCAAATGGCGGCTTCTACTGATGAATTAGTCGATTCGGTTAAAAATGTATCCTCTATTTCCCGGAATACAGCCAGCAATTCCATAGAAATTAATAATTTAGCTGGCAACCAAGAACAAGCCGTTTTCGATATGATTAAACAAGTCGAATACTTAAATAACCAAGCAGATGAAGTAAAGAAAATAATTAATACTTTTAAAATTTAGACATTCTTATATTTCTAAATTTTTTTCACATAACCTTGCTATGCTACATAATTGACAGTTAGGTTTGCGCGCTTTACATACTTTGCGCCCATGGAAAATTAATAAATGATGAGCCTCTCCCCATCTAGTATGGGGAATCTCTTTTTTAAGAGCCATTTCGGTTTGAGTGGGATTTTTAGTAGCTACTAGCCCAATGCGATTAGCTACTCTTAATACATGGGTATCGACACCTAGACCAGGTTTATTAAGTCCTACTGCCAAATACACATTAGCAGTTTTGCGGCCTACCCCTGGCAGTTTTATTAATTCTTCTAAAGTTTCTGGAATATGACCTGCATATTCTTCAATAATTACCCTGGCTAAAGCTTGAATATTCTTAGCCTTATTACGATAAATACCGACTCCCTTAATTAATTCTTCTAATTCAGATAAATCAAGAGCCGCAAAATCCTCTGCCGAATTATAATTGCAAAATAAACTACTAGTTACATTATTTACTTGTTCATCTGTACTTTGGGCAGATAAGACTATCGCGACTAATAATTCAAATAAAGAACTAAAATTTAGCATAGTTTCAGCATTGGGGTAATCTTGCTTTAAAATATCTAAAATTTTTATAATTCTAGACTTAGCCATTTCCACACCCCCCGCGAACATAATTACAGTACCTTGCTCAAAAATGCTTGGGTACGCGGATTGCGGGGATTAGCAAAAATATGTTCCGGCAAGCCTTCTTCCACGATTAAACCCTCGTCCATAAAAATTACTCTATCCCCTACCTCTTTAGCAAAGCCCATTTCATGAGTAACTACCACCATAGTCATTCCTTCTAAAGCTAAGTCTTTCATAACTGCTAAAACTTCCCCTACCATTTCCGGGTCTAAGGCTGAAGTAGGTTCATCAAAAAGCATTAGTTTGGGCTTCATAGCTAATGCTCTAGCTATGGCTACCCGTTGTTTTTGTCCCCCCGATAGATTATTAGGATATACATTAGCTTTATCTTGCAAACCGACTTTTTTTAATAATTCATTAGCCAAATCAAGAGCCTCGTTTTTATCTACCCCTTTGATTTTAATAGGAGCCAAAGTTATATTTTCTAAGGTAGTTTTATGAGGAAATAGGTTAAATAACTGAAAAACCATACCTACTTGTTGTCTAACTATATTAATATCAGTATCTGGATTAGTCACTTCTTCCCCATCGATAACTATCTGTCCAGAATCTACACCTTCCAGCTGATTAATACAGCGTAATAAAGTGCTCTTACCCGAACCGCTGGGTCCGATTATACATACCACCTCACGATGGGCTACATGACAATCAATACCCTTAAGGACTTTTAAATCACCGAAGCTTTTATAAACATTTTTTACCTGTATCATTGAGCCGCTAGTCTCCTTTCGGTGTATTCTCCTATTATAGATAAAACCTTAGTCATTACAAAATATATTAAAGCTACACCACCCCATACCCAGGTGGCCTCATAGGTAACGGAGTAGATAATTCTACCTCTTTCAGTTAGTTCTCCGGCGGCTATGATAGATACTATGGAAGTATCTTTTAATAACATAATGAATTCATTAATTAACGGCGGAATTACAATCTTATAGGCTTGGGGTAATATTACATACCACATAGCCTTAGGATAATTCATTCCTAATGATTGGGCGGCTTCCATTTGACCCTTATCTACAGCTTGAATACCGGCCCTGACTATTTCGGCAATATAAGCCCCGCTATTAAGCGAACAAGTAATTACCGCGGCTTGAAAAGGGGTCACATTGTCCATAAATAATGGTAGAATACCAAAATAAAAAAGTAATACTTGAACAAAGAGTGGGGTACCCCGGAATAAGTCTATATAAAGACTAGCTATGCTATTGATTATTCTGTTTTTCGATAACTTAAATAAACCTAAAAATAGGCCTAATATCATACCAAAACCAACTGAAAGTACGGTTATTTTTAAGGTTAAATAAGCCCCTCCCATCAAGCTGGGAAAGTTTTTAATTAAAATATTTAGACCGTTACTTTCCATTATGCTTAGACCAAAAATAAATTGCAATGAATAAAGTGACATCTACTTTTGCCTCCTACACACACAAAAGCGCGAGGCTATACTCGCGCTTTTAGCGATAACCTATTTAGTCTGCTGTGAACCATTTATCATATATATTATCATAAGTACCATTTTCTCTAATTTTCGCTAAGCCCTCATTAATCATAGTTAAGATTTCGGTATTGCCTTTTTTAACTGCAATGCCATATTGGTCATCAGCGGAAAATACTTCCCCGACCATTTTCACCTTACCTTTATCCTTAGTAGTCTGAATATAGTACGAAGTTACAGGATGGTCATTAACTATGGCATCTACTCCGCCCTTTTCTAATTCCATAAAGGCTTCTCCAATACTTTGGAAAGTTCTTACGGTGGTAGAAGCATCTTTTTCTTTTACTCCATTAGCTGCTGCAGCCCCGATTGTTCCTATCTGGGCAGCTAATCTTTTACCAGCTAAATCTTCAATATCATTAATGTTATTTTCATCACTACGAACAGCTATTATTAAACCAGCATCAAAATACGGATCACTAAAATCTATGGCTTCTAATCTTTCCGGGGTAATTGACATTCCCGATGCAGCACAGTCAATATGTCCACTTTGTAATGCGGTAATCAAGGAATCAAAAGGTTGATATTTAATTTCTACTTCATATCCTTGTACTTCACCTATAGCTTTTATAATATCCATATCAAAACCGACTTTTTCACCGTTTTCTTCAAATTCGAAAGGCGGGAAAGTTGTTTCCGAACCGACAATAATCTTCTTCACGTTATTTTGGTTGTTATTATTATCTGACTGATTATCAGATGCTCCTCCGCCACAGCCTACCGCACCAAAAGCAAGTCCCAATATTAAAATGCTTGCTAGTAGTAATTTCCCCCATTTTTTCATAATTACGCTCACTCCTTATTATTCGTAAAATTCTAATCTTAAATAATTATACATTTTAGTGTATGAATAGACAACGCTATTTTTCAAAACATTTTAAAATGTATCATTACTAAATTTTTTTGCTTATAACCACCTTGGGTATGGTATTATAGATGGCGTGCCGATTAATATTAATAATTATTCAGCCAAAATGTATAAACATAAAATTTCGCTTGCAGGTAAAAGTTAATGTTAAGGGTTTTGAAAAGGCTTCATTGAATAGAAAGAAGGAAAAACATTTATGCCTAAAAATAGACAGACCATAGCCGAATTAAGTATGCTTTTTGTAGCCTTTATATGGGGGACAACCTTTGTAATTGTAAAAAGTGCTTTAGCAGACATCGGCCCTTTTTTATTTCTAGGCTTAAGATTTCTTATCGCATTTATATTCTTAGCTCTTATTTCTTACCGGCAATTATTTAAAATAACTTGGTCTACAATTTTTTATGGCTGTATTATCGGGATTTTTTTATTCATCGGCTACATTTTTCAAACTATCGGTTTAATCCATACTACTTCATCTAATGCTGGCTTCATAACTGGGCTTAGTGTAGTCTTAGTTCCTATTACTTATGCACTACTAAAAAAATCTTTTCCCCATTATCAGACTATTATTTCAGTTATCCTGGCTACTATAGGTTTGTTTTTGCTTTCCACCCAAGGCAATAATATTAATTTAGGTTATGGCGATACTTTAGTGTTAGTATGTGCTTTTGGTTTTGCTTTCCATATAATTGCTGTAGATAGATATGCCCACCAGCATAATCCCGTTGCCATTACAGGTGTACAGATACTTTTTGTCGGATTATTATGTATGGGAATCGGTTTAGTTACTGAACCTATGCCGGTTAGCTTTTCCGCAGTTACTGTTCAAGCTATTATTATTACCTCCGTTTTTGCCACCGCATTAGCTTTCTTATTGCAAAACGGTATGCAAAAATACAGCACCCCTACTAGATTTGCTATCGTATTAGCTAGTGAACCAGCATTTGCAGCATTAGCAGGTTACTTGTGGGCTGGTGAACAGTTTTCCGAGCGAGCCTTCATAGGAGCCATTCTAATTTTAATAGCTATGTTAACTGCTATTTTAAATAGTAAAAAAGAGGTTTAAAAAAGGAAAGCTAACGCTCTCCTTTGAGGGTAATTCCTAATTATTATTCATTTAAAGTGATTTTTTCTAGTTTCTCCATTACGTCTTTTATATCCTTACTATAAAAATATTCAGCTAGACCATCAATTTTAGTTTGGTTTTTTTCTAGCATATCTAAGTGAGCACTAACCTGGGCCTTTATTTCTACCCCAAATATATTCATACGTTTAATAATCTCCTG
This sequence comes from uncultured Syntrophomonadaceae bacterium, assembly GCA_964648825.1. Lineage (GTDB taxonomy): Bacteria > Bacillota > Syntrophomonadia > Syntrophomonadales > Syntrophomonadaceae > JAAYRQ01. Next base: position 13,247 of record CAZYLY010000026.1, read on the forward strand.
GTAAATCATTAACATATCAGCAATGCGGTGTTTAGATTCCTCTAGAATTAGTTCGGCCTCTTTGTGGGCATTCGCCTTTAGCCCTTCGGCTGTTTGTTGAGCTAGTATTAAGCTATTATTCATAGTTTCTTCCATTTTACGGTATTTGGCTAAATCATACTCTAGTTTTTGTAGCTGTTCTTTTAATTGAACATTTTCGCTATAAAGGTTCTCGTAATCTTGGGAAAGACGATATAGAAAGTTTTTCACTTCTTCCTCCTGATAACCTCGCATAGCTTTGCCAAAAGTTTGATTACGTATTTCAATTGCAGTTATCACGATGAACCCTCCTTTATTCCTATTTTTAAATATTCGCTTTGCTAAATGATAAATGGCTTAGTTTTCCGGCAGATAAACTCAATAACTCATCTAACCTATTATGGCTAGGCAAGTTACTGCTCATAGTATGCAATTTTTCTTGGTATATTTCTACTATTCGGGCTAAAACATCGTCCTCATAAAAATGTCCATCTATTCTTAGCCTAATAATACCCATATCTAATAAGTCTGGTAAATAACGATATAAGCATAAATCATAAGGGTAATATATATGGGTTCTGCCTTCTTTATCTAAACGTAATTTATATTCTTGACCATATTCATCAGCTAAACATCGTTCATCATTAGTATGCCTTTCTAAAATTGGATAATCGGTTATAAGGCTATCCAGAGAACCGTGAATAATTATTTCCCCATTTTCCGGTAATTTATCTATTGCTTTAAGATTATCCATTTTTAATTCCGGCGAAAAACATAAACCCAAAAGGCCAATGTCCGCAAGTAGCTTGTACGCTTGTTTATTAGTAATATTTAAATTGGGTCCACCCCATACGGGAATTTCAGCTTTAGAAAAATAAAGTAAACTACCTAAATCATTAACTATAATGCCCTTAAAATTATTATATTTATTCACGATAGCTAATTTAGTAATATTCGCCCAGTTTTTTTGGGTTACAATACGTGGGGTTTCTATCTTAACCTCAATATCAGTATCCTTAATATTTTCCAGCAGCTCGATAATAGCATTTAAATCAAATCCGCGTTTTTCATCAATAAATTGTTCCAGTCCCGCAATAATAGTATCACAATTTTCTTTAATTGCGTTGATAGCTGATAAATTGCCTATTTTGACTGCTAACTTTGCTTGTGGATATTGCCTAACTATTTCTTTATCAGAATCCCCATTAAGCAGTACTTTAAGCTTACGCGGCTTAGTAGGTATTTTAGGTTCACGAGCTCCAGTAATATCAACAATATCATCACCTAAACCGTCTACTATCCCTGCTGTCGTAAGGTTTCTTACTCTAATGCTTTCTATTTGCTTTAATTGTTCCGCCTTAATCTGATAATCGTCTTTATCATGCTGGATGTTATCAATAGTTTGGCGATATACATTTATAATAGCAGCTAAATATTCAGCCGAGCGCATCCGGCCTTCTATTTTGAAAGAACATACCCCCGCCTTAATTAACTGTGGTAATAAGGGATATAAGGATAAATCATTGTGGGATAGATAATAACCCTCATCACCATTTGAACCTAACTTATACGGAAAGCGGCAAGGCTTAATACATCTACCCCTATTCCCGCTGGCACCGCCTATAAAGCTGCTCATATAGCATTGTCCCGTATGGGATATACATAAATCACCATGAGTAAATATTTCTATCCCCATGGTGGTAGTTTGGCTTATGGTTGTTATTTCTTCCAAAGTTAAGTTTTTCGATAATATAACCCGACTCAAACCCTGTTGTTGTAAAAAACTTACCGCTTCACTATTACCTATTCCCATCTGTACACTAGCATGCAAAGGTAAATTAAGCCCTAGTTCCCGGCTTATATCGACAACCCCTAAATCTTGTATGATAAGACCGTCAACACCAACTTCCGCCAGAAATAATAGATAATCTTTAATTGCATGAATTTCATTTTCAAAAAAAAGATTATTAAGCGTAATATATAATTTCTTATTTTGGTTATGCAAAAAACCAGCCGCAGAATATATTTCCTCATTGGTGAAATTATAGTCGCCTTTAAGGAGGCGCATGTTAAACTTTTTTCCCCCTAGATATACAGCATCAGCCCCTGCTGTGACAACTTTTTCTAATACATCCCATGTACCTGCCGGTGCTAACAGTTCTACTTTGTCGGCCATGGTTAAAAACTCCCTTATAAAATTGTGTAAAGTAAAGTAATAATTAATCTTTGTAATAAGGTTAAAGCTAATACAGCTATGAATGGTGAGAAATCTATTCCCCCAGAAGCAGGAATAAGCTTTCTAAACGGTGCCATTATCGGTTCACTGACATCATAAATAAATTTAATGATAGGTTGATAAGGGTCATGTCTAATAAAGGATAAAATACATCTCCCTATTATTATCCATACTAAAATAGTAAAAGCCATATTTATTATTTCTACTATTGCTAAGATGCCCATCTAATAATAAACCTCCCCTATTTTTGACCTAATTCTTGTGCCCGTATGAACGCT
>CAZYLY010000027.1:0-15671 GCA_964648825.1 uncultured Syntrophomonadaceae bacterium
ATATGGGCATACCAAGTTTCATATCCGTCTAAATGTTTAATTATTACGGTTCTTCCGTATACCGACTTATATTCGGTACATAGTACGGTTCCCGCTGCTGCAGCCTTAATAGCGGTCCCTCTATCACCTGCAATATCTAAACCATGATGAAAACCGCTGGAGCGCCATCCATATTTAGAAGTTATATTCCCAATTAAAGGCCACATAAATTGGGCTACTTCGCGAACTAAGGAACGTGATGGTTCTTGATAAGCGATTAAAGTTCTGCTGCTGATACTATCAGGAATATCTATTTTATCCCCAATCTTAAGTGCATTAGGTTTTTTCGTGGGATTAGCCTTAATAATTTGGCTAACCTCCACTTCATACTTTAATGCTATATCCCACATAGTTTCACCCTTACTAATAGTGTGCACTTTAGCCCTATTATAGGGAATTTCTAAAGTTTGTCCGACTGATAAAATACTATTTTTATTTAAGTTATTCATAACCTGTAGAGTACTAAGCTCAACTTGATGTTTTTGCGCAATATCCCATAAGGTATCGCCTTTTTTTACTTCATAATATTTAATTTTGCTTTCGGTAGTAATCTTATTAAGACTGGCAACTGGTATAAAGCTGCCTCTAGTTAAAGCCGCCTCTGCTCCATTAATATTAGACATAACAAATAAGGTGCATAATACTAAAGCACCTGTCAATCTCTTAATGAGCAATTAATTCACCTCATTTCTGCACACAAAAAAAGGGTCTTCTGACCCTTATCTTGTACAAAAAATTCAGCTTTTATTCAATTTTTTATTAAAAAGAAGTTCTGGTATATTCTTTTTTCCCGAAAACAACCGGCGCTGCTCTTAATAAATCTGCATTAGACTTAGTTTTTCTCATCGTGTCAATCATCATCTGCATACTTTCAACTGGTGAATGTTCGTTAAAGGTATTGCGCAATATCCAGGTTAATTCCATTTCTTCTTTATTTAAAAGCAGTTCTTCTTTTCTGGTGCCTGATTTTTTAATATCTATAGCTGGGAATATACGGCGCTCACTTAATTTTCTATCTAAAACTAATTCCATATTGCCCCGTCCTTTAAATTCTTCAAAAATTACTTCATCCATTCGCGAACCTGTTTCGATTAAAGCTGTAGCAATAATGGTAAGACTGCCGCCCTCTTCAATATTTCTAGCTGCACCAAAAAAACGTTTCGGTTTATCAAGTGAGGCGGGGTCAATACCGCCAGATAAAGTTCTGCCACTAGGCGGAACAACTAAGTTATGCGCCCTGGCCAGACGGGTAACACTATCCATTAAGATTACGACATCTTGATTATGTTCGACTAACCTTTTAGCCCGTTCCAAAACCATATCAGTTACTTTAACATGATTTTCAGGAGGTTCATCAAAGGTGGAAGCTACCACTTCGGCTGAAGTTAAACGTTGCATATCTGTTACTTCCTCCGGCCGTTCATCAACTAAGAGAATAATTACCTTTAATTCGGGATGATTTTTCGTAATTCCTTGAGCTATTTTTTGTAATAAAATAGTTTTACCTGCTTTAGGCGGGGCTACTATTAGGCCCCGTTGGCCTTTGCCAATGGGCGCGATTAAATCAATAATGCGGGTAGATAATTCCCGGGATTCCGTTTCTAAAGTAAGCCGCTCGGTAGGGTATAAAGGGGTTAAAGCATCAAAATGCACCCTTTTAGTCGCATCATCCGGTGGAAAGCCATTTACCCCTTGTACCTTAAGCATGGCATAAAAACGTTCATTATCCTTAGGGGATCTAACTTGTCCCGCGACTAAATCACCTGTTTTTAATTCAAATTTACGTATTTGTGAAGGTGAAATGTATATATCTTCGTGACTGGGTAAGTAAGCAAAGGGACGCAGGAATCCGTATCCATCAGGCATAATTTCTAAGACCCCACTAGCTTGCAGTAATTCATCCGAACGAGTTAAAGCCTTAGTTATTTCAAAAACTAACTCCTTTTTGCGTAATTTAGAATACCCAACCAGCCCATTGTCTTTAGCAATTTGGTAGAGTTCTAACATAGTTTTATTGTCTAATTCCGAGATATTCAAAATTTTCCTCCTTTCTAAATATAAGCAGATATTAATATCGGGAAAGCATCATCATTCCCGTAAATAAGAAATAAGTTGGAAAGAGATTAATTATAACAGACTTGAATGAGTCGCCCTAGGACAGATAAATACATATTAGTAAGAGCGGACTAGGAATTATGTATGTTTACTAAAAGATTATTCCTATAAATAGGCTATTTAAACCCTAAAAGATTTAATCGATTAATAATTTTTTAATACGGTTATCCTTGAAAAGCGGTTTGCGGTCTAAGTCATGATTAGCCTCAATGTGTCTAATAGTTCCCGAAGTGCTACGCATTACTAGAGTTTCGGTAATAGCGCGTCTTTTATCATAACGTACCCCTTTAAGCAGGAAAGAATCAGTAATTCCAGTAGCTACGAAAATGACATCATCTGATTTAACTAATTCATCCATAGTAAAAATTTTATCCGGGTTCTCAATACCCATCGCTTTACACCTAGTAATCTCTGCTTCGCTTTCGGGCCAAAGTTTTGCTTGAAAATCCCCTCCCATACATTTTAAAGCTGCGGCTGTAATGACTCCTTCTGGAGCACCACCTATACCCATTAATATGTCAACTCCCGAATTGCCATATGCTGCGGCTACACCGGGAGATACATCCCCATCACTAATTAATTTTATTCTAGCACCGGCTCTGCGTACTTCCTCAATTATTTTCTGATGCCTGGGTCGGTCTAATATTACTACAGTTACTTCACATACTAATTTACCTAAAGCTTTAGCTACCTCTTTAATATTTTCTCTTACCGGGGCGGCTAAATGAATTCGCCCTTTAGCTTCCGGTCCTACTGCAATTTTATCCATATACATATCTGGGGCATGTAACAGGGCACCTTTAGGAGCAACAGCTAAAACAGCAATAGCTCCAGTTAAGCCTTTGGCTACTATATTAGTTCCTTCTAAGGGATCCACCGCAATATCAACCTGGGGAGGAACACCTATACCCACCTTTTCCCCGATATATAGCATAGGAGCTTCGTCCATTTCCCCTTCCCCGATTACAACCACCCCATCAACTGATACAGTATCAAACATAACTCGCATAGCAGTAACTGCTGCACCATCAGCTGACTCCTTGTCTCCCTTGCCCACCCAACGAGCCGCAGCTAAAGCAGCTGCTTCTGTAACCCGTGCAAATTCTAAAGCTAATTCTCTTTCTAACAAAACAAACCCTCCGATTTAGACTACTTAAACGCTTGCTCCCAGTCTAGTTGGAATTGCTCTATACCGGCATCAGTAAGCGGATGTTTAATCATCTGTTTAATTACTTTATAAGGAATTGTAGCTATATGTGAACCTAGTTTAGCGGCTTCTATTACATGCATAGGATGTCTTATACTAGCTGCAATTACTTCCGTTTCAATCAAATATTGATCATAAATTGTTAAGATGTCATCTAATATAATAAGACCATCATTTCCTATATCATCTACTCTGCCGATAAAAGGGCTGACGAATTTTGCTCCGGCCCTAGCAGCTAGTAATGCCTGGTTAGCAGAAAAGGCTAAAGTGGCATTACAAAAAATACCTCCGGCTTTAAGCGTTTTTATCGCCTGTAAACCAGCCTCAATAAGGGGAATCTTAATGATAACATTATTATTAATGGCTGCTAATTCATGTGCTTCGTTAAGCATTTCATCTAAGCTTAATCCAATAACTTCAGCACTTATAGGCCCATCAACTATATCACATATTTCTTTAATAACAGTTTTGTAATCTTTTTTCTCGCGAGCTACTAATGTGGGATTGGTAGTTACACCAGCCAGAAAACCCATAGAGTTAATCTCTCTTATTTCCTCTATATTAGCAGAATCGATAAAAATACGCAAAAGAAACCTACCTCCAATCAATTATTTTTCAAGCTTGCCCCGAACTTTTAAATAGCCTAATTTTTTCTCTGATAATTTCGACAGTAGCATCTCGGGCTGGGCCTAATATTTTACGAGGGTCAATTTCATTAGCGTCTCCAGCCATAACTTGGCGCATTTTGTGTACAAATGCTTCCCTTATATTAGTGTCAATATTTACTTTACACACGCCTAACTCAATAGCTTTAGTAATGGCTTCATCAGGTACCCCCGAAGAGCCATGCAAAACAATAGGTATATTAACTAAAGATTTAATCTTAGTTAAACGTTCAAAGTCCAGCTGAGGTTCCCCTTTATATTGACCATGAGCTGTACCTATAGCAACTGCTAGGCTGTCTACCCCGGTTTGTTCCACAAAATACCGGGCCTCTTCGGGGTCAGTATACATGGCATCCTTCGCATCTACATGCACATCATCCTCAGTACCCCCAATTTTACCCAGTTCTGCTTCAACTGATACTCCGATTGGACGTGCAATTTCAAGGACTTTCTTAGTTACGGCAATATTATCTTCTAATGCTAGTTTAGAACCATCAAACATAACCGAAGTAAAACCACTGCGAATACATTTAACAATTTGCTCGAAATCTGTACCGTGGTCTAAATGTAAAGCGATAGGGATTTTAGTAGAAGTAGCAGCAATTCTTACTAAACCAGTTAAAAATTCTAACCCCGCATATTTTATAGCACCTTGGCTAGCTTGCATTATTACCGGGGCATTTTCCTTTTCCGCTGCCTCCATAATAGCTTGCACTATTTCCATATTATTAGCATTAAAAGCTCCTACAGCATATCCCCCTTGATCTGCTTTATGCAATAATTCCGTTACAGTTACTAGTGCCATTTTTTCAATCACTCCTAATTATTTTGCTCAACCTATATTATCTGTTAGTGCTTCCTGAACTATCCCCCGTAAGACCATAATATCAAACGGCTTAGTAATACATCTTTTAACCCCAGTTCTTAATATTTGATTTACAAGCTCCGTTTCCTCATAAGCAGTCATCATAATTATATTTTGCTTTTCATTAAGGGCTAAAATTTCTTTAGCTGCTGCTAAACCATCCATAACAGGCATCTTCATATCCATGACTATAACATCAGGTAATAATTCTTGGGCTTTAACTACAGCTTCCCTTCCGTCTGCAGCTAAATGCACCTTAAACTTTTCCCTTTTAAAAAGTTCCTCTAGTAGGCGTCGTATTCCTATCTGGTCATCAACTATTAATATAGAATTAATCGCAACTCCCCCCCAAAAGATACTCCTACATTAACATTTCGGCAAGCTAAAAAAAAATCCTTCCTTTATTTGTAAAAAGGCATCATGTAAATTATAATAGCAGTAAATCCCACGATTAAAACGAAAATAGTGATAAGCGGAATTATAAATAAAACTACGGCTTGACTAGTAGTCAGCTCCAGTGACTCCCTAAGGGCAATAACTTGTAAAACAATTAACCATATAGCAACAATAAATGCTATAAATGCTGCCAGTGAAGATAAGCCTATTACCGTAGCCGTATATTGTAAAGGCGCCCCAATTAATCCAGGTAAGGATGCTAAACTAAGACAAGTTAATAAGCCTTTAGCATTAGGAGAGGCATTACTAAAAAATAATTCTGCCAATAAGGAAAAGATCCCTGCCATAACAAAAATCATAATTAAGGAAAATACTATCCCTATTACAGCTCCCACTGAAGTCCAAGCTGCTGGAATAGGTAATATTTCTTGTACCGGCTCTGCTAAGGTCATACCCCGGTTAATAATCATATTAAATGACATTACTATTAAGTAAATTATAATGCCGATTAGCCAGGGCTTATTTCTGCTTAAAGTTTTAAAAGTAGCTGCGGGGCTAAATAAAACCCCATATATTATTTCTACTAAACTCATATTATCTTCCTTTCCCGTCAAAACCCTCTATAAGACTACTTAAGTTGTATAAAATCATTTACTAGGATATCCTTAACCCGCGTATTTAAAGCAAAAGCATCCCAAAAACTGCTGCCCGTTAATTTTTCCACCTCGGCTCCAGCAGAAACACCCGCCATTTCCTCAGCTTTGCTTATCGCATCATAATAATTACCGATACTATCTACTAAGCCTAATTCTAGTGCTTGGCGTCCAGAGAAAATTCTGCCGTCGGCAATATTTTTTAATTCTTCCCCATCTATTTTATCTTGCCGTCCTTTGCGCACTTGGTCTAAAAACTGTTCATAAGAATCGTCAATAATTGCTTGCAAAAGTTCTTGCTCCTCTGGCGTCAATTCGCGTGATGATGAACCTATATCCTTAAATTCTCCGCTTTTAATTACCCGAGAAGTTATGCCGATTTTCTCATATAAGCCTTCTAAATTAGTAAGCTCCATAATTACCCCAATGCTGCCCGTTAGAGTGGAGCCGTTGGCTACAATATGGTCACTGCTGCAAGCTATCCAATAACCGCCTGATGCACATACATCACCCATGGAAGTAATGACCGGCTTCCCCGTTTCCCTAAGCCGATCTAATTCAATGCCGATTTCCTGAGAAGCGCCTGAGGTCCCCCCGGGGCTGTTAATCCTTAGAACTACTGCTTTTATATCTTGGCGTTCACTTGCTTTACGAATCGCTGCCATAATCTGATTAGCACTGGCCGTTTCACTATTAATAAAGCTTATAGAAGTATCACCGACAATAGCACCATTTACTTCGATAACTCCTATTTTAGGAGCACCTGAAGATGCTAACTTATTTGGATTTACATTAGTTGTAGTAGTTGCCAAAAAAGCAATTATTAATACAAATACGACTATCCCGCCGACTACAATTTTCTTCCGCAAAATATTCCCTCCTTACCTAATAGAATTTTTAATTTTTAATTATTAATTTCTAATTCTTAATTATCAATAAGATGGTTTACCCTCCACCTACAACTTTCCATCTTCCACTACTCACCCCTCACTCTTCTTCACACCCTACATATACCGTTTTATCATCTTGTCTTACTTTGCCCGGAATTCCGTCTTTTACATATACATAATTTACATTCCTATTGATTAAGGTTTTTCTCATCGGCACTTCAACAATATCACCTATACCTACATCACTATGAATAGGCAGTTCGATTAATGCCATTTGCATAAAAACTTTTCCCCTTATCGGGTAGAAATGACCTTTTATCTTAACCATCACATTAAATCGAGGGAAATTAAAGTATTTCAAAAACTGACGGGCTAATATTTTTAGTAAATCTAAAAAGTTAGTAGGGGGATTAGCTACTTCTAACATTAAACCATCATTAAATCCCACCGGTATAACTGCGACCTGGGCCTCTTGTTTTAAACGGTAAGTTCGAAAATAGCCTAGAAAACTTGCGGCAGGTAAAGCGCGTATCGCAATTACCCTCGTTTTATAAGCAAAAGGGTCGATCAAAGTAAACGGATGGGGTATTTTACCAACCGGAAACTGTCCCGATAATAAGGTACCTATTCTTACTGCATTTAAGTGCATAAACGGATATTTTAGAAATACAGTACTATTAGCACAATGCTTTACCGGAATGTGAATATTATTTGCTTCTAAAAAGCTTATTATATCTTGAAATTGAGCAAATTGCTGGCGGGTATATTTTTCATTACCAGCTTCCGCCATATGAGTAAATATTCCTTCTAAATAAATATAAGGATTATCCTTCAAAAAAGCGCCTATTTCTAATAATTCATTTTCATCAATGCCAAATCTGCCCAGTCCGGTATCTACTTTAAGGTGAATATTTACTGCCACCTTTAGCTGGCGGCTCACCATATCGACTAGCTGAGCATCATACATAGAGGTAATAATTAAAGTAATCCGGTTTTCTATCGCACATTTAACTTGATTTTCTGTAGTAATAGGGCTAAGTAACATAATACTAGCCCGAATACCTGCTTGCCTAATTTCTAAGGCTTCTTCCAGCAGGGTAACGGCAAAAAAGTCTACCCCGTTTTGATATAAAATGCGTGCCATTTCTACTGCACCCTGCCCGTATCCGTTGGCCTTTATTACGGCAATCAGCCTTACCCGTTCATCTAGGTGAGCTTGAATAGCGTTTAAGTTCCTTTTAATAGCTAAGACATCTATCTCAATCCATTTATCTTCTAAAAAACTATCCATAAACCTTAGAATCCCCCCAACCCGATTTATGCCTTAGCGCGAGTAACTTTCAGATACAGTGGTAATACATTATTCCATAACCTATAGAAAAATTGTGAATATACATAATCCCACTCACCGATAAACTCGGTGAATTCCCCATTAAAACCCTTTTTAAATCTATATAAACCATACAGGGGATTACTCTCATCAATATCACCAGAAACTCCCCTAAAATCATATAGCGTACAATTATGTTTTTTAGCCCACTGAATCATCGTCCATTGAATTAAGTAATTAGGCATAACATTACGATATTCATTACTTGAAGCCCCATATAAATACCAGACTTTATCACCAGTTAGCATAGCTAAAGTAGCAGCTACGGTTTGTCCTTCATATTCGCCCAGGAAAACTTTTGCATAGCCGCCTTCCACCATATAATCCCATATCCATTCGAAATATTCATAACCCCTAATTAAAAACTTATCCCGCTGCGCAGTTTCTACTAAAACTTCATAAAAAACTTTTAATTCCTCTTTACTATGTACTTCCCTGATGGTAACTCCCTTACGTTCGGCTAACCTAATGTTATAACGCCATTTCGAATGCATATTAGCTAATAAGGTTTCTTCATCAGGTTTTATATCCAGACGAAAAACGAAATTCGGCTGTACCCCCTCGAAATCAAGTCCGGTTTCATTCTTTTTAAATCCACACTTAGTAAGAATATGGCTAAAGGGTTTATGTTCCTTTTTTACATCAGGATCAATTTTTAAAAAAATAGCCCCATGTTCCTTAGCAATTTTCTTGGCTCCAGCAAATAAGGTTTGGCATAATTCTTCATCACCTATATCGACTACCGGACCCCGGGGGGAATAAAAAATACATTTATTTAATCCGGGAAGGGGTAAACGTCGTTTAAGGATTAATAATGATGCTTTTATTTCATCTTTTTCTTCTACAACTAAGGGCAGGAACTCCCATCCCATTCCTTTTTTGACTTGACCCCATTCCCATAATTGCAGAAAATGGCCCTGGCTATGTTTTTCTACAAAAGAGTTATATTTATCTTTTTCATTTACATTAATAATTCTAGTCGTAAACATCAGGTCGCTCCTCATTATTCTTATCCAAAGTATATCAAGTTTTTACTTCGGCATTATATCCTATTATGCCTTTTTTTCTGCTAACTTAATATAATTATCGTTAATTCGGAGAAGAACTTTTTACTTTTGTGGGAAGATTTCAATTTTTTCTTCATTATAAAAAAGGATTAAATAGTTTTTGTGCGAATATTCTAATATATATGTAATGATGCTCATTTATAAAAAAAAGTGAAAGAAATTGGGGGGGAATTTTGTTGAGTACTTTAATGGAAGAATACAAAAGAAAACTTATTACTGCTGAAGAAGCAGCACGGTTAGTTAAATCTAACAACATTATTGATTATGGCATGTTTGCCACCAAGCCGGTTGATTTTGACATGGCACTGGGAAAAAGAGCCGGCGACGGTTTGCAAGGTGTAGCAATTCGTGGTACAGGTACTGTACTGCCTATTCCTGAAGTTATTAAAGGGGACCCAGAACAAAAATCATTCCAGTATTTTAGCTGGTATTTTACCCTTATCGACCGTAAAGCCGGAGACTTCGGTCTGGCTGCACATAACCCCTTTAATTACCATGAAGCTACATTGTTGGCTCATAATCATGATTTTGCCCATCTATGGCCAGATGTATGGGTAGCCCAAGTTACTCCTATGGATAAACAAGGATGTTTTAATTTTGGTTTAGGTAACTCCCATAACCGCGGATTAGCCTTAAACTCCAAAATTGCCATCGTGGAAGTTAATGAATCCCTACCTCGCTGTTTAGGCGGTAATGATGAATATGTACATATTAGTGAAATAGATTATATTATCGAAGGCACTAATACACCAGCTTTTGCTACTCCGCCATCACCGGCACCATCTGCTGAAGAAAGAAGAATAGCTGAATATATAGTAGAAGAAATTGTAGATGGTTCTTGTGTACAGTTAGGCATTGGGGCACTACCTAACTTAATTGGCAATATGATAGCTGATTCAGACCTTAAAGATTTAGGTATCCAAAGTGAAATGTTTTGCGATGCTTTTGTAAAAATGTACGAGGCCGGCAAAGTTACTAATGCTAAAAAAGCTTACGACATTAACAAAAGTACCTATTCCTTCTGCTTAGGAACACCGGAAACTTATGAATTCCTTGATGATAACCCCCGGCTAGCATCTTGTACTGTTTTGCATACTAATGATCCAGCCCGGGTAGCCCTACATGATAATGTAATGTCGATTAATAACATCCTAGAAGTTGACCTACTTTCACAAGTTTGTTCCGAAACCTCCGGTTTAAGACAAATATCTGGGACTGGTGGACAACTAGACTTCGTTATCGGTGCTTTCCACTCTAAAGGTGGCAAGAGCTTCTTAGCTTTCTCCTCTACCTTTAAAGATAAGGAAGGCAATGTTCACTCTCGGGTTAGACCCTTGTTAACTCCAGGGGCTGCTGTAACTGTACCGAGAACTCAAGTACAATATTTAGTTACCGAATATGGCAAAGCTAATATGAAAGGACTATCCGTATGGGGTAGAGCCGAAGCCTTAATTAATTTAGCCCATCCTGACTTTAGGGATGAATTATTAAACAGTGCGAAAGAAATGAAGATTTGGTCTAAGACTAATCGGATACCGTTTTAGGTTACAATTCAACACAGAGTTACACAGATTCACTAGGACTTGCACAGATTTAATTTATTATTGTAGTTAAAAAAAGCACCTTTCGGTGCTTTTTTGGTTTCCTAACGGGCAAACAGGGTCGTTTGCCCCTACCTCTTCACTTCCCGCTTATCCTCTAGTTCATTAGTCTTAATATAATCATCCAATCGCTGTTTAGCCACCTGAGCCTTTTTTTCAAATTTAATTGATTGTCTCCAGATTAAAATAGCAAAAATAATCGTGACAATTAAAACACTACCTATTAGTATTAAAAATGGAATTTTCATAATTTCCCCCACCTGCCTTGGGTGTTAATATTATATATTCCCACTATTTATTTTTATTCCGAGGCTCCGTTTGCCAGAGTTCCTCTTTGGCTTTCCTTTTCCTTATCCTTTCCTCTTTAGCAGCTAAGGCACGCTCCTGTACTTTGAAGGATGTTTGCCATAAAATCAAATAAATAAGCCCTTTAAATAAATAATATATTAGTGTAACAATGATAAGACTTTTCAGCATATTTTCCATTAGCTCTACCCCACTGACTCCCCTTAAGCTAATTTTTTTTGAATTTTACGAATCTTATTTAATTATACCATTTATAAAAGCCGGAAGACATCATTTTATATGCTTCCGGCTTTTAAATTTATTAGTTAAACTTTGATTCTGCTGCATTTAATCTAGAAATAGCCCTTTGCAGTGACATTTTAGCTCTAATATAGTTAATGTTTTGATCTCGTTCGGCTAAGCGCCGTTCGGCTCTTTCCTTCGAAGCTTTAGCTCGAAGAACATCAATTTCTTCTCCAACTTCCGCTGTCTCTGCTAGTATTCTGGCTGTGTTATCTATAACTTCAACAAAGCCACCACTTAAGGCCATGCGTTTCGTTTCACCACTAATATCTTTGTAGCGTAAAACACCAATCTTAAGTTCCGCCACTAGTGGAGCATGATTACGCATTACCCCGAGTTCACCTTCGACAGCGGGAGCAACCATAAACTGAACTTCATCTTTAAATAAGATTTGCTCAGGGGTTACCACTTCTAACATGAAGGTGTTTTCTGCCATAGACTACGCCTCCAGTCTTTTAGCTTTAGCAATAACAGTATCTATATTACCTACCATTAAAAATGCTGCTTCCGGTAAATTATCATGTCTGCCATCCAGAACTTGCGAGAAGGAATCAACCGTATCAGCTATAGGAACATAAAGTCCAGCATTTCCAGTAAACTGCTCCGCAACGTGGAAAGGTTGTGATAAGAATCTTTGAATTTTTCTTGCTCTAGATACGATAAGCTTATCTTCATCAGATAATTCATCCATACCTAGAATAGCAATAATATCTTGTAATTCTTTATACCTTTGTAGCAGTTGTTGCACTCCACGTGCAGTTGCGTAATGTTTATCCCCAATTATTTGTGGGTCTAGAATTCTGGAAGTTGAATCTAGAGGGTCAACCGCCGGATATATACCTAGCTCAGCAATAGAACGTGCTAGAACTGTAGTAGCATCTAAGTGAGCAAAAGTTGTAGCCGGAGCCGGGTCAGTTAAATCATCAGCCGGTACGTAAACTGCTTGGGCTGAGGTAATAGAACCTTTACGTGTAGTCGTAATACGTTCTTGGAGTAAACCCATATCAGTTGCTAAGGTAGGTTGATAACCAACCGCAGAAGGCATACGCCCTAACAGCGCCGACACTTCGTTACCTGCTTGAGCGAAACGGAATATATTATCAATAAATATTAGAACGTCTTGACCACCTACATCACGGAAATATTCCGCAATAGTTAGTCCGGTTAAACCTACCCGTAGACGTGCTCCAGGAGGTTCGTTCATTTGCCCGTATATAAGGGCGCATTTATCTATAACACCAGATTCAGTCATTTCTTCCCATAAGTCATTACCTTCACGAGTTCTTTCACCAACACCAGTGAAAACGGAATATCCGCCATGCTCATAAGCAATATTTCTTATAAGTTCCATGATAATAACAGTTTTACCAACACCAGCTCCGCCGAATAGTCCTATTTTACCGCCCTTAGCATAAGGACAAATCAAGTCAGCAACTTTAATTCCGGTTTCCAGCATTTCGGTAGCCGGCATTTGGTCAACTAAGGCTGGTGGCTTGCGATGAATTTCCCATCTTTCTTTGGTTGTAACAGGTCCTTTTTCATCAACTGGCTCACCTAAAACATTTAATATTCTGCCTAGACACTCATCACCTACTGGTACGGTAATTGAAGCAGCTGTATTAGTTGCTTTCATGCCTCTCATAATACCATCGGTCGGACTTAAGGCTACACATCTTACGGTATCATTGCCGAGATGCTGCATAGCTTCCAGGGTTACATTTATTGCCCGGGTCACTTTTGTAGCTTGACCTTCAGATGATATAGTTATAGCGTTCATTAGATCAGGTAGTTCACCGGGTTTAAAGCGAATATCAACAACCGCGCCTATAACCTGAGTTACCTCTCCATATGTTACGTTCGCCATCCTCTACTTTCCTCCTTTATTGAGAGCTTCGGCGCCACCAACAATATCCAAGATTTCGTCTGTGATGGCTGCTTGCCTAATCTTATTCATTACTAAAGTTAGATTTTCAATAATCTCTCCGGCATTTTCCGTAGCATTACCCATCGCAGTCATCCTGGCACCATGTTCGCTAGCTTTACCTTCTAGCATGGCATGGTATATTTGGCTACCTATATATCTTGGTAATAAGGATAATAGTATCTCCTCTGCGCTAGGTTCATAAATATAATCTACATATTGTTCTTCCGTGTCTGTAGTAGGAGGTTCAATCGGTAATATCTTAGTTACCGTTGGAATCTGCCTAATAATATTTACAAAGCGAGCATATACTAAATATACTTCATCTAGTTCTTCGTTTTCGTAGGCATTAGTAATATATTGTCCTACTTCCCGAGCATCAGCATAGCCGATATTGTCTCCTAGATTAGTAAATTCAGCATCTACGCCACCCCGTTTGCGGAAAAAGTCTCTAGCTTTCCTCCCCACCGCAACTATACTATTATCAATATTTCGGGTATCTTCAGCCATTGCATTGGTAGCCGCACGTATAATGTTAGTATTATAAGCACCACATAGTCCCCGATCAGCAGTTATTACTACATAACCCACTCTACGGACTTCTTCCCTTTTTACTAATAAGGGATGTTTAACATCAAAAGCTACTCCCGCTAATCTAGCTAATGTATCTTGCAACGTTTCAGTATATGGCCTTGAGGCTTCAGCACTTTCCTGAGCACGGCGCAACTTAGCAGCTGCCACCATCTTCATAGCCTTAGTAATTTGCTGAGTATTTTTAACGCTGCGTATTCTCCGTTTATAATCTCTTACTGCACCTGCCATTAATTATTCACCACCTAAACTGCAAAAGTGGACTTGAATTCATTTATAGCAGTAGTAAGTTTTTGTTCTAGGTCGCCATCTATTTTGGCGCCGCCTCTAATATCACCTAAAACATTAGCATAAGTACTACGCATAAATTTTAAGAAATCAATTTCAAATTCTCCCACTTTATCATTGGGCAGGTCATCTAAAAATCCATTAACGCCGGCAAATATAACTACTACTTGTTCTTCTACCGGCATAGGTGAATATTGACCTTGTTTTAAAACTTCAGTTACTCTTTCCCCTCTAGTAAGTCTAGCCATTGTAGCTCTATCTAGGTCAGAACCAAACTGTGAGAAAGCCGCTAGTTCACGATATTGAGCCAGGTCTAGACGTAACTGTCCGGCAACTGATTTCATAGCTTTAGTTTGAGCAGCTCCACCAACCCGGCTAACTGATAATCCCGCATTTATAGCAGGTCTTTGTCCAGCATAGAAGAGGTCGGTTTCAAGATAGATTTGTCCATCAGTAATTGAAATAACGTTAGTAGGAATGTAAGCTGATACGTCACCGGCTTGGGTTTCAATAATAGGTAATGCTGTTATTGAACCTCCGCCATGGTCTTGGTTTAGCTTACAAGCTCTTTCTAACAATCTAGAGTGGAGATAGAAAACGTCCCCAGGATATGCTTCACGTCCGGGAGGACGACGTAATAATAATGACATTTCACGGTAAGCAACCGCGTGTTTAGAAAGGTCATCATAAATAATCAACACATCTGCCGATTCGCCTTCCATGAACTCTTCAGCCATCGCTACGCCAGCATAAGGAGCTATGTATAGCAAAGGAGCAGGTTCAGAAGCAGTAGCGGCTACGATAACAGTGTAGTCCATAGCGCCCATTTCTTCTAACTTAGCTGCAATACCAGCTATAGTAGATTGTTTTTGCCCTATGCCTACATAGATACATATCATATCTTTCTTTTCTCTTTGGTTTATAATTGCATCAATAGCTATAGCAGTCTTTCCAGTTTGGCGGTCACCGATAATTAATTCACGTTGTCCTCTGCCAATTGGAACCATTGAATCTATAGCTTTTAAACCAGTCTGCATGGGAGTGTCAACAGGTGAACGAGTTACAACACCTGGAGCAACACGCTCCATAGGACGGAATTTGTCCGTATTAATAGGTCCTTTTCCATCTATAGGTTGACCAAGTGCGTTAACAACTCTGCCTAACATAGCTCTGCCAGTTGGTACTTCCATTATTCTACCGGTAGCTTTAACTACATCGCCCTCTTTAATATGTGAATAATCACCAAGAAGAACGGCTCCGACGTTATCTTCTTCAAGGTTTAGAACTAATCCGAAGGTTCCTCCGGGGAATTCTAGTAGTTCGCCAGCCATGGCTCCCTGTAATCCGTATACACGAGAAATACCATCACCAACATATATAACAGAGCCCACATTG
>CAZYLY010000028.1:0-5651 GCA_964648825.1 uncultured Syntrophomonadaceae bacterium
ATTTGCAAATATTAATAGTATTAAGCATATCATCCCAAGCCTTAGGCCCACGAGATAATATTTCGGCATCTGTAATCGGGTAATTATTAAGCTGGAATTCAGCGACAAATTGTTGGTTCGAATCAATAATGTTTTTCACTAGTTCATAATTAGGATGAGCTGAATCAACTACGAAGAAAACATATTCATCAGTTCCTTCAATTTTAGCAAATACAGTCACTGTACTAGCTACATTACCATTACCAATATAATATTTACTGCCATTAGCTAAGTAAGTACCATCAGGTTGGGGAGTCAGCTTCATTGAAGTAGAATAAATATCGGCCCCATGGTCTCTTTCCGACAGACCAAAAGCACATAGGGCATTATCCTTCAGCTTAGCGGCCGCTTTATGTTTAGCATCTTCATTATCACCTAATAATACTGGGTTTAGCCCTAATGCGGATACATGGTATGTGTACCAGTAAGCGGCTCCGTAAAATCCACAGATTTCGGAGAACTCATACATTCTATAAGTGCTGTAATATTGGTCGGGGTCGGAACCATAGCCGCTAGGCAAGAATAAGGTTTCAAAAAAGCCTTCCTTAGTTACGAATTCTTGAAAATCAGTACAAAACTCGCGCTCATGGTATTGTTCTTTTTGCCGGGCTAACCCTTTTTCCTCAAACCACTCGATAGTTTTTAGCATAATTTCTTTGGAACGCTCATCAGGATAATTACGGTCTTGATATTTTTTAGGGTTAAGTAAAATACTCATTAAACTAAAATCCTCCTTATTAATAGGGCTAATACCAACTATTTTCCAGTATAAGTCGGCCGCCTTTTTTCTAAAAATGCTTTCATTCCTTCAGTTTGATCATCACCAGCAAATAGTAATGACCATACTTTTTGTTCATATTCTAAACCAGCATCTAAGGAATTATTTTCGGCAAAATTCATCGCTGCTTTAGCCGTACGAAGTGCCGCCGGACTTTTACGTCCTAATGATCTAGCTAATTTAAAAGCAAATTCTTGTAATTCTTCGGTAGGAACTACTTTATTAACTATCCCAAATTGATAGGCAGTCTGAACATCAATTATTTCACCAGTCAAAATTAAATATCTAGCCCGGCTCCAGCCGATAGCACGGCCTAGCCTTTGAGTTCCGCCGCCGCCGGGAATTATGGCAAGATTAATTTCCGGTAATCCGAAAACTGCATTCTCAGCCGCGATGCGAATATCGCAAGATAAGGCCAGTTCAGTTCCGCCGCCTAATGCGGGGCCCGCAATAGCTGCTACATAAGGCTTGGGAGATGTGGCAATCAGGTCATTCATAATATAGGCGTCCCGGATAAATTCTTCCATTTCCCGAGGATTAGCTTCCGACATATAAGGGATGTCGCCTCCGGCAGAAAAAACATTATCCCCGCCGGTAATGACTACGGCATGTACTTCATCATCATTATTAAATTCTGTTACTGCTGCGGTCAGCTCCATAAGAGTAGTAGGATTAGTAGGATTCATGGCTTTAGCATTATCAAATAGAATGATTCCTACTCCTTCACGGCGTTCTAGTTTAAGTGTGGTATATTCCATCTTTTTAAAAACCCTCCTTATATTTTTTAACTTGCTTAAGAAATAATTAGCTATACATAGAGTTTATTTCATCATTATATTTAGTAGTAATAAATTTGCGTTTTAATTTCATAGTAGGAGTTAATTCGCCCCCTTCTTGGGTAAGTTCATTAGTTAAAAGGGTGAATTTTTTAATTTGTTCAACCCGTCCCAGAGCGTCATTTTGTTTGGCAATAATATCTGTGTAGATTTTAATAACTGCATTATTTTTAACTAGATCATCATGGGAAGTATAAGCTATATTATTTTTCTGGCAGTAATCTTCTAAGATAACGAAGTTAGGGACGATAAGTGCTGTAATGTAAGGCTGTTTTTCCCCGATTACGACAAATTGTTCTATAAATAGCTCTTCACCAAACATTTTTTCAATCTGCTGGGGAGAAATGTTTTTACCTCCGGCCGTAATAATAAGGTCTTTAATGCGGTCGGTAATCTTAATGTATTTTAATTCATCACCGTTTTTATTTATTGTAGTTACAGTACCCACGTCTTGAGTTTTAAACCAGCCATCCGCCGTGAAAGCTTCCGCAGTCGCATCAGGTCTATTATGATAGCCTTGCATACACATACCGCCTTTAAGCTGGATTTCGCCTTCTTCGGAAATGCGGGCCTCTACCATGGCAATCATAGGGCCGCATTCGTCAGCCCTGCCATTATCAGCAAAACCTACACATACCGGGAAAAATTCAGTTAGTCCATAGCCTTGAATAAGATTAATGCCAAAAGATAAGAAAAACTCATTAATTTCTGCTGCTAAAGCGGCTCCCCCCGCATGATAAGTATCACAATTTTCTGCCCCTAGTCCAGCTCTGACTTTGCTGATAAGTAACTTTTCAGCCAGGGAATGTTGGGCTAGTAAGAAAGCCCCCGAAGGTTTTCCGGCTACTTTATTACGATATACTTCTAAAGCTACCCCTTTAGCCCAGGTAAAAAGTTTAAGCTTAAGAGGGGAGGCAGTTTTTAACCCTTCATGAATAGTGCCGTATACCTTATCCCAGATACGGGGTACACTAGTCATAAAATGCGGCCTTATCTCTGCCATTACATCTTTAAATTGTTTAGGGTCGGGACAATAGGCGATGCGCATACCTTTACTCATACACCCATATGACCACATACGTTCAAAGACATGGCTAAGCGGCAGTATGGCTAAGGATACATATTCGGGAGTTACATAAGGAAAACGCATAACCGCAGGATAGATTCCATTCATAAAGGAACGGTGGGTGTGAATAGCTCCTTTAGGTAAACCGGTAGTACCGGAAGTGTATATTAGAGTTAATATATCATCAGGCTGAACATTATTAAGGTGTTCTTGTAATTTGCCTTCTTGATTAGATGAACGCCCCATCGTAAGCAGGTCTTCAAAATACATACTATCATCACCGCTAATATTAATATCACGGTTAAAAGCAACTATTTTTTTAAGGTACTGATTGTCGGTAATAATAATTTTAGCACGATTATATTGTTCCTGATTACCAACAAAAATAATTTTAATCTGGGCATCATTTACTATATGGGTAGCTTCTTCAACTGAATTAGTAGCATAAATAGGTACTGATACTGAACGTATGGATAATATAGCTAAATCTGAAATCGCCCATTTAGCGCAATTATCGGAAAATATACCTGCCATTTCGCCTGGCTGTAGTATATCCATCTCCAAAAGTCCTTTAGCCAGTGAACGAATTTGTTCCCCGAAATCCCGCCAAGTAATAGAAACCCATTCACCACCAACTTTTTCGGTCAAAATATCATGGTCGGCAAACTTTTCTGCATTTTTTAACATCATATAAGCCAGGGTTTTGTTTTCATCCAGATAAGCTGCGAAAGCCTTATCCCAGTCTTGATTATAATTAATAGTTGTATTGCCCATAAATACCTCCATAATAATTATTATTCCCTCTACCCTCCTTTTATAATCGGAAATTTCATTTTCGAAAGAAACTATTATCTTTACTATACTTATTAGCAGAAATACTTTCAACTATTTTTTGTAATTTACATATGGCTATGCCCTAAAAAGCCTCAAATTAATTTAACGGAATATATAAAGATGGGGAGCCGTGATGCAGCAGGGCGAAAACATCTATTTATTCGACATACATCGATTATTTAATAAATATTAAGATTATTATTGACATAGAAAAATATTCCTTGTAGAAATAAGTCAAATAAGAGAAGGTGAGCGCTCACTTACCTACGGAGGAAATATGTACAATATTATTCCGCGCAAGGATTCTATTATTTTAGCCACTATAGATGTATTGGATGAACAAGGTATTCAAGGACTTACTATTCGTGAAATTGCCGGAAAAGCAGGCATATCTGAAGGAGCAATTTTCAAGCATTATAAGTCGAAGTCGGACTTGATTAGTGCCATGTTAGACCATTTCTCAATGTTTGATACTGAAATCAGGCAGACGGTAAAAATGAAAAAGATGTCTCCCCAAGATGCTATTATTTTTACGATAAATATTAATGCCAATTACTACGAAGGTCATCCGGCTATAGCAGCGGTAAATGAAATATTAGATGAACTAACTTATGATGCGCAGTTATCGGAGAAAGTGAAGAATTTATATTTAAGCCGGGTTAACTTTTTGCAAAGATTAATAGAAGAGGCTCAAGCTAAAGGCGAAATTAAGGCAGAAGTTGACAGTGAAGATGCGGCTGACATTATTATGGGACTATTTCGGGCAATATGCTTAAAATGGAGGTTTTCCAATAATGATTTTTCTCTAAGGGAAAGAGCGGTACAGGCTACCAGTTTGGTTTTAGATGCTTTAAGTAAATAATTTTGGCTAAATGAACGGAGGGCGGCAAATGAAAAAAGTACTTATTGTCGATGATGCGGCTTTTATGCGGGCGACTTTACGCAGAATTTTAGAAAAAAATGGCTATGAAGTTATAGGGGAAGCAGAAAACGGAGCTGTCGGAGTTGAACGCTATAAAGATTTACAGCCGGACATAGTTACCATGGATATTACTATGCCGGAGATGGGCGGCATCGAGGCTTTAAAAGCTATTAAAGAATATGATTCTGCGGCAAAAGTAATTATGGTATCAGCCATGGGGCAAGAATTTATGGTGAAAGATGCTATTATGTCGGGAGCCCAAACATTCATAGTAAAACCATTTAAGGAGGAGTTCATAGTAGAAACCTTAGTTAAGATTTTAGGAGACTAAGCGAATTAGGAGGTGATTTTCTTGTCATCTAACTCCAATTTAGAACCTATGCTGGAATTGTATTATTTTGAATCTGTCCAGTATCTAGGTGATTTGGAACAGTTAATTATTAACTGCGAAAAATCAGCATCTTATGACCAGGGTACAGTGCAAGAAATCTTTCGTATTATGCACAATATTAAAGGGGCTTCGGCAATGATGTTATTTAATCACATTGCATCTTTAGCCCATGTAATTGAAGATTTATTCTATTTTATACGGGAAAAAGAGCCCGAAGTGATAGATTGTGTAGCTTTATCTGACTTAGTATTTGAAGCGTCAGATTTTATAAAGTTAGAATTAGAAAAAATCCTCAATTCTGAAGAACCTAATGGTGACAATACATTTTTAATCGGCAACATCAACGAGTTTTTAGTTGATTTACAAACCAATAATCAGATTGATGTTCCCCCCGCACCCCCAACAGATAAAACCCCAAAACAATATTATATAAGTAGGGATACTAATGAAACGAAGCTTTCTTTCTCCTCCCCTAATTTATATAAAGCCGCATTATTTTTTCAAGAAGGCTGCGAAATGGAAAATGTCCGGGCTTATGCACTAGCTCATCACCTTACTGAAATTGCTAATGTAATTCACTATATTCCCGCCGACATTATGGAAAATGACGATACTGTTATCCAGATAAGAACCCATGGTTTTCAAATATGGTTTAAAACGGAACAAGAATATACTAAGATGCAAAGTTTCTTTGAGCATACAGCTTTTGTCAGGGATTTAGATTTGACCATACTTGAAAATGAAGAAGAATTGGAGCGCTTTATTACCCCCACCTTAGCCCCCCC
>CAZYLY010000028.1:5661-15141 GCA_964648825.1 uncultured Syntrophomonadaceae bacterium
CAGGAAAACAAAGCTTGATTAGTGTTAATGTAGATAAATTAGACTTGCTTATGGACTTAGTGGGAGAAATGGTTATTGCAGAAGCTATGGTTACTCACAACCCGGATTTAAAAGATTTACAACTGGATAATTTTAAAAAGTCCGCCCTCCAATTACGCAAGATAACTGGCGAAGTCCAAGATATCGTTATGTCAATTCGCATGGTCCCCCTCACCATTACCCTGCAAAAGATGAATCGTATCGTGCGTGATATGGCGAAAAAACTGCATAAAAGCGTGGAATTAGAAATTATCGGGGCGGAAACGGAGGTAGATAAGAATATCATCGAACACCTTTCAGACCCCTTGATGCATTTAGTCAGAAATGCAGTTGACCACGGTATCGAAACTGATGAAGAACGAAAACAAAAAGGCAAAACCGAGCCGAGCAAAGTCATAATCGAAGCTAAAAGCGCTGGAAACGATGTACTTATAATTGTTAAAGATAATGGCAGGGGATTAGAGCGAGAGAAAATTCTTAAACGAGCCAAAAAGAATGATTTGTTATTTAAACCGGAAAATGACATGTCTGATCGGGAAATATTTAACCTTATCCTGCTGCCGGGGTTTTCAACCGAAGAAAAGGTTACTGAGTTTTCTGGACGTGGTGTAGGTATGGATGTAGTAACTAAAAATATTGAAAGGCTGGGAGGAAGCGTATTAATCGACAGCATTTCTAATGAAGGTACGATTATAACTCTTAAAATTCCGCTTACTCTTGCTATTGTCAGCGGGATGAATGTTAAGGTCGGTCAATCAGCCTACACTATTCCGATTACTACTATCAGGGAATCATTTAGACCCCTGGGGCCAGAAATAATAGTTGACCCGGAAGGTTATGAAATGGTTATGGTAAGGGGCGAATGTTACCCAATTATACGATTATATGAAACCTTTAAAGTACAAACAGATATTACCGATTTTAAGGATGGCATTATTATCATGGTGGAAAACGGCAGCAAAACTTATGGACTTTTTGTTGATGAATTACTAGGTGAACAGCAAGTAGTAGTAAAAGCCTTACCTAATTATATTAGGAAAATAAAAGGGTTAGCCGGCTGTACCTTGCTTGGTAATGGTAGTATCAGTTTAATCCTGGATATAGCGGGGTTAATTGATGATAAATAATTTACGAAAGGAGCGTAAACTATGGAAGAAACTTTAGAATGGTTAGGTCATGAGGAAGAAGATACGCAAAAAGGTAAGTTCCTAACCTTTTCCATTGGATCGGAATTTTACGGTATAGAAATTAAATATGTTACCGAAATAATAGGAATACAGGCTATTACCGAAGTACCGGAACTGCCCGACTACGTGAAAGGGATAATAAACTTAAGGGGTAAGATTATTCCAGTAATGGATGTACGGTTAAGATTTAAGAAAGCCCCCCAAGAGTATAATGACAGGACTTGTATTGTGATTATTGAGGTTAAGGATATTGCTATTGGTTTAATCGTAGATAGCGTGTCAGAAGTATTATCTATACCGGATGAAGATATAGTTGCACCTCCGGAAATAAATCGCCACATGAATAGATATATTAAGGCGATTGGTAAAGTAGGTACTGAGGTTAAGTTAATCTTAGACTGTCATAAGCTTCTTACAGATGAGGATACTGAAATATTAGGTGAAATACAATAATAAGAGAGGTGGGACTTATATGAAATGGTTTTATAATATGAAAATATCAGCCAAGCTTTTAACCGGTTTTATTTTAGTAGCGCTTATTGCTGGTATAGTAGGCATGGTAGGAATTAATAATATTAACAACATGAGTGAATCAGATACAATCTTATATGAGGAAAATACTCTAGGAATAGATTATATGGGGGATGCTTCGGTATATTTTCAACGCATCAGGTATAATGCGGTGAAAATGTTAGTAGTAAATGATGAGACACAATTTAATACTTGTATTAGCAATATAGAAAAATATAAAAATATGACTGAAGAATTTATGCAAAGCTATGAGGATGGAATTATTTCCGATAAAGATAGAGAATTATTCGATATAATGGAACCTCAATGGGAAAGCTATATAGCTTTAATAGAAAATGCCGCTCATTTAGCTCAAAACGGACAATTAGAAGAAGCTAATAATATGATAGTAGTCGATGGCGGTACACTAGGGGCTCCCTTAATGGAATCATTTGATGCATTAAGAGATTATAATTCGGAGGGCGGCAAAGCCCGGGCGGAAGCTAATGCCAAGTTAGCTGAAAAAGCTATATTAACAATGATTGTGGTAATAATACTCGGCATGCTAATCGCAGTATTTTTAGGAATATTTATTGCGCGCAGTATTAGTAAACCAGTTAAACACATGGTAGAAGTAGCCGATAAATTAGCCGCAGGCGATATTAATGTAGATGTAGAGGCTAATACCAAGGATGAGATTGGTGAATTAATGGCGGCGTTTGGCAGAATGATTGCTAATATTCGGGAACAAGCCAGGGCTGCTGAAAGGATTGCCAATGGCGATTTGAGTATGGATGTTAAAGTAAGGTCGGAAGCAGATATATTAAATATCCGTTTAAATGAAATGAGTGCCGCCATAAGGTTATTAATTGCTGAAATGAATAAAATTTACGAACAACAAAAAGCAGGGGACATTGATTTTTATATAGATATAGAACAGTTTAAAGGCGCTTACCGTGATGTAGCCGTCGGGGTTAACGAAGGGTACCGCCTCAATATTAGTGAGATATTAAGCATACTTAATGTTCTAACCTCCTATGCAGAAGGCGATTTTACTCCCATACTAGAGAAAATGCCGGGTAAAAAAGCCTTAGCAAATGAAAAAATGGATTTAGTTAGAGGCAGCCTGTTAGCAGTAATCGATGAAATGCTTAATTTAGCCGAAGGGGCCATAAATGGGGACCTTTCTATTCGGGGGAAAGCTGAACAGTTTCAGGGAGATTACAGTAAGATTGTTGCCGGAGTAAATGATACCCTAGAAGCAACTATTCAGCCGATTAACGAATCAATTGCCGTGCTGGCTGAACTAGCCAAAGGCAACTTAGCTGTAAGTGTGCGGGGTAACTATAAAGGGGATCATACCTTAATGAAGGATGCAATTAATACTACGATTAATGCCTTTAACGAAGTACTAAGTAATATTAATTCTGCTTCCGAACAAGTAGCATCGGGTGCCGAACAATTATCGGCTTCCAGCATTGCTCTTTCCCAAGGCGCTACCGAGCAAGCTAGTTCCGTACAAGAGCTAACCGCCTCTGTCGAACAAATCGCCGTACAAACTCAAACTAATGCGGAAAATGCCGGTATAGCTAACCAACTAGCCGAACAGGCGAAGGAACACGCTATGAAGGGAAATAATCAAATGCAAGAAATGCTTGTAGCCATGGAAGATATTAATGTTTCTTCGGCTAACATCTCCAAAATAATTAAAGTAATAGATGATATTGCTTTCCAGACTAATATCCTCGCTTTAAATGCCGCCGTCGAGGCAGCTCGAGCCGGACAGCATGGTAAAGGCTTTGCTGTGGTTGCGGAGGAAGTTAGAAATTTAGCAGCTCGTTCGGCTAATGCCGCTAAAGAAACTACTGATATGATTGAAGGTTCTATTAAAAAAGTAGAAGGCGGTACTAGAATGGCTAATGATACCGCTAAAGCTTTAGAAGAAATTGTCGGCGATGTAGCTAGAGCGGCCGAATTAGTTAATAGTATCGCAGTAGCCTCTAATGAACAGGCTATAGGTGTAGCCCAGATTAATCAAGGTATAATGCAGGTATCACAAGTAGTACAGACTAACTCGGCTACCTCGGAGGAAAGCGCCGCCGCTAGTGAAGAATTATCTTCCCAAGCAGAATTACTACAAGAACAAGTCGGTAAATTTAAGTTAAGAACGGTGCAATCACAATATCAATCGAATATAAGCGGGAACTATTACGAAAGCGCCAGCAACCATAACCCGGATGCCAGTACCAAGCTAGTTAATAAGGAAACAGAGGGTGAGAATATTGTTCTTAGTGATACTGAATTCGGTAAATATTAAACTTATGTCATTCTGAGTGTTACTCATGTCATTCTGAGCGTTAGCGAAGAATCTGCCTAACAGAAAGGGAAAGATTCTTCACTTCGTTCAGGATGACAATAAAACAAAAATAGAAGAATCTTACTGCGGTAAGAAGGTTGGTGTTTTAATGATTCCTATAACAGATAAAGAGTTTTATCAATTAACAGATTATATTAAAGAACATTACGGAATCAATCTTAAGGATGAAAAAAGAACTTTAGTAATGGGCCGGCTGCAGAAAACTTTATTAGCCCATGATTTTAATAATTTCTCCGCTTATTTCGCTTATATAAAAGCAGATACAAGCGGAGTAGCAGCCAGAAATTTAGTCGATAGAATTACTACTAATCATACCTTTTTTATGCGGGAAGCTGAACACTTTAATTTTTTTAAAAGCCAAGTATTACCTAGCTTAGTTAGCAGCGTAAAAAACCATGATTTGCGTATATGGAGCGCAGGTTGTTCTACGGGCGAGGAGCCAGCTACTTTAGCCATGTTAATTGATGAATATTTAGGAATTGATAAACTAACTTGGGATACGAAGATATTAGCTACTGATATCTCAAGTAAAGTGTTAGAAGCAGCTAAAAAAGGGATTTATGACAGTAAGAGCATAGCTTTATTACCCCCATTGTGGCGAACTAATTATTTTACTAGACTAGACGAAAATAAATCGGTTTTGGATGCTAAAATAAGGAACGAAATTATATATAGAAAGTTTAATTTAATGGAAGCAGTTTTTCCTTTTCGTAAAAAGTTTCATGTAATTTTTTGCCGGAATGTAATGATTTATTTCGACCAGGAAACCAGGATAAACTTAGTCAACAAGTTTTATGATTTAACTGAACCGGGCGGTTATTTATTTATTGGTCATTCGGAATCACTATACGGTGAAGATACCAGGTATAAACATATTATGCCGGCCGTATATAGAAAGGGTTAAATGAAATGTATGATAAGAATATTATAGCTATTGGTGCCTCAACTGGAGGGACAGAAGCTATTTTTAATATAATCAAGGAGTTGCCCTCAATTATCCCAGGTATAGTAATTGTACAGCATATTCCGCCGATGTTTTCGAGAATGTTTGCCGACCGGCTGAATACCTCAACTAAATTACGTAGCTTTGAAGCCCAGACGGGGGATTGGATAGAAAACGGCAAAGTTTTAGTAGCTCCAGGAGATAGGCATATGCGGGTTATTAAAGTGGGAGAAAATTATAAAGTGGAATGTTTCTCCGGGGAGAAGGTTAATGGTCATTGTCCGTCGGTTGATGTGCTTTTTGCTTCGGTAGCTAAGGAAGCCGGCAATAAGGCAATCGGTATTATTCTGACTGGAATGGGCAATGATGGGGCACAGGGCTTACTTGCGATGAGAAATAGCGGTGCTGTTACTATTGGGCAAGATGAAAAATCATCAACTGTCTATGGGATGCCTAAGGTAGCTTATGATATTGGGGCCGTGCAGTCACAAGTACCTCTGGACAAAATTGCCTCATTAATTATGTTGCATAGTAAAGTGCAAAATTTATAAGCATTGGGGAGGACTTGTATATGAGTATAGCAGAATTAAAACAACTTGCCGAAGGGTTGGAAGCTTACCGCATTTTATCCGATAAAATACGCGATATAATGTTATTCATAGATTTGGAAACAGGTAATATTATTGATGCTAACCAGGCGGCACTTGATGCTTATGGATATAGTTCAGACGAAATAAAAACTAAGACTATATTTGATATTCGGGCAAATGAACCAGCTTCCGGTGTAGTAAAGGATATGCATCTAGCCAATAAAGAGGGGATATTTTTTGAAACGTTTCATGTTAGAAAAAATGGAACTACATTTCCTGTGGAAGTAACTTCTAATGGGACTAATATAGGCGGAAAGAGAGTGTTATTAAGTGTAGCCTGTGATATTAGTGAGCGTAAAATGAGGGAAGAAATGGTAAAAATTAATTATGTTCGCTTCCAAGAGCTCTTCATGAATATTAATGATGGCTTATCCTTTAACCGTATTATTCTAGATGAAAATAATATTCCCATAGATTTTGAAACCCTGGCTGTTAATGAAGCATTTGTAGAATTAAGCGGCAGAACCAGGAATGATATCGAAGGAAAAGCATTTTCTAAAGTTTTTTATCGAGGCACAGACCCGCAGTTATTAGAAATATATGGCCAAACATCTTTAGAAGGGAAAAATAATCATATTAAAGAGTATTATTCCTACTTTTTTGAAAAATGGATAGACTTATCTACATTTAGCCCGGAAAAATATTATTTTATGGTTATTATTCGGGACATTACCAAAATCAAGCTTAAAGAAGAAGAGTTAAAACGGGCTAAAGAGGAAGCGGAAGCTGCTAATCAGGCAAAAAGTGACTTTTTAGCTAATATGAGCCATGAAATACGTACTCCTTTAAACGGTATTTTAGGGATGTTAGATTTATCTTTAAATACCAAGTTAGACCCGGATATAGAAGACAACCTTCTAACTGCTAAAGTTTGTGCCAATAGATTATTAAAGGTTATTAATGATGTTTTAGATTTTTCCAAAATAGAAGCGGGGAAAATGGAAATCCAAAAAATAAACTTCAGCCTTAAGGATACAATTGTGGAAACTATTAAAACTCATGCCAATAATGCTGCGATTAAAAATATAGAGTTAAATTATCAGTTTTCAGCGGCAGTTCCTGACTATATAATAGGTGACCCTAATCGCTTAGTACAGATTTTAAATAATTTACTGAGTAATGCGATTAAATTTACCGATGAAGGGGAAGTACTACTCACCATAAATAGAATATCTTCTAATAAAAACAAAATGGTATTGAGATTCGCTATATCTGATACGGGTATAGGTATAGCAGCCGATAAAAAGGGCCTGCTTTTTCAGACTTTTAGTCAAATAGATAGCTCTTTTACTCGTAAGTATGAGGGGACCGGGCTAGGATTAGCCATAACTAAACAATTTGTAGAAATGATGGGCGGTCTTATATGGCTGGATAGTGAAGTGGAAAGGGGTTCAACTTTTTTCTTTACCTTGCCTTGCGAAATAGGGGAACGGATAGAATCGCTGAGCAATTTTATAATGCCCGAACATATTGCCCACAACCTACGCATTTTATTAGTAGAAGATGACCCTATTAATCAAAAATTAATTAAACTCATGTTAAAAGAAAAAGGACATAAAATAACGATAGCTAATAATGGGGCTGAAGCTATTCAACTATATGAACAAGGCGCTTTTGATTTAATACTGATGGATATACAAATGCCGATAATGGACGGTATCGAAGCAACCAAATGTATTCGCGCTAATGAAGCTGAGGATGAACATATACCGATTATTGCAGTAACTGCTCATGCCCTTTCCGGGGATAGGGAGCGCTTTTTGGCTATAGGTATGGATTATTATTTATCTAAGCCATTAGAACTAGAAGCATTGTATGACATATTAGACCAGGTAGCCATTAGGAAAATAGAGGAAGTATTCGATAATATTAGAATTAGTATAAATGGAGAGATAATAACGAAAAAAGAGGAAGAATTATCGCTAAGTGCGGCTAACTTGCCTATAATAGCGGGCATGAAATTTAAAGTTAAGCAACTGATGCCGCTGCTTTCAGATAATAACTTTTTAGCTATTGAACAAGTCGCTCATGAAATTAAAATTGAAGCTAATTATATTAATGCGGAGGATATAAAGGATATAGCTTTTAAAATAGAATTAGCGGCCCGGCGAGGTAATTTAAAAGAGATTGTTAATTATGTTGTAGAGTTGGACGATATAATTGAGACTATATATAAATTATTAGAACAAAAGGAGGGGTAGGTTATGAAAATATTAATTGCAGAGGACGATTTAGCTAGTCGTAAATTTTTACAAAAACTTTTATCTCCTTATGGACAATGTGATGTAGTTGTAGATGGATTAGAGACTATTGATGCGGTATTGTTAGCTTTAAAAGATGAAGAGCCATATGACTTAATATGCCTAGATATTATGATGCCTAAAGTAGATGGAGTAAAAGCCTTAAAAACTATTCGTCAACTGGAAAGACAAAAAGGGATTATCCCCGAAAAACAAGCTAAAATTATTATGACTACAGCTTTAGCCGAAACTGAATTTGTTAAAAGCGCCTTTGATTATGGGTGTGAAGGTTATGCCGCCAAACCGATAGATGCCCAAAAGTTTTTGCAGGTACTTAAAAAATTAGGATTAATAGATTAAATTATTAAATATTTCGAAAAATAAGCTTGCCATTAAAAAATTTTTTGGTAAAAATAATATTAAGGGAAATCTTATATTAATCGGAACAATAAATATAAGGGTGATTTTGTTATGAGTACAAGAAGAGTAGCTGTTGCTAATTGCCAAACGGGTACTATTATTGCTGAAGATGTTATAAGTAGTAGCGGATTAACTTTGCTCGGCAATAATTCAATTGTTACCGATTATATAAAAAATCGGCTTATAGAGCTGAATATTCCTAATATAACGGTATATGAAACTAAGGCTGATAAGCCTAATCTTGAATTGGCTGTAAGGCAGAATTATGCAGAAAATGTATTTGCCATTAAAGATATTCTCAATCGTTTAGCATCTGGGGACAAAATTAATTATGAAGAAATCTTGGAATTATCGGATAAAATTTATGATGGTATTAAATTATCTGGTAGATTAATCAATTGTTTAAATGACATTAGAAATGTTGATGATTATACTTTTTCTCATTCCATTAATACCGCTTTTTACTCTATGTTAATCGCCAAATGGATGGATTTTAAGGAAAAGGATATTAAAAGAGCTATCCAATGCGGTTTATTGCATGATGTGGGGAAATTATTAGTACCGGAAGAATTATTAAATAAAAAAGGTATTTTGACTAAGAGCGAATTTAACGTGATGCAGAAACATACTACCCTAGGTTATGAATTATTAAATAAAATGGAGGATATCGAAATGGTAGTTATACAAACTGCCCTTCTCCACCATGAAAGAATTGATGGCTCGGGTTACCCTTATAGTAAAAAAGCGGCAGAATTAGGAGATTTGACCCGTATGGTTGCTATAGCAGATGTTTTTGATGCCATGACCTCAGAACGTATATATAAAAAACGGGTACCGCCCTTTGCTGCCTTTAAAATGTTTAAGACTACTGGTACTGGTTTATTTGATCCCATAATATTAGAAAAATTCCTCAAAAACATTGCTCCCTTTTACACTTGTATGCGGGTGGTATTAAATGATGGACGGGCGGCACAAATAGTCCATATACCCCCTCATGATATTGCTAATCCCGTTATACTAGTTGATAACGAATATATTGATTTAGCGGAACCTAATAGCCCAGAAATAGTAGCTATGCTATAAAAAAGAATCAGCCTAATCATTCCTAACGGAA
>CAZYLY010000029.1:0-15064 GCA_964648825.1 uncultured Syntrophomonadaceae bacterium
TTACTTAAATGCTTTAGCTATGTTTACCCAATTAAAGATGATACCTTCCGTACCTGCTTTAGGTATAGATATGGCAGGAGCAATAATTGATGCCATATTAGCCCAATTTGGGGAAATTGCTGATTATGTATTATTACTGGAAACCGATTTTAAAAAAGAGGATATGGATGTAGTAGGACACTTTTTCTTACTACCAGAACCAGGCTCCCTTGATACTATTTTGAATGCACTTGGGGTGAGTTTTTAAATGAGCAATATTATTCAAGTTGGCATGGCAGATTTAAAATTAGCAGCTACCCCGGATAAATTATTAACTGCTGGATTAGGCTCCTGTATAGGAATATGCCTTTTTGATAAAAGTGTTGCTAAAGGCGGGCTGGCACATATAATGCTTCCCTCAAGTACTTTGGCTAAAAATAATGTTAACCTTGCTAAATTTGCCGATACGGCGATTATTTTATTATTAGAAGAATTAGAAAAGTACGGATGTAATAAGAATAGATTACAGGCAAAATACGCAGGCGGCTCACAAATGTTTAAGTTTTCGGGTGATAGTGACATTATGAAAATCGGACTTAGAAATGCCCAGGCGGTGGAAGAAAATTTGCAAAAACATCGCATTCCTATACTATCAGCTGATACTGGGGGCAATTATGGAAGAACTATTACTTTTGACCCTAAAACCGGCGATTTGCATGTTAGAACAATAGGACACGGGGAGAGAGTTATTTAATGACCTCTGATTTAAACAGTCTTTGGGTTCAGTATAAGGAAAAATACTTGATAGAGGCTCGGGATGAATTAATAATTCATTATTCCCAACTGGTTAAATATGTGGCTAACAGATTAGCTATCAACTTATCCTCAGTCGTAGAGGTGGATGAATTAATATCTTATGGCATCGAAGGCTTAATTGATGCTATTGAAAAATTTGATCATAAACGGAATATAAAATTTGAAACATATGCTCTTACCAGGGTTAGAGGCTCGATGATTGACGGTCTAAGGGCGATGGACTGGGTTCCGGTATCGGTTCGCCAAAAAAGCAAAGAATTTGAAAGAGTATATGCTAGCTTAGAGGCAAAATTGGGACGGGCTGCTACAGACAGTGAAATTGCTGAGGCTATGGGAATAAGTATTGATGAATTAAATAATGTTTTAAAGGATATTTCTTCTACTGCGATAATATCTTTGGATGACTTTTTACCTGGCGATGATTCAGGTGATAAGAAAAAACGAATTGTGGATATATTAGAAGATGAAAGTAATCCAGATATTTTAGAACTTTTAGAGATAGCTGATACTAAAGAGATTTTAGCTAAATCAATTTCTAAATTACCAGAAAAAGAAAAAATGGTTATATATTTTTATTATTATGAAGGGTTGACATTAAAAGAAATTGGGGCAGTTTTAAGCTTATCGGAATCACGGATATCACAGCTACATACAAAAGCGATACTAAGACTGAGGGGAAGTCTTAGTAAAAAAAAGAATTTGGTAATGTAATTTAATCGTTCATTTTCTAAGCACTATTCATTGATCGGTGAGGGGGCTTTAATGATGGAGAACCAAGTTAACAAAGATAGTGAAGTTAGAGTTACTTTGGAAAGAGATAAACTCAAAGCTTATCTTGAGGTGATACCACCATTAGGTGAAGGGAAAAAAGTTACTAGGCAAGATATTGAGGCCGGCTTAAAAGAACAATTAGTTGTTAATGGAATTAAATCAAATGTTATTGAGGAGGCATTACAAGAAAGAAATTGGGGTAAAAAGCTTACAATAGCTGAAGGTAAACCAGCAGTTAATGGTATTAACGCTAAAATTACTTTTAATTTTCCTTTACCGACTGAACGTATCGGTCCTAAAATTGATGAAGAGGGTGTTGCTGACTACCGCGATCTGGGTCTTATCTATAATGTTAAAATGGGGGAAAAACTAGCCGAAAAAACTCCGGCTACTTTAGGCAATCCCGGGATAAATGTATCCGGGGAAGAAGTTCCCGCAAAGCCAGGAATGGACTTGCGTATCCCCCAGGGAAAAAATACTGTCACTAATGATCAAGGCACGGTATTATTAGCTGGTATTGATGGCAACGCAACTATCAGGGATAATAAAATTGTAGTTGATCCGGTTTATACTCTGGGCGGCGATGTGGATTTTTCCTCGGGTAATATTCAGTTTGTAGGAAATGTGGTTATTAATGGTAGTGTTAATCAGGGATTTAAAGTTCACGCGGGCGGCGATATAGAAATATTAGGTTTTGTTGATGGGGCTGAAATCATTGCTGGTGGCAGCATTATGGTTAAAGGCGGAATTAATACCGGGTCTAAAGGGTTAGTTAAAGCTAATGGTGATATAAGTGCGCGCTTTGTAGAAAATTCCTTTTTAGAAGCTGGCAATGATGTGTTAATTAGAGAAGCTATTATGCAATCCACGATTAGAGCTGGAGGGAGCGTAAGAGTTAGGGATAAAAAGGCTACTATACTAGGAGGAGTTACGCAAGCAACTATGGAGGTAGAATCGCGTGTTTTAGGCTCCCAACTTGCAACGGCTACAGTTGTTGAAGTAGGTGTAAATCCGCATTATAGGGAAGAATACTTTAGATTAAATAAAATCCGCAAGGAAAAGAAACAAGTAATAGAGAATCTTAATCATAATCTAAATGTATATCAGAGAAGCGGGATAAATCCCGAAAGCTTAACTCCCCAAAAAAAAGCGAACTTAATTAAGATGCTAGATGATTTTAAAAATCTAAGAAAAGAAATGCAGGAAATTGAAGAACGTATAATCTTTTTAGAAAATGAGTTTATAAATTGCCAAAATTCGAAAGTTAAGGTACATGATATAGTCTATCCGGGAGTTAGAATTAGTATAGGGCAATCTATTTATATTGTTAATGACCCTATAAAATATAGTGCATTTGTTTTGGAGGATGGGGATGTAAGAATATCGTCTATAGACTAGGAGGGAGCTAAAATGACTATAAGAAGTATAGATATGCAAGTCCTAGTTCAAAAGGTGACTGAGGTATCCAGAATCCAACAGGCACAACAAGTACAAAATACAGGAAAACAACAAGAAAATGCCGTGCAAATGTCGCAACAAACTGAAGATACATCTAAAACAGTAAATCAAACCAGAGAAGCTGAGCATAAACGAGTAAAAGGAGAGCAGGATAAAGATAAAGAGAGAGAAAAAAAGAAAAGAACTAAGCTGTCCTCCGGTGGTAAGGAAGAGAAAGAATCTGGTACAGAGCATGCGGGTATTGATATTATAGTATAGGTGGTGATTTAAATAGTTGCTTTCATTGTTTCCTTAGCTTTTTTTCTATTAGCATTAGCAATATACAATATAGTAAAACAAAAAAACCTAGTAGAATCCTTTTCTAGGGAATTTTATGAGGTGCTAAATGATGCCGAACAATTAAAACTCGACTTAAATACTATGATGGAAAACGCCTTGGATGTTTCCCGTACTTTAGTAAATGAACTTGATGCGAAAGTAAGTATGGTTGAATCAGTGGAAAAGGATGAAGAAACAGCAAAACCTGCAACAGTATCCCCAACCAAGGGAGGATTAAGGGTATACGAACTTGCCCGGGAATTAAATATTAATAGTAAGGAATTGCTGGGGATTTTAGATGAGCATGGTTATAAGTATCGCAGCCACATGAATGTTCTCGATTACGATGTAGCTGAAAATATTAAAAAAGTGTTTTATGAAAGGGAATCTTCCTCGTTAGAAATAGCCGGTAGCGAAGATATTGCAGAAATAAATAATTATTTTAGTCTGGAAGAAATTAAAAAAGCCCATCCTTATTTAGCCGTTAGCATCTTAAAAGAGCAAGGGTATAGCATTAAGGAAATAGCTAAATTATTAGGGCGAGGTCAGGGTGAAATTAGTCTAATACTAAACTTATCTAAGAAAGCTAAAGCTTTATAAAGCGAACTTGATTTTATAATCAGTTCGCTTTTTAAATGTGACTGCGAAAATCTCTGATTAAAATAACGTAGACTATTTCTTGCAGTAGAATAAATCTTTAAAACATTGAAATCTTGCCAAAGGTATAGACAATATGGTATATTAATTTTTGGTAATTACACACGTTAGATGACATTATAAATGAGTGCTGGATTCAGTATTTATGATGGATGAAGCTAGCGGAGGAATAAAACTTAAGGAGGTATTAATTATGTCAGTAATTACTATGAAACAACTTTTAGAAGCAGGAGTTCACTTTGGACATCAAACTCGTCGGTGGAATCCTAAAATGGCAACCTACATTTACATGGAGAGAAATGGTATTTATATCATTGATCTGCAACAAACAGTGAAGAAATTCGAAGAAGCTTATGATTTTATTAAAAGCGTAGCTACCGAAGGACAAGGGGTATTATTTGTCGGTACTAAGAAACAAGCGCAAGAAACGATTAAAGAGGAAGCTATAAGGTCAGATATGTATTTTGTTAATCAGCGCTGGCTTGGTGGTATGTTAACTAATTTTAAAACTATTAAAAGAAGAGTATTAAGATTAAAACAACTGGAGAAGATGGAAGAAGAAGGCGCATTCGATGTTTTAACTAAAAAAGAAGTGGCAAAACTAGTTAATGAGCGTGAAAGACTGGAACGTTTTCTAGGCGGCATTAAAAATATGGAGAAACTGCCCGGGGCTCTTTTTGTAGTTGACCCGCGTAAAGAAAGAATTGCCGTAGCTGAAGCTAGAAAATTAAATATCCCGGTTGTGGCTATAGTAGATACTAATTGTGATCCAGATGAAGTGGATTATGTTATCCCTGGTAATGATGACGCTATTAGGGCGGTAAAGCTAATAACTGCTAAAATGGCAGATGCCGTTATTGAAGGAAAACAAGGCGAACAAGTTACTGCTTAAGCTTTTAAAAGGGGTGAAGTAATATAACACCCCTTTTTCGTAAATAAATTATATTAAAAACGAATTAAAATACATAGGAGGTTATGAACTTGGTTACTGCTGCAATGGTAAAGGAACTGCGCGAAAGAACTGGTGCAGGTATGATGGATTGTAAAAAGGCCCTGGTTGAAACTGATGGTGATATTGAAAAAGCCATAGATGAGTTGAGAACTAAAGGATTAGCTAAAGCTGCTAAAAAGGCTGGAAGAGTAGCAAGTGAAGGTTTAGTTATTTCATATATTCACGGAGGAGGCAGAATTGGGGTATTAGTAGAAGTTAACTGCGAAACTGATTTTGTGGCCAAAACTGATGAATTTAAACAACTGGCTTATGATATTGCTATGCAAATAGCAGCGTCTAACCCAGAATATGTTTCACGTGAAGAAGTCCCGGAAGATATAATTAATCACGAAAAAGAAATTTTACGGGCTCAAGCTTTGGAAGAAGGCAAACCCGAAAAGATTGTGGATAAGATGATTGAAGGCAGAATAGAGAAGTATTTTAAAGAAAAATGTTTACTTGAACAGGAATTTATTAAAGACACGGATAAATCTGTGCAGGAATTAGTTCATGAAAATGTAGCTAGAATTGGTGAAAATATATCTGTGCGCAGATTTGTAAGATACGAGGTTGGTGAAGGTATCGAGAAAGAAGTAGTTGATTTTGCTGCAGAAGTAATGGCACAAATTAAGAGCTAACAGAGGTAATATTAGTGTCTGGGAGGTAGTAGTTTTGTTGCAACAACCCAAGTATAAGCGGATTATCCTGAAATTAAGCGGGGAAGCCCTAGCCGGGGATGACGGTTATGGTATTAACCATGAGATATTATCCTCTATGGCAAAACAAATTGTAGAAGTAGTTAATTTAGGTGTTGAAGTTGCAATTGTTGTTGGCGGAGGAAATATATGGCGTGGGGTAGCAGGAAGTTCACGAGGAATGGATCGTGCTACAGCAGATTATATGGGAATGTTGGCAACAGTTATTAATGCTTTGGCTCTTCAAGACGCACTGGAAAACCTTGATATGGGTACTAGGGTTTTATCTGCTATTGAAATGAAAGAGATTGCCGAACCATATATTAGACGCAGGGCGATTAGGCACTTAGAAAAGGGTAGGGTAGTAATCTTTGCTGCTGGCACGGGCAATCCATATTTTTCAACAGATACTGCGGCAGCTTTACGTTCTGCTGAAATCGAAGCTGATGTTATATTAATGGCAAAAAAAGTTGATGGTGTATATGATTCAGATCCGGTAAAAAATCCTAATGCCAAGAAATTTACGGATTTAGAATTTATTGATGTTTTGAATAAAGGTCTTGGTGTTATGGATTCAACGGCGGCTTCCTTGTGTATGGATAATAAAATACCTATTATTGTTTTTGATTTAACCCAAAATGGCAATATATTAAAGGCAGTTATGGGTGAGGAAATAGGAACCTATGTAGGGAGGTAATAATATAGTGGTTAAAGATATTTTAATCGATGCTGAAGAACGAATGAAGAAGTCTATTGAACATCTTAGAACTGATTTGGCATCCTTAAGGGCCGGTAGAGCTAATCCAGCTATGTTAGATAAGATTATGGTTGATTATTATGGGGAACCTACTCCTATTAATCAATTAGCTAATATAACTGTTCCTGAAGCTAGACTACTTATAATTCAGCCCTGGGATAAATCTAGTATCGCTGAAATAGAAAAAGCCGTTTTAAAATCCGATTTGGGCATTAACCCTAATAATGACGGCAATGTTATTCGTATTGCTATCCCCCAATTAACCGAAGAAAGACGCAAAGATTTAGTCAAAGTAGTTAAAAAAAGGGCCGAAGAAAACCGGGTAGCAATTCGTAATATTAGAAGAGAAGCTAATGATATGCTTAAATCTAGCGAAAAAGACAAGTTAATTTCAGAAGATGAAAATAAAAAAGGCATGGATGATATTCAAAAATTAACCGATAAATTTATTAAAGAAGTTGATATTATTTTACAAGCTAAAGAAAAAGATATAATGGAAGTGTAATATTTTGTTTCTTTACATCGGGATATACCCCCTTTCAGGGGGTTTTTTAATTCTTTAATTATAGACTGAAATGAGGGATATTTTGAGTACTGAACAACTTGATTATAAAAGCTTAATTAATCCCGAAAAACTACCGCATCATATTGCTATTATAATGGATGGCAATGGCAGATGGGCTAAGAATAAGTTTATGCCCCGTACATTAGGGCATAAAGCTGGTATGTCTGCTTTAAAAAGAATAGTTAAAGCGTCCTCGCAAATGGGGATTGCAATACTTACGGTTTTTGCCTTTTCAACAGAAAATTGGAAAAGGCCGGATGAAGAAGTTAATTATCTAATGAACTTATTAGTAGAATATTTACATAAAGAATTAGATGAACTGCATAAAAATAATGTCCGTATTAATATGTTAGGTAATCCTCAAACCTTACCGCTTATTTGCCAAAGGGAAATAGAAAATGCTATTAAGAAAACTGCCCAAAACCAAGGGATGATTTTTAATATTGCTTTAAATTATGGAGCGCGGGATGAAATATTAAATGCAGTAAAAAGTTTTATAGTACACTGCGAGACTAGTAAGATTTCACCAGATAATTTAACTGAAGAAATGTTATCCAATCTGTTGTATACTAAAGACATTGCAGACCCAGACCTGCTAATTCGAACCGCGGGAGAAAAAAGAATAAGTAACTTTTTACTATGGCAAATAGCCTATAGTGAATTATGGTTTACTGACATATTATGGCCGGATTTCACCGAAAAGGATTTATGGGAAGCTATTTATGATTATCAACAAAGAAATCGCAGGTTTGGCGGGTTAAGTTCAAAATGACGGGATGAGATAGAAATTGTTAAAAGAAAGAATTATTAGTGCAGTTATAGGCGTACCGATAATAATAGCTATCCTATATACAGGCGGCGTATACTGGATAGCATTTTTTGCGTTATTGGGTATCGCCGGCCTATATGAGTTTAATCGAATAATTAGTCAGGAATTTAAGCCTGTCTGGATACTAAACATTTTATTGCTGTTAATAATTATGTTTAGCAGTTTTGATTTGTTAATAGTTCCTGCTTTAGTTCTTTTTTTGCTGCTTTTAGTTATATATTTAGTAATAATGTTTCCTCAAATTACAATTGTGGATATAGCCCTTAGTCTATTTCCTGCGTTATATATAGGTTTTTCCCTTAATTTTGCCATATTACTTAATAATCATCCTCACGCTTTTTTAATTATGCTGCTTATCTTTCTGTTTACCTGGAGTAGTGATGTGGGGGGATATGTTTTTGGCCGGTTTTGGGGAAGACATAAGTTAGCTCCAGAATTAAGCCCTAATAAGACTTGGGAAGGGGCGATAGGGGGAATACTGTTATCTATCTTTACTGCGTTTATTTTCTTTACCATATTTAAAAATGGGGAACAAAATATATTTTTCATTTTGTTATTAG
Organism: uncultured Syntrophomonadaceae bacterium; assembly: GCA_964648825.1. GTDB lineage: Bacteria > Bacillota > Syntrophomonadia > Syntrophomonadales > Syntrophomonadaceae > JAAYRQ01. The sequence goes on from CAZYLY010000029.1 coordinate 8,397, forward strand.
GTATTTTATCTAGCAGTGCTGCTCAGTTAGGTGATTTATTTATGTCTGGAGTAAAAAGAAGGTTTACTATCAAGGATACAGGCAGCCTAATTCCTGGGCATGGTGGCGTTTTAGATAGATTTGATAGTTTCTTATTAGTTTTACCAATAGTATATTGTTGTATTTATTATGGTAAAATCTTATAAGAAACTGTTATAGATTAAATGAAAAAGGCGGGGATAATTATGGATCCTGAATTAACCAGATACTTAAAAACCTTGGCGAAGCTTTCTATCTTGGTTATGGTTTTATTAGCCTTATATTTATTATTTACTTATTTATTTCCTATAGCCGGTAAGTTATTATCGTATTTACCCACTTTATTATTACCATTTATAATTGCAATTATAATTGCTATTATAATTGAACCGGTGGTGGTTTTTTTTGAAACTAAAACTAAGCTAAATAGAAGTTTATCTGTTGCGGTTAGTCTTATCTCAATAATTGGCGGGTTTATATATCTTATTTCATTAATAACAACTAATATAATGCAGGAAATATCTAAAATGATTCCACAGCTAATGGAGTATTCGGATGGTGTGGCTCAGAAGATAGTAGTTGCAATCAGTGACTTTAAATTATTTTTTCTGCAACTTAATCTGCCTAGCGAAATGCAGAATACAATGCAAAATAGTTTGCAAAATATCTTTGCAATTATGCATAAATTTTTAGAAAGCAGTGTTAATCTTTTAGCTAAAGTATTAACTTCATTGCCGCAAATGTTTATTGTAATCATGATTGCATCTGTGGCCACATTTTTTATAATAAAAGATCGAGCTTTAATCAAGGCCTTTTTTTTACAACTAATTCCTAAAAATGCTAGACCTAAAACTAAAAATGTTGTTACTGAACTTTTCAAATCTTTTCTAGGTTTTATTAAAGCTTATAGTATTCTTATTACAATTACCGCAATAATTACCATGGTAGGGCTTAAAATTTTGGGGGTAAAATATGTGCTGACTATTGGAGTAATAGTTGGCTTACTAGATATATTGCCTATCTTAGGGCCTGGAACCTTGTTTATACCTTGGATTATATGGGAATTTGTTGCGGGCAATACTGGGTTAGGCATTAGTTTAATAGTTTTATATGCGATAGTATCTATTGTAAGACAATTTATTGAACCGAAAATTATAGGGGATAATATTGGACTACATCCTTTAGCTACTTTGTTTTCGCTATATGTGGGGTTAAAACTTGGTGGGATAATAGGATTGTTTTTAGGTCCTATCTCTATTGTTATTATTATGGCTAGTTACCGTGCTGGTCTTTTTGAAGGTATCAACTGGAGGAAAAACTAACCATGGCAGGAAAACAGAATATTGTTATTTTAGGTTCTACCGGCTCGATTGGTACCCAAGCTTTGGAAATAACAGATAATTATCCTGACAAGTTTAAGGTTATTGGTTTAGCTGCTAAAGATGAAATAAAAGAACTTAATCAACAAATAAAAAAATATAATCCCCAAATGGTAGCCGTATCATCAGAAAAAGCTTATCAGGAAATTAAAAATGAATGGGGTCGTCAAGTTAATATTGTATTAGGAACTGAGGGCTTATGTGAAGTAGCTTCGCTGGCTATGGCTGACACCGTATTAGTAGCTTTAAGTGGTGCCATAGGCATTTTACCTACTTTATCAGCTATTAAGGCTAAAAAGCGGATAGCCCTGGCTAATAAAGAAACTTTAGTAGCAGCCGGGGATATAGTTATGCAAGAGGTCTTATTAAATGATGTAGAGTTAATTCCGGTAGATAGTGAACACTCTGCGGTTTTTCAATGTTTACTTGGTGAAGAAAGATTTTTGGAGAACATTTGGTTAACAGCTTCGGGCGGGCCTTTTAAAAACTTTTCATCACAAGAACTTGAACAGGTAACGGTAGAAATGGCCTTAAAACATCCTAATTGGAGTATGGGACCTAAAATAACTATTGATTCTGCTACTTTGATGAATAAAGGCTTAGAAGTTATAGAAGCTCATCATTTGTTTAACACTCCTTATGATAAAATTAAAGTAGTTATTCAACCGGAAAGTATTATTCATTCCATGGTGGAACTTAATGACGGCTCATTTTTAGCCCATTTAGGTACTCCTAACATGACAATACCTATTCAGTATGCTTTGACTTTTCCGGCTAGAATTCCTACTCAGGTGGAAAAGCTGGATTTTTATAAATTAGGAGCCATACATTTTAATCAACCGGATTTAGATAGATTTCCGGCATTAAAACTAGCGTATGAAGCCGGTCAAATAGGAGGTAGTATGCCAGCAGTCTTAAATGCAGCCAATGAAGTAGCCGTAAATCATTTTCTAAAAGGAACGATTAAATTTACTGAAATTACTGCTTTAGTCGAGCAGGTGATGATAAAGCATTCTGTAATTACAACCCCGGATTTATCAACTATCTTAGAAATAGATAATTGGGCGAGAGTTGTTAGTAATGAACTATTATCAAAGGAGGTTAATTAATGTCAGTTATTATAACGCTTTTAATTATAGCAGTACTAGTATTGGTCCATGAATGGGGACATTTTATTGTAGCAAGGCGTATAGGCATACCAGTACACGAATTTGCTTTAGGTTTTGGATATAAGCTTTTTTCTATTAAGAAAAATGGGGTAGAATATTCAATCAGACTTATCCCCTTAGGTGGCTTTGTCCGCATGGCAGGAGAAGAGCTGGGTGATGATTTTAGCGGGGAACTAGGCTATAGCAATAGAACTCCCTTAGAGAAAATTAGGGTATCATTTGCGGGTCCATTTATGAATTTTGTTTTAGCAGTACTAATTTTCATTGTTATCTATGCTTTTATAGGTATTCCTCAATCTACAGATGAAGCTATATTAGGCAAAGTCATAGAAGATAAACCGGCTTATGCAGCAGGTTTAAGGGAAAATGATAAAGTATTAGAAATTAATGGAGTTAAAGTTAGTGGATGGAATGATTTTACTGCCCATATTGCTTCTACCGAGCAAGGGGCAACTATGGAAATGCTAGTAGACCGCGGGGGTCAAGCCCAGACCTTTATTATTAAGCCGGAAATAAACGAAAGTACAGGTCAACCGGCAATTGGAGTAACTGGTAAGATTAATTATGAAAAACAGGGTATTTTTACTTCTATAGTTTTGGGTTTACAGCAAACTTTTGAACTAACAGTTTTATTATTAACAGGTTTATGGACATTAATTAGCGGTGGTGCTTCTATGCAAGATTTAGCTGGACCAGTTGGCATAACTAAATTAGTAGGGGAAGCAGCCTCAATCGGATATGTATTTCTACTTAATTTTGCGGCATTTTTAAGTATAAATTTAGGTATTTTAAATTTACTGCCTATCCCGGCCTTAGATGGCAGCAAGATAGTATTTGCTAGTATTGAAGCTATTCGCCGTAAGCCTATAGAACCAGAAAAGGAAGGGTTTATCCATTGGTTAGGATTTCTATTTTTAATGCTGCTGATTGTTATAGTAACTTATAATGATATTATTAAGCTTTTTTAGGAATGATTTAAAATGCGAAAAAATACTAAGGTTATTAAAATTGGCAATGTACCTATTGGTGGTACAAACCCTATAGTCGTACAATCTATGACTACTACTGATACTAGAGATACTAGGGCTACAGTCGAACAAATTAAACGCTTAGAAAAGGCCGGCTGTGAAATAGTGCGGGTGGCCGTGATAGATGAAGAAGCAGCTAAGAATATTGCTGCCATAAAAAAAGAAATTAATATCCCCCTGGTTGCTGATATTCATTTTGATTATAAATTAGCCTTAAAAAGCGTAGCAGCTGGTGCTGATGGTCTGCGTATAAATCCCGGCAATATAGGCAATAAAGAAAAAGTTAAAGAAGTGGTCAAGGCTTGCCAGGATAACTTTATACCTATTCGCATTGGAGTTAATGCCGGCTCACTAGATAAAAGCATTTTATCTAAATATGGAGAGATAAATGCTTTAGGTATGGTTGAAAGCGCTTGGCAAAATATTAACATTTTAGAAGAGATGAATTTTACCGATATTAAAATCTCGCTTAAAGCATCTTCAGTACAATTAACTGTAGATGCTTATAAACTTATGGCTGATGAAGTTTCTTATCCTCTGCACCTAGGCATTACCGAAGCAGGAACTAAAGATAGGGGACTTATAAAATCGGCTTTAGGTTTAGGCTTGTTATTAAATGAAGGTATTGGTGATACGGTAAGAGTTTCTCTGACCGCAGATCCAGTAGAAGAAGTATGGGCAGCTTATGAGATATTAAGAAATCTTAAATTACGCAACCGAGGTATAGAATTAATATCTTGTCCCACTTGCGGAAGGTGTGAAATTGATTTAATTAAAATCGCCGAAACAGTAAATCAAGAGTTACGCGACATAGAAAAACCGATTAAAATAGCCGTTATGGGCTGTGTAGTTAATGGTCCTGGGGAAGCTAAAGAAGCTGATTTTGGTATAGCTGGAGGCCGGGGGCAGGGACTTCTTTTTAGAAAAGGTGAAATAATAAAAAAGGTTAAAGAAGAAGAACTAGTAAATGAACTGTTAAAGGAAATACGTAATTCATTCTAGGAGGTATATAGATATGAAATCATCGGAATTGTTTTATCCAACCTTAAGAGAAATCCCTAGTGAAGCAGAAATTATTAGTCATCAACTGCTTTTAAGAGCCGGATTCATCAGAAGGGCTACGGCAGGAGTATATACATATTTACCTTTAGGATACCGGGTAATTAGAAAGATAATGCAGATTGTACGCGAAGAAATGGATAGAGCCGGGGGACAAGAAGTTTTAATGCCTATTATCCAGCCCCGCGAATTGTGGGAAGAATCAGGCCGATGGTCAGTATATGGGGATGAAATGTTTCGCTTAACAGATAGGCACAATCGACATTTTGCTCTGGCACCTACCCACGAAGAATTAATAACTACCTTAGTAGATGGGGATATACATTCTTACCGTGATTTGCCTTTGCTCTTATATCAGATGCAAAATAAATATCGTGATGAAATAAGACCTCGTTTTGGTTTGATGCGGGGACGTGAATTTATTATGAAAGATTTATATTCTTTTGATATTGATGATGCGGGGTTAGATGTATCTTACCGTAAAATGTACACAGCATATAAGCGCATTTATGAGAGATTAAACCTTAAGTTTAGGGTAGTAGAAGCTGATAGTGGTGCTATTGGTGGTAATGAAAGCCATGAATTTATGGTTTTAGCCGATAATGGCGAATCGGAAATAGTTTACTGCGAAAAGTGTAATTATGCTGCTAATGTAGAAAAAGCCGAATGTATCCTTCCTGACATTAATAATAAGGAGGAAATGCTTGAAATTACTAAAATTCATACTCCCGGGCAAAAAACTATTCAGGATATAGTAGATACTTTTAATATCCCGCACGAAAAACAGGTAAAAACTCTTATGTATATGGCTGATGAAGAATTAGTAGCTATAATTTTACGGGGAGATCGGGAATTAAATGAAATAAAACTGAAAAATGCTTTAGCTTGTAATGAATTATTTATGGCAGATGAAAGAACAGTTATCGATGCTTGCGGGGCTGGTTTTGGTTCCCTGGGGCCGGTAGGTTTAAATTTAAAGGTGTATGCTGACTTAGAAGTTGCTGTATTATATAATTTTGCTTGCGGAGCGAATGAAGATGATTATCATTACCTTAATGTTAATCTAGGCCGTGATTTTTTACCAGAAAAAATATTAGATTTAAGAAATGCGGTAGTTGGAGATTTATGTCCTGAGTGTAATGAACAACTTTCCTTAATCAGGGGGATTGAAGTCGGACATATATTTAAACTAGGTACTAAATATTCTCAAGCTTTAAAAGCTACATTTTTAGATGCAGAGGGTCAAGAAAATCCTATGGTAATGGGTTGTTACGGTATCGGAATATCCAGAACTATGGCAGCTGCTATCGAACAAAATTATGATGATAACGGTATAATTTGGCCTATGCCGATTGCCCCTTATCATGTAATCGTAGTACCAGTAAATGTTAAAAATGAAGAATTAAATGCCGCCGCCTTATCTATTTATAATGAATTAACTGCGGCCGGTATAGAAGTTATTTTAGATGATCGCGATGAAAGAGCGGGAGTGAAATTTAAAGATGCTGATTTAATCGGTATTCCTATAAGGATTACTTTAGGACCTAAGTCTTGGCAGGAAAATAAGGTAGAAGTGAAGAAAAGATGGGAAGATGAAAATATATTAGTTGATAGAAATGCACTCTTAGAAACAGTAAAAAATATTATTAACCCTTAATATCTAAGATAGGGTGAGAAAATGTTAGTTTTTGAAGTAATTTTTAAGTTAACCTTAGCTTGTATTTTAGGCGGCTTAATCGGCTTAGAAAGAGAAAGCTTAAATAGACCGGCTGGACTTAGAACCTACACGCTAGTTTGTGTAGGTTCAGCATTAGCAATGATTGTTTCTCTGGATATGTATTTCCAATATTATCAAACAGTTAATGCTGATCCGGGAAGAATTGCTGCCCAGGTTATAAGCGGTATCGGGTTTTTAGGTGCTGGTACTATTATACGTGAAGGTGCCTCGGTTACGGGCTTAACTACTGCGGCGGGCTTATGGGCAGTAGCTTGTATAGGCTTAGCGGTAGGGGCTG
>CAZYLY010000030.1:0-2382 GCA_964648825.1 uncultured Syntrophomonadaceae bacterium
CGGTAATGGCTTCAACCGGGCACTCATCTGCACAAACTCCACAAGAAATACACTCATCTGTAATAACGTAGGCCATTTGGTGCTCCTCCTCTTTTAATCCAATAATCGTATTATAATTATTGACTGTATATTTGTCAATTTCACGCCGATAAAAGAATTTAATGCTTAGGTAAGGCTATAAATATAGTTAATGTTGTAGGGAATGAATTGCTACTCTAACCTAAGTAGTATAAAATTTAATAGGTTATATATTTGCACGAATAGGGGTTATAGTGATGAAATGTCTAATAATGGCTAATGGTGATTATGGACAATTAAAGTATTATGGAGAACAACTTAAAGATGTAGATATGGTATTATGTGCAGATGGAGGAGCAAACTATGCTTATAAAATGAATCTAATACCAGATTTCATTATTGGGGATATGGATTCTATTGATAATGAAGTTAGGGAATATTATCAGCGCAATAAAAAGGTGCGATTTAAGAAGTATCCACAGCAAAAAGATTTTACTGATACCCAATTAGTTATAAATCAGGCGGAAGATTTGGGGGCTACCGATATAATCTTTTTCGGTACCATAGGTAAGCGTCTGGATCACACTTTATCTAATATTTATAGCTGTATAGAAATTTGCAGTCATCTAAATTCCATAGTTCATTATTCGCCGGAGTATTCGGTTTATATTGTTTCTTCATCACTTTTGCTGCAGGGAATGCCAGGTGAAATAGTATCAACGATAGCTTTAAGTGATAAGGTTACTAGTTTTAGTATAGGAGGAGTTGAATATCCTCTGGATAATGTTGTTTTAGAAAAAAGTAATCCTTATGCTATTTCTAATCGTTTAGTAGTAGATAAGGCTGAAATTACTGTGGGAAACGGTATTGTGGTAATAATTCATTATCATAACCTGAATTAAGTATATGGAGGATCTAACATGGACTTAACTTTTTTGTCAGGAGTATTTGCTAGTCCGTGGAATATAATTAGAAGCTTAATAGATATAGCTATAGTAGCCTACCTTTTTTACCGTATTTTAAGGTGGGTGACGGGGACTAGAGCTGAACAGCTTTTAAAAGGCTTAGTTTTACTCTTGGTTTTTTCGGTAGGTGCTAGTTTACTTAGACTTGATATGGTGAACTGGTTAGTAGAAAAATTATGGATTTTATTTGCTATTACTTTACCTATAGTATTTCAACCGGAACTAAGAAGATTATTGGAACAAATCGGCCGGGGCAGTTTTTTCGGGCGGACTGGTAAAGAAGGGGAGGAATACGAAGACATAATTACCGAAATATGTGCGGCAGTAGCAGTATTATCACCTAATAAAACGGGGGCTTTAATAGTTTTAACCAGGGAAACCGGCATCGCAGAATATATGGAAAGTGGTGTTGAAATAGATGCGGTAGTCTCATCAAGTCTATTACTTAACACTTTTGTACCTAATACTCCTTTACATGATGGGGCGGCGGTTATCAACGCCGGGCGCTTAGAAAGGGCCGCTTGTTTTCTACCTTTAAGTGATAATCCCTTTTTAGCTAAAGACTTAGGCACTCGTCACCGTGCTGGATTAGGCATTACCGAAGTATCAGATGCGGTTGCAATTATCGTATCTGAGGAAACGGGGACTGTATCGGTAGCTACTGAAGGACGCTTAGTACGTTTCTTGGATGATTCAGCTCTAAAAGAAATATTACAGCGCGAAATGGTTAACCGCCTTAAATGGAATGAAACGCTTAAAAGGAGGTGGCCTGGTAAATGAAGACTAATGGGCTTAAAGCAATTTCGCTAATAATGGCAGTATTATTATGGTTTTATGTCGTTAACCAAGGTGATTTAAACCCCCGGCAAAATGTAGTTACTACTGATTTAAGATATTTAAACCTTGAAGAAGGCTTAAGCCTTGTAATGCCTGAAACTGTGTCAGTTAAGCTATGGGGATTATTCCAGGAGACGGAAGAAATAATAGCTTATGTTGATGTAAACGGTTTAAGCAAAGGTGTTCATAAATTGCCGGTTCAGGTAGAGCCGGTTAAAGGGGCTATGTTTACTAGTGTAGAACCGGATGAAGTCGAGGTCGTTATTAAAGGAGAACAAGCTAAACAATTAGCTATTTCACATATTATTACCCGCAATCCCCCCGCAGGGTATGAATTAATAGATGTTTTAAAAAGTCCCTCGGAATGCTTAATTAGAGGGGAAGAAGGTATAGTTAATCAAGTCAAAGCAGTTATATGCGAAGTAGATTTAGAAAATACAACTGGAATAGAAACAATTGCTGCTAGTTTAAGACCAGTTGATGCCAGCGGGAAAGTTATTGCTGGTAACCTGAGAGTAGTACCAGATAAAATTAATCTATACGTTGCCGTGGAGCAAAAGAC
>CAZYLY010000030.1:2392-11904 GCA_964648825.1 uncultured Syntrophomonadaceae bacterium
CAAGAAATATTAGTTAAACCGGCTATCGTTGGGACATTACCCGAAAATTATCATTTGCATGAGGTAATAGTGCTGCCGGAAAAAGTGAAAGTTATTCTTCCGGCTACCTTAGCTGATGCAGTAGAAGAATTTGCGACTAATAAAATAGATATTACTGATAAAGTAACCTCATTTAGCTTAGAGACAGAACTTGTTCTACCTGAAGGGGTTAAAGCTTACCCTAATAAGGTGTTGGTTGAAGTAATTATTAATAAGCGCATTGTCACGGAAGAGGACAGTGAATAAAGTGTTAACAAAGACTTGCTCTTAAGCATAAGATAGTGAGGAGTAAAGGTGTGAGGGATAAGGTATTTCTCCCCTCACTTTAAAAAGAATTGGAGGGCTTCTAGTGGGAGTATTATTTGGCACAGATGGAGTAAGAGGAATTGCGAATATAGAATTAACTCCGGAAATGGCATTTCATTTAGGACGGGCCGGCAGTTATGTTTTGGCTCGCCAATCAGCCGGAAATAAACCGCGTATTTTAGTAGGTAAAGACACCCGTATTTCGGGTGATATGTTAGAAGCAGCTTTAATTGCGGGGATATGTTCTACGGGGGCGGATGTGTTAACAGTTGGAGTTATACCTACTCCGGCAGTCGCTTATCTTACCCAGGTGTATGAAGCATCTTGCGGCATTGTAATATCAGCATCCCATAACCCAGTAGAAGACAACGGCATTAAATTTTTCGGTTCAAGCGGGTATAAGTTACCGGATGAAGTGGAAGAAGAAATAGAACAATTAGTTTTAAATGGTATTAGTGATATAGAAAGACCAGCCGGAGCAGATGTCGGCCGGGTATACGATGTGGAAGGGGCCTTAAATAATTATCTTAATTATTTGGTAGATACTTATCCTTTAGCGGAAGATTTAGCTAATTTATGTATAGTAATAGATTGTGCTAATGGAGCCGCTTATGATGCGGCACCGAAGATGTGGACTAAGCTAGGAGCTAATGTTATTACCATTAATAATAATCCTAACGGTATAAATATTAATGATAAATGCGGCTCAACTTATACTGACAGCCTTAAAAAAGCAGTTATACAGCATAAGGCTGATGTGGGGTTTGCTTATGATGGGGATGCCGACCGTTGCATAATAATTGACGAACGGGGGGTTGAATTAGACGGGGACCATATACTCTTAATATGTGCGCTTGATATGTATCGCCGCGGACAGCTTGCCCCGGCTACAGTTGTGGCTACCGTTATGAGTAATATAGGGCTTAATATAGCCCTGCGGCGTGAAAATGTTAGTATTGCCGATTGTAAAGTGGGGGATCGATATGTATTAGAAAAAATGCAAGAAATAGGGGCTCTTATCGGTGGAGAACAATCGGGACATATAATTTTCAGTAAATATGCTACTACTGGTGATGGACTTTTAACCTCACTAAAAATTGCCGAAGTAATGAAAAGAACCGGATTATCGTTATCGGAACTCGCCCGGGAAATGGAAAAACAACCTCAAATCCTAGTTAATATAAAAGTCGAGAATAAAGAAGAAATGATGGCAAAAGATATAGTAGTAGAAGCTTTACAAAGAAGTGAAAGAAAATTAGGGGAATGGGGTAAATTAGTAGTACGCCCCTCTGGAACTGAACCTTTAGTTAGAATAATGGCGCAGGGGCCGGATCAAAACTTACTTGAGGAGGTGATTAATGATATAAAAACCGCGATTGAAAACGTCGCTGAGTAATTATTTGCCCTTTAAATGGGTAAAAGCGCCTGACCCGCTAAATGGCGGGTGACGAGGAGAGGGTTTATCGAATTATCGGCGGATGCCCTCCGGTGGTAATGCCATCGTTAGTGCGTTTACAAAGACAGATAGTAATATCTGGGACAAAAAGCGTATAAATGAATATGTTAATAATAACCCTTATGGGGAGGAGTAACATGTATGGCAATTAAGACTGATAATAATTACCCGCATTTTATGATTAAAGAAATTCACGAACAAACCCAAACTATTAAACTGGAACTGGATGCTTATATAAAAAATGATGTAGTCGATTTATCTTTTTTAGGAATAGATAAACTTCTGCAGGAGGTACAAAAGATTTACCTAGTAGGTTGCGGAACAGCTTATCATGCTGGATTAGTAGGGCATACCTTAATAGAAAAGCTAGTGAAGATACAAGTAGAATGTGATATAGCTTCAGAATTTGCTTATCGGGATATTCCTTGGGGCAATAATGAGTTAATGGTTGTCATTAGTCAATCAGGTGAAACTACTGATACCTTAGTAGCATTAAGGGAAGCTAAAAAGCATAATATTCCTGTCCTAGCCATTACTAATGTTATTGATAGTACTATGGCCCAGGAAGCAGACCAGGTCATTTATACTAAAGCAGGTAAAGAAATATCTATTGCCTCCACGAAAGCCTACACTAGCCAACTAGTAATAATGTATATGCTGGCGCTGTATATGGCTAGTATAAGGGAGACTGCAGCTCCTGAAAAACTTCAGGAAATTATGCGAGAATTAGGCAACATTGATTATTACTTGGAATCAATATTTGAACAAGAAGAAAAAATACAAAATATTGCGGCACGATATTATGAGATGCAGACTACATTTTACTTGGGACGGGGCATCGACTCAGCAGTTGCTAAGGAAGGGGCCTTAAAACTTAAAGAAACCTCTTATATCCACGCAGAAGCTTATCCGACGGGAGAATTAAAGCATGGCCCTATAGCTTTAGTTACTAAAGGACTTCCTATTATAACTGTAATCACCCAAGAGCAAATCTGGGAAAAGTCTATGGCTAATATCAGGGAAATCAAAGAACAAGGCGGCAGGATAATTGCGGTCTGCACGGAGAGTATAGCTAAAGGCTGTCAAGAATGTGATGACATTATCCTTATTCCTAATGCTAATCCGCTAGTTACCCCGATTTTATCAGTAGTTCCTTTGCAAATGCTAGCTTATTATATAGCTACCTTAAGAGGAAACGATGTAGATACCCCCAGGAATTTGACTAAGAGTGTACAAGTAGAATAAAAAATTATATTAAGCAGGTTTTAGCGCTGCGCTAAAACCTGCTTTTTTAATAACTATTTTTGCTTAAATATATTTTAACCCTTGCAGTTTAAATAAAAATGCTATAATTAGAATAATCAATTAATTATTCATTTGAAAGAAGAGATGTTAAGTGTTTATTGCTAGACAGCCAATTTTTAATAAAAAATTAGATGTATTCGGCTATGAACTGCTATTCCGGTCTGGAGAAACATCCAACCAATTTGATGGCACTTCTTCTACTGGGGCTACTGCTAGTGTTTTAACCGGCTTGTTCGAGTCGGGGATTGATGCACTAGTAGAAAATAAATATGCCCTCATTAATTTTGACGAAAAATTAATTAATTCTGATTCTATTGAGTTAGTATCACCAGATACCCTTATAATCGAAATGCTAGAAAGTGTTGAGGTGACTGATTTCTTAGTTAAACGCCTCGCTAGCTTGAAAAAGAAAGGTTATAAAATAGCCCTGGATGATTTCGAAGAGGATTATAATACTTACCCCCTAGTGCCTTTAGCTGATATTATTAAGTTTGATATTATGGTGACACCCTTAAGTGAAATAGGTTCGAGTGTAAATACTGCCTTAGCAGATAAGAAGATTATTTTAGCCGAAAAAATAGAAACTCAAGAGGAATACTTACAAGCTAAACAAATGGGGTTTCATTTATTCCAGGGCTTTTTCTTTAGTAGGCCTAGTATCGCTTTTGAGTCGCGCAGTAAAATTACTCCTAAGGGGCAATATGCGATGTTGCTAAAAGAGCTCAAAGAAGACGATCCCTCGTTTCAAAAGCTGGCTGAAATAGTAGAAACTGATGTTAACCTGGCTTACCGCCTTATACGTATAGCTAGCCGCCGGGCCGCAGAAGAAGAAGCTCTTTATTCCATTAAGAGGGCTTTAGTATATATGGGGTTTAAAGAGTTCGAAAGATGGGTTAATATTTTGATGCTGCAAGATATGGGCAAAGACAAGCCTCAAGAATTAAGGAAAACTTCCTTGATTCGTTCCAAACTGGCGGAAAACATATCTTGGCATATGGGATTAAGAAATATGCGGCATGAAGCATCATTAATGGGCTTGTTTAGCGTAGTTGATGCAATGCTAGATACTACTATGGAAGTAGCTTTGCAAGATATGGCATTACCCGCCACCATTACAGATGCCTTGGTACATAAAAAAGGAACATTGTTTCCACTGTATGAATTGATAATAGCCTATGAGCAAGCTGACATCCAAAAAGTTCAAGACGTTCTTAAAAAGTTTAATTTGGATACCGGCAAATTATATCGCGAATATGTTAACTCAATAAAATGGGCAAAAGAAATATTTACAGTAATCGAATAACAACTTTTTTATAATATATTTTCGATATTAAGCTGCTCCTTTTCGTAGATATGCTTAATCATACGTTTAAGCTCGGATAGTTGTCCTAAGGCGAGGGCCTCGTTCTCTACATGTACATAAGCTTTGGCCTTAGCTAAAGAGAACTCTATAACATCCATTTCTTCATGATTAAGGAAAATTGGCCACCACTTAGTTTTATCTTGCCATTTATTATGAACTTCTTCCATTTGGAAAGCAGCTGCTTCCCAATTTTCACTTTTTATTTCTTCATTTACTTGTATAATTTGCTCAGAAAGTTCATTTGTTGATATTTTTAAGGAATAGATGCTCCAATAGGCGCCTCCAATAATACTAGCTGATATTAGTAATAGTGTTATTAAATAACGCACTTATATTGCCCTCCTTTTATTTACGCGGGGTTTTCATTTGATAAAAGATATTACCGTAAGTATCTAAACTAGCATAAAAAACATTGCTAAGATTATTAATACCCAGACTTCTTAATTTATTTTCCAAATCATTTAGACTTAAGCCCAGGGTGGATAAATTCTCGTCAATTATTTTACCATCCATAATTACAGAAATGGTAAGCCGTTCTAAAGGGGGATTTATTCCTAAATCAGCCGGTTGTACCGGTCTTTTTTGGGATTTAAACAGTACGCTTAACTCTCCGCTAGTTTCTAAAATGGCATAATCTACATCATTAATATTAGTAACTCCTTTAGCGCGTAATTGTTCGAGCAAGTCATTTATGTTATAGCGTAGTTTACGCATTTCATCTTCTTGAATATAAGATTCCTTAATTAAAATACTTGGTTTTCCGCAAATGACCTCACGTGCTGCATGGCTTTTCAAAGATATATAAGACAAGGTCACTTGGTAAGTAAATAAAATAAAAATTGGGATTAATCCACTGACTAACGGAAGTCCGGTATCTGACATGGGTATAGCTGCTAATTCGGAAATCATAATAATTACTACTAATTCGTATGGTTGTAGTTGGCCGATTTGACGTTTACCCATAAGCCGGAGAAAGAAAACGGTAACAGCAAATAAAACAATAGTCCGAATAACGACGATGAGCATTATTTGTCCCCCCAAAAAGGCGATATAATTTCTAAACTTATCTTCTACTCGTGCCCTTGTTTTTATACATAAGAAAGAGATAAGTAACAAAAAGAAAATTCGAATTTAAAATGTTTATTTTCGTAACATTTATTTAATTTATGATATAATGTGATAAATATAGCTGCATAAAAGGGAGGGTATTATATGGCATATGACACTTTAAAGGCATTAGAGCCTCGTATTAATTATTCGGAAAAATATCTCAATGACCGTGATATTTTAGAAAAGGATTTTCAAAGACATTTGGATGAATGGCAGCAAACTGCTGTTATGGTAGTCAATTTGGCTAAAAAATATGGTGACCGGGAGCAACTACACCATAAACCTTATGGAGAGTGGGAAACTTTTACTTGGAATCAAGTTGTGGAAAATATGTTTGCTGTAGCTTCTGCGCTTATGGAACAAGGAATTAAGGAAGAAGACAAAATTGGTATTTTCTCCCCTAATAGGGCAGAATGGCATCTATCAGATCTAGGTTCCCAGCTTTTGAGGTGTATTCCGGTACCCATTTACGCTACCAATACTGAACCAGAAACGGAATACATTATAAACGATGCCCAAATTAAAATATTATTTGTCGGAAGACAAATGCAATATGACAGATCATATCAATTATTAGATAAATGCCCTACCTTAGAAAAAATCATCGTTTTCCATCGGGATACTGAAATTCATGATGTGGGATGATTTCCTAAATGCTGGCAGAAAAGCAGACCACAAGAATGAAATAGAAGCTATAATGAAGCGGGCTCATTATGATGATATATGTACCATAATATACACTTCTGGGACTACTGGCGAACCTAAAGGAGCTATCCATACTCATAAAACCCTAATGCATAATTCATGGGGGGTAGGCAGGTATTTACAAGCCGGATTTAATGATAATGATTCAACCCTTTGTATGTTACCTCTTACTCATGTTTTAGAGCGTTCTTGGGATTATGGTATTTTCTCTATGGGTATGCAAATATGGTATTGTGAAGATCATAATGAGATTTTAGAGCATTTAATAGAAGCTAACACCGTAATAATGAATAGTGCTCCGCGGCTTTTTGAAAAAATCTATTCAACCTTATTTACTAAGATAAAAGAAGCCTCCCCGATGAAGCAAAAGATTTTCTATTGGTCGGTAGGTGTAGGGCGTGAATATGGAGATTTAATTTTGGACGGAATCCAGCCCGGTGCGTTTTTAACTTTTAAAAGAAAAATGGCGGATAAGTTAGTTTTACATAAAGTGAGAGCCTTATTCGGAACTAATATGCACCACTTAAATTATGGCGGTGCGGCTCTTAGCCCCGAAATAGAAAGATTCTTCTTTTATGCCGGCATGCTTATAACCGCCGGTTATGGACTTACTGAAACTTCACCAGTTTTAGCCATGAATGGTCCGGGAGCTTTTAAATTCGGTACCGTCGGTCCATTTTGTCCTTTAGTAGAGGTTAGGATTGATCCAGAAACTGGCGAAATTCAAGCTAAAGGACCTAATATTTTTAAAGGTTATTATAATAAGCCGGAAGCGACCCAGGAAGCCTTTACAGAAGATGGATGGTTCAGAACGGGAGACATAGGCAGGGTTGATGAAGATGGCTATTTATTAATCACCGACCGCTTAAAAGACCTGATTATTACCTCCGGGGGAAAAAATATCGCTCCTCAACTGATTGAATTATTAATAGGGGAAGATATTTTTATCGAATATATTGCTGCCGTAGGTGATGGCAGAAACTTCATCTCGGCACTAATCGTACCTTCCTTTGAAAACTTAGAAGATTGGGCTGCTAAAGAGGGTATAACCTATACGAATAGGGCGGAGTTAATTAAAAATCCTCAAGTTATAGCATTATATCAAAAAATAGTTGATGAAAAACAGAAAGACTTAGGGCAAGTGGAGAAGGTTAAGAAATTCACCTTATTAGAAAATGAGTTTTCCCAGGAAACTGGTGAAATAACTCCTACGATGAAAGTTAAAAGAAAAGTTGTTCAAGAAAAATATAAAGATTTAATTGATGCTATGTATAAATAATAAATAAACTAAATCCCCTGCAAAATGCGGGGGATTTTCACTTTTTTATCTCGGCCAATTATTTTGGGTTAATTGGTAGTCAGGTATTTTAGCTGCCGGGGAAATTTTAGCAGCTTGGTTAGATGCAACCGATTGCATATTTTTAAAAGCGACTGATAACATCAGCTTGATACGATTAAGTTGATTAACTTCACTGGCTCCAGGGTCATAATCAATGGCAGTAATATTAGCTAAAGGATAATTCCTTTTTAATTCCTTTATCATGCCTTTACCAGTAACATGATTAGGCAAACACCCAAAAGGCTGCACACAAACGATATTAGGGGTGCCAGTATTAATTAGCTCCATCATTTCGGCAGTTAAGAACCACCCTTCTCCACAGTGATGTCCCAACGACATTATGGAACTGGCTAAGCCGGCTTTGTGATAAATCGAGCTAGGTGCTGTAAATCGGGTACTGGCATTTAAGTAATCCTTCATTATTTTACGGCTCTTTTCAAAATAATTAATCAGCAATTTGCCGATAAGCTTATGACTAGATTTTCCATTAAGGTACTGGGCATAAAAGATATAATCATAGTCGCAATAAAGGAAGAAGTCTAATAAATTATTCGCCGTAGGATGGTATTTAACTAAGATTTCCCCTACAATGCCTACCCGAGGCTTTTGTTCATCAGTTATTTCCAGTTGGTCAAATTCAGCTACAATTTGTTTAATATTGCTGCCAAATTCATCTTTATCACCAGAAGCGATTTGCGCTTGGCAACGCTTAATCCATCGGGAGTATAATAAATCAGCGGAACCGGGGATTTTCTCATAAGGTCTAACTCTGTGCAAAACCCGCATGAGTAAATCACCGTATACAACTGCATCGATAGCCTTTTTAATCATGCGTATATTAACTTTAAAGCCGGGGTTTTTTTCTGCACCATATAAGTTGGCCGAAATGACCGGAATCCGAGGGAATCCAGCTTCACTTAATCCTTTTCTTAGCAGACCGATATAATTAGTAGCACGGCAGCCGCCGCCCGTTTGACTAATAATAACCGAAGTATTATTTAGGTCATATTTACCTGAATTAAGGGCTTCAATTAGCTGCCCGATGACTATGATAGCAGGGTAGCAAGCATCATTATTGACGTATTTGACCCCTTCATCAATAGCTAATCTATCTACCGAGGGAAGTAATTCAATATTATATCCTTCAGATTTAAATACTTCTTGTAATAACTCAAAATGCATCGGAGCCATTTGCGGACATAATATAGTATGGCTTTGTTTCATGGCTGCCGTAAAAATAATTCGCGGCGGTTTAGGTGGTGCAGCTACAAGTTTTAAACCTTTTAGTTTTCGTTCTTCTATTACTGCCATCAGGGAGCGAATCCTTATCTTGGCAGCTCCTAAGTTAGCTCCTTCGTCTATTTTTAGGGTAGTATATACTTTGCCTTTAGCATTAAGTAATTCATGTACCTGGTCAGTAGTAATAGCATCAATCCCACAGCCGAAGGAATTAAGCTGAATTAGTTCCAGTTGGGGGTGGGTAGTAACATAATCGGCAGCTGCATATAGCCTGGAATGATACATCCATTGGTCGATAACTCTTAATGGGCGTGGAATTTGCCCTAAGTGAGCTACCGCATCCTCGGTCAAAACAGCCATACCGAGGGAATTAATTATTTCGGGAATACCATGATTAATTTCCGGATCCAGATGATAAGGTCGTCCTGCTAATACTATGCCGTGCTGACCAGTTTTCTCTAAATAAGCTATTATTTTTTCTCCTTGTCGGCGCAGGTCTTCTTTATAAGCCTTATCCTCCTGCCAGGCTTTATTAACTGCCCGGGCAATTTCCTTTTTGGGTATATCCCAGGCTTTTAGTTCCTGGTGGAGCCTGCTGATAAGAAACTTTTGGTTATCATAAGGCAGAAATGGGGTCATTAGCTGGACAT
>CAZYLY010000030.1:11914-14979 GCA_964648825.1 uncultured Syntrophomonadaceae bacterium
CATCATTTTCTATAATCATATCCATATTATTTTTAACAACTTCTGGATAAGAAATAACCATAGGACAGTTAAAGTGATTGTGAGCGTCTTTTTGTTCAGCACGCTCGTATATAATCGAAGGATAGAAAATAGTTTTAATGCCTTGGTTTATTAAGGCGGCTATATGGCCATGAGCAATTTTAGCCGGGAAACAAGCTGTATCCGAAGGAATCGTATCACTGCCCAATTCGTATATCGCCCGGGAAGAACGGGGTGATAATTCAACTCTAAATCCTAAATCAGTAAAAAAGGTAAACCAAAAGGGATAATTTTCATACATATTTAAAACCATCGGAATCCCGATAGTGCCCCGAGAAGCTTCTTCCTTGGTTAAAGGCTCATAATCTAAAAGACGGTTATATTTATAATCATATAAGTTAGGCAATAGGGGCTTTTTATTTTGCTTGTCTGCCATCTTCTCACAGCGATTACCGGAAATGTATCTATTACCATCGGGAAAGTTATTAATAGTAAGCAAGCAATTATTCCCGCAGCCCCCACAGCGGCTTAAGCGAGTTTTAATTGAAAAGTTTGCTAATTGGGTTGGGGATAGAATAGAACTTACTGCACTTTTGGGACTACGATTGCGGGCAATAAGGGCCGCCCCGAAAGCCCCCATAAGATGTGCAATATCAGGACGAATTACTTCCTTATCGGACATAATTTCCAGGCACCTTAAGACAGCATCATTTTGAAAGGTGCCCCCTTGGACGACAATATTTTCACCTAAATCTTCAAAGCTTCTCATTTTAATTACTTTAAATAAGGCATTTCTAATTACAGAATAAGATAGCCCCGCGGAAATATCTTCGACAGTAGCCCCTTCTTTTTGGGCTTGTTTGACCATAGAATTCATAAAGACCGTACACCTAGAACCTAAATCAACGGGAGCCGCTGATTGTAATGCTAAATTAGCGAAATCGTGCACTGAATAATTTAAGGAATGGGCAAAACCTTCGATAAAAGAGCCGCAACCGGAAGAACAAGCCTCATTAAGCATAATTTCTTCGATAACCCCATCCTTAATTTTAAGACATTTCATATCTTGTCCGCCAATATCTAGAATTAAGTCTACCTGCGGGCTGAAAAACTGAGCCGCCGTATAGTGAGCTACTGTTTCTACTTCACCTATGTCGATATGTAAAGCCGTTTTTAACAAGCCTTCTCCATACCCAGTAACAGCTGCCTGGCGTAAATTAGCAGTAGCAGGTAAAAGGCTATATAAGTCTTGTAATATATTAAGCCCTGACTTTAATGGACTGCCGCTATTATTCCCGTAAAAAGAATATAAAAGCGCACCATTTTCATCAATTAAAGCAGCTTTGGTAGTAGTAGAGCCAGCATCAATACCGAGGAAACAATCACCGCTAAATGTAGGTAAATCAGCTTTATTAACCTGGTGCAGATTATGTTTATCACGAAAGGCTGCTAATTCATCAGCATCGCTAAATAAAGGTTGGAGGCGTTCTACCTCTTGGCGGTCAGATAAATCAAGATTTTCTAGGTGGCTTATTAAGGTAGATAAACGCATAGGTTTTGTAGACATAGAAGCTAAAGCAGCCCCCATAGCAACAAAAAATTGAGCATGAGCCGGGAATAATGCTTGTTCATTAGACAGTTTTAAAGTTTCTTGAAATCTTAGGCGCAGTTCAGATAAGAAGTATAAAGGACCACCTAAAAAGGCTACATTACCTTTAATCGGCTTCCCGCAGGCTAGTCCGCTAATAGTCTGATTTACAACTGCCTGGAATATAGAAGCCGCAATATCTTCCTTGCGAGCCCCTTCGTTTAATAAAACTTGGATGTCAGTTTTAGCAAAAACTCCGCAGCGAGCTGCTACGGGATATATAGTAGTATAATGTTTGGCCAGTTCATTTAGCCCTAAGCCGTCAGTGCCTAACAAAGTAGCCATCTGGTCGATGAAGGCCCCGGTACCTCCGGCACAGATGCCGTTCATTCGCTGGTCAAGACCCCCTTTAAAAAAGGTTATCTTAGCATCTTCGCCCCCTAATTCTATAGCAACATCAGTGGCCGGTATTAATTTTTCGATAGTGTGATTACAGGCGATAACTTCTTGGACATGAGTTATATTTAACCAATCAGCAATAGCCAGACCCGCAGAACCAGTAACCGTTATCGTAAGTCTTTGGTCACCAACTTCGCGCCTAGCGTCTTTTAAAAGCTCGGTAGTATATCTTCTTGTTTCCGCATAATGGCGGCGATAATCCTTGTAAACTATGATGCCTTGGTCATCTAGAATTACCAACTTTACAGTAGTTGAGCCTACATCTAAGCCCATATGTAATGTCTTAGTCATTTCAAAATCCCTCCGACTGCAACAATGATAATAATATTTTGCATACGGTATTTTTATGGTAGATTAAAAGCAGCTTTTAGTCAAATGGGGGTATCCTACACGACAATAGTTTTAAAATAAAGAATATTATAAGGCGAAAATATTAACAATATATGATAAACCAGTTCCCTTTTAAGCTAACTTATGGTATAAATTATTAAAATGAAAAAGGAGGGATTATATGAAATCATTAAAAGGTACTAGAACTGCTGAAAATCTAATGAAGGCTTTTGCAGGCGAATCTCAGGCTAGAGGCAGATATACGATGTATTCTTCAATAGCTAAAAAAGAAGGCTATGTTCAAATAGCTAATTTATTTGCAGAAACTGCGCGTAATGAATACGAACATGCTAAAAGGTTTTACAAATTTTTACCCGAGAGCATGAATGGAGAGCCGATTGAAATTACAGCTGACTTTCCGGTAGCTGTAGGTGACACTAAATTTAACTTACAAGCTGCTGCTGATGGAGAAAATGAAGAATGGACTTCTCTTTATCCTGCATTTGCTGAAATAGCGTCAAAAGAAGGCTTCCCAAAAATAGCAAGCGCTTTTAAACTTATTGCTAAAATTGAAGCCGAGCATGAAAAAAAGTATTTGCAATTACTACGCAATATTGAAGAAGATAAAGTATTTAGCAGAGACGAAGAAGTTGAATGGGTATGCAGAAAA
>CAZYLY010000031.1:0-373 GCA_964648825.1 uncultured Syntrophomonadaceae bacterium
TTATCCGCACTTCAAAATGTAAATGCGGTCCCGTACTCCAACCGGTACTGCCTACCTTTCCTATCTCCTGACCTTTACCAACCGTAGCGCCTTTAGCCACCGTAAATTTACTCTGATGCGCATAGAAAGTAGAAACCCCACCACCATGGTCAACAACAGTTGTATTACCGTAAGCATTCATCCAACCGGCAAATATTACTACTCCACTATCGGCCGCCACTATGGAAGCTGACATAGGAGCGCCTATATCAACCCCAGTATGCATTTTGCGCTGTTTTAAAATAGGATGATATCTCATTCCATATGGTGATGTAATCCCTTTATAGCCAGGAGTTGGCCAAGTAAATACTCCTGTACCTAAAGATTCTCCGCC
>CAZYLY010000031.1:383-13436 GCA_964648825.1 uncultured Syntrophomonadaceae bacterium
ATAGCTTCCAGTTGTGCTGAAGCCTTTTCTAATTCAGCTAGCGCTTCCTCAAAAGCTTTTCTTTCCTGGGTTACACTAGATAATAGCTTTTGTTTTTCCCCCTTTTGGGAAGCTAGTTCATCCTTTAAGCCTTGTTCATCATCTCTGGTACCAGATAATTCCTTCTGTTTAACTTCTAAATCACTTTTTTTCATCTTAAGGTCATTTTTTTGCCGGTTAATAGTTTCGATAAGTTCTACATCTTGGGCTACGATTAGATTTAACATATCATAACGCGTTAGAAAGTCCTTAATATCCGTAGCAGCAAATAAAACCTCCATATATGATACATTACCTTGTTTATAAATATACTCTAAGCGATCACCTAAAAATTCATCCTTTTCGGCTAAATCCGCTTCCGCATTTTTAATTTCTTCCTCAGTACGGTTAATATACTCTTCTAACATAGCAATATTTTCTGCTAGAGAGGTAATCTTATTTTCCGTATTACTAATATTTTTTTCAATGGAGTTAATCTGCCCCATAATAGTCTTTTCCTGTTGCTTCTTCTCCTGAACTATTTTTTCATTTTGATTAATCTGGCGGCTCACATCCTGCAATTGCCGTTGATGTTCTTCCAACTCATCAGCATAAACCGGCAATATACACATTATTAAAAATGATATAACCAAAGTAAGTGATACTATTTTTTTACTACTCCTCACTAGAACAAACCCCTCCTCACCAAAAAAATCCGAGTCCCATTTTAAAAAATATCTCCAACTACCCATACTAGAATAGTAATACCAACTAACTCCACACCACCAAATCAACCCCCAAAAATTCATAAAATATCTGTGTAAATCGGTGTTGAATTAACCCCTAAACTCGCAAAAACCTATTAATAGAAATCCAAGTCCCCAACACGCCCAAAAAGGCCCCTGCTCCCACTAAACCAGCATACAGCGATACTAACATATTCTGCCCCGTAACCAGGGGCAAGAAAAACAAAGTATCCATATGCCCAATCAGCGATTGGTAGCCGCCCGCCAGAACTAAAATCGAGATAATCGAACCAATCGAACCTAAAACAATACCTTCAATAAAAAACGGCCATCTTACAAACCAATCAGTCGCCCCGATTAACTTCATAAGATAAATTTCCTTACGCCGCGCAAAAATAGCTAACCTAATCGTAGTAGCAATTAAGAAAATTGCCCCAAATGCTAACAAGGCAATTAAAATTATACTTACTAAGCGCACCCATTTAGTAACGGCAAACAACCTTTCTACTACACCCTTACCATAGCTGACTTCAGAAATTCCATGTAGCTGCTCAATCTTTTTGGCTATTTCCGGGACCTCTTGGGGATTAGCCGTTTTTATACGATAAGAATCAGGCAGAGGATTTTTGCTTAAGGTCTCTCCTAAGTTATATTTATCCTTACTTAAATTCTTCTGCAAACTTTTTAAGGCTTCTTCCCTGGAAACGAAAGTAATCTCTTGTACTCCCGCCACCTTCTTAATATCTTCTTTAATATCTGCTATTTGCGAACCAGTATTAGCTTTATCTAAATAAGCTACAATCTCCACATCCGCTTCTAACATACTTATGAATTGATTAGCATTCATAGTAATTAAAACCGCCATGCCTAAAATTAAAATACAAATACCCACGGTGGAAATAGTAGCAAAAGTTAGCAAAGTATTACGTCTTAATGATCTAAAGGCTTCACGCATATAATATATTAAATTTCTTATCATCATAATACTAGCTCCCTAGTCGAACTGTCACTAACAATCCGGCCTTTTTCTAACATTATGACCCGTTTATGAGCAGATTTCACCAATTCTCGCGCGTGAGTAGCCATAATTACCGTAGTACCCTTGCGATTAATACTATATAGCAACTCCATGATTTCATTGGAAGTATCAATATCCAGATTACCGGTTGGCTCATCAGCAATTAAAACTAGAGGTTCATTAACAATAGCCCTAGCAATACCAACCCGCTGCTGTTCGCCGCCGGACAATTCTCCCGGGAAGGCATTTTCCTTGCCAGCTAGCCCGACTTGATTAATAACTTCTGCCACCCGGCTTTTAATTACCCGCGGATTAGCCCCTACCACTTCCATGGCAAAAGAAACATTTTCACTTACCGTCTTACCTTCCAGTAGCTTAAAATCTTGAAATACTATCCCCATACTACGGCGCAACCCAGGTACCTCACTCCTTTTCATACGCACAATACTACGAGAGGCAATAAAAATCTGCCCCCGAGAAGGCTTTTCCTCCCGAAATAACATTTTAATTAAAGTCGATTTACCGGCTCCACTAGCCCCCATTAGAAACAAAAACTCGCCTCTATCTATCTTTAAAGAAATATCATCTAAAGCTTTTACTCCATTAGGGTAAATTTTGGAGACATTGTAAAACTGAACTAGCATTTATCTCCCTCCATATTTCGCCACAATAACTACCTAAAAAAATAAAAAAACCACCGTAATTGGTGGTTCTACAATTATAACCTAAATTCCTTTTTTATTGACCCTTCTTTTTAAGTAAATTATGGACATTTTGTATTATCTGCGCAGTAGTCAGATTATAATGTTGCAATAACTCCTCTGGACTACCCGATTGTCCGAAAACATCCTTTATTCCCATACGCATAACTGGTACGGGGAATTCCTCACTGACTACTTCACAAACGGCTCCCCCCAGCCCTCCAATAATGCTATGTTCTTCTATAGTTAATATCGCTTGAGTAGATTTAGCCTGACTAATAATCAATTCTTTATCGATAGGCTTAATCGTATGCATATCGACAACCGCTGCATTAACCCCTTCTGTACTTAATTGTTCGGCGGCTTCTAGAGCTTTCGCCACCATAATTCCACAGGCAATTACAGTAACATCAGTACCTGCTTTTAACAAAATCCCCTTACCCAGCTCAAAATCAGCATCATCCCCATATAATACAGGTACTGCAGGACGACCTAAACGCAAATAAGCAGGACCTTTATCTTCATATAGACTAAACAAGGCTTTTTTAGTGCTGACTCCATCAGCCGGGACTACTACCATCATATTAGGAATGCTACGCATAATGGCTATATCTTCAATAGATTGATGGGAGCCTCCATCTTCACCTACAGTGATTCCAGCATGAGTAGCACAGACTTTTACATTTAAATTAGCATAGGCTAAAGAATTACGCACTTGTTCAAAGGCCCGTCCTGTCGCAAAAATAGCAAATGAACTAGCAAATACTGACTTACCGGCCGCCGCTAAACCAGCTGCCATGCCAATCATATTTTGCTCTGCGATTCCGGCATTAATAAATCTATGCGGAAAAATCTTAGCAAATTCGGCTGTTTTAGTAGATTTCGATAAATCCGCATCTAATACGACTACATCATCATACATTTCACCTAATGCAACTAGAGCCTTACCATAAGCATCACGAGTAGCTTGCTTTTCCAAAATATATCCTCCTTAACAATAGTCTCTAAACAAGAATTTTCTGTACCCCATAATTAAACACAGATTTACACAGATTTTTTGGATTTTCACTGTTCTTTTATGATTGGGTAGTTGTAACTTAATCCTTCTAAATATATTTATTGAATTTCTCTGAAAGTTTTTTGGCACTGATTTCTTTTTATTGTTTATTAATACCCTTCGGGTACTTTTTTGTTAATAATTTGTACAATTAGGCGTCTTATTAAAAAACTGTCTTCCAAAACTCAACCTTCGCCTTAATCTAAGACATCAGTGAAAATCAGTGTTGAATTAAAAGTCTAATCACCCAGTTCCGCCAGCGCCTTTTCCACTTCCTCTGCATTAGGTGCCACCCCATGCCATTCCGCCTTATTCTCCATAAACGAGCATCCTTTACCCTTAACCGTTTCCGCAATAATCGCAGTCGGCTTACCTTTAATAGTGCGCCCTTTTTCTAAGGCTTGCATAATCACCTTTACATCATGCCCGTCAATATTAATCACTTCAAAACCAAAAGCCCTAAACTTATCGGCTACTGGCTCCGGTGACAACACTTCCGTAATCTTGCCATCAATTTGCAAACCATTATGGTCTAAAAAAACTACTAAATTATCCAGCTTATAATGAGCAGCCGCCATTAGTGCTTCCCATACCATCCCCTCTTGCAGTTCCCCATCACCTAACAAAGAATATACCCGATAATCCTTATTATCAATTTTCCCCGCTAAAGCCATGCCTACCGCCCAGCTAATGCCTTGTCCCAAAGAACCAGTAGAAGCTTCAACCCCTGGCAGCTTACGCATATCTGGATGACCTTGTAAAGGACTGCCTAATTTGCGCAAATTATTTAATTCTTCCTCGGCAAAAAAGCCCTTCTCCGCTAAAGCCGCATAAAGTACCGGAGCCGCATGTCCTTTACTCAAGACAAACCGATCCCGGTCAGCATCATGCGGATTAGCCGGCTCTATATTCATTTCTCCAAAATAAAGGCAGGCTAGAATGTCAGCCGCTGATAAAGAACCGCCCGTATGACCGGAACCGGCATGTCCTAACATCCTAATAATATGGCGGCGAATAGCTTTAGCCTTAGTAGCTATATTTTCTATTAACAAATCATTAATTTCTCGCACGATAACCTCCATTATGTTTTAATTTTTATTATGTCGCTATCTTACTCTAAAATCCTATTGTTGAATATTATAAATATGTAGCGCAGTAGCCTTTACATCTGTAAGATGAATGTATAAATATTTCGTCGCCTGGCCTCCGCATGAGTAACATATTTATATATTGAACTTACTATACCTTAAGCTGTAGATAAGCATAAATAAAATCGTCTAAATCCCCGTCCAAAACCGCCTGCACATTACCTTCTTCGTAATTAGTCCGGTGGTCTTTAATCAGACTAAAAGGATTTAAGGTATAAGTCCTTATCTGACTTCCCCAGGCGATTTCCTTATACTCCCCTTTTAAACTATGCAAATTATCCGCCCGTTCCTGTTCCTTCAGCTCGTAAAGCTTGGCGGTTAAAACCTTCATCGCCGCTAAACGATTAGCATGTTGGGAGCGTTGATTCTGACATTGTATGACTATTCCCGTAGGCAAGTGAGTAATTCGCACGGCTGAATCCGTCTTATTAACGTGCTGCCCTCCCGCACCACTAGAACGGTAGGTATCAATTTTCAAATCATCAGCTCTAATATCTACAGCTACTTCATCATCAATCTCCGGTAATACTGCCATAGAGGCAAAAGAAGTATGTCTGCGACCCGAAGAATCAAAGGGCGAAACCCTAATTAGACGGTGAACTCCTTCTTCACATTTTAATTTACCAAAAGCATAAGGACCCTTCACTAAAAAGGTTACACTTTTCACCCCTGCTTCATCACCTGCTAAAAAGTCGAGAATTTCCACCTCATAATTACTATCTTCCGCCCACCTAGTATACATGCGTAGCAGTATTTCTGTCCAATCTTGAGCTTCAGTACCACCAGCACCTGCGTGTAATGATACAATCGCATTATTAATATCATGTTCACCAGAAAATAAAATTAAAAGCTCATAATCGCGAAACTTCTTTTGCCATTTTATTAAGTCTTTGACCGTTTCCTTATATAGTTCCGCTTCCCCTTCTTCTTCAGCAACATCCAATAATTCTACTATATAGCTAAAAGCGTCATAAAGTTCATTATAACTTAAAACTGCAGCTTTCAACTGGCTAATTTGCTTTAAAACTATAGACGCTTCCTTATTATCATCCCAAAAACCGGGACTAGTAGTCTTTGCTTCTAAAGATAAGATTTCCTTCTCCTTAGCCGCCAAGTCAAAGAGAAACCCTCATTTCATCAAGACGACTTAAAATCTCTCTACCAACACTTATCGGATTATCCAACATACCCTTGCCTCCCGAAAACTTAATTTTTAATTCTTAATGCTTAATTATTAATTCAAAATTATTAATTTTAAAGCCCCTCTCCAACCACTACATCAGAACAATAATATCAAGCAAATCCAACCACCAAACCCACCAAAAGAAAATCGGTGAAAATCATATTAAATCTGTGTAAATCAGTGTTGAATTAAAAAGTCTTATTCCTCCCACACCGGAGGTTCAAAATAATCATACTTCTGTTTTAAGATTACTATATCTACCCGGCGATTCATAGAACGATTTTGGCTATTATCATTAGGAGCTAAAGGGCGATACTGCCCATACCCGATTATTGATAACCTTTCCGCCGGAATTTTTGCTTCCTCACTTAATACATGCACTACATTAGTAGCCCTTAATACAGATAATTCCCAATTCGAAGGAAATTCAGCCGTGTTAATCGGCAAATCATCCGTATGTCCTTCTACCCTAATATAGTTAGGTAAATCAAGCAAGGCTGCCCCTACCTGTTTTATAATATCGCGCGCTAGTTTAGTTAAATCAGCTGACCCGCTGCCAAAAAGCAAGGTATCCTTAAAGCTAATTACTAAACCCCGCTCCTGTTCATATACTATAATATGTTCACTTAACTTAGTGCCGCGTCCTTCGTTTCCAGCAGTTCCGATACTGACGGCACCCTGGTTAGCGATAAATTCCTCAATAAGCTCTTTAATTTCATTAAGCTGAGCTTGATTGCTGGGATTAGTAGCCGGACTTTCGGGTAAGGCCTTTCCCGATAACCCATGTACTACCGAGGGTCCCGGCGCATCTAAAAGCTCCAGACCTTCTCCGGTCAATACTACACTTAGCGAATTAGCTACCGCGGCGTATTTCTTAACATCAATTTGGCTCATGGTGTACATAAGCACGAAGAAAATCATTAAAAGGGTAATTAAATCAGCATAAGTAATTAACCAGCGCTCTTGCCCGCCTTCCTTGCCCATATCTTTTTTATTTCTCCGTGATGGCCGGGCCATATTATCACATCCTCATTTCTATGGCCTGTTCTTCAACAGTCGAAACTCTTTTAACCCCCATAGGCAAAAAGGTATTCAATTTCTCCCGAATAACCCGCGGATTTTCTCCCGCTTGAATAGATAGAATTCCTTCTAAGATTAACTCTTTTAGATAAACTTCTTTTTCCGCCTTAATCCTTAACTTAGTTCCAAATGGCAGCCACAAAACATTAGCCGAAGCTACCCCGTATAATGTAGCTAAAAAAGCTACCGCAATAGCTCCGCCTAATTTATCCGGTTCAGCAATATTACTTAGTACATGGACTAGCCCCATCACCGTGCCGATAATCCCCATAGTAGGCGCATAACCACCGGCTACCATGAAAATCTCGGCTCCTATCATTTCCTCTTTTTCAAAAGCTTCAATTTCCATTTCCAGCATATTTCTAGTCAATTCCGGATCAGTGCCATCAATAACTAATTGCAAACCCCGGGCTAAAAATTCATCCTCAATATTAACTAAATGACTATCCAGACTTAACAAGCCTTCTCTCCGGGCTTTATCAGCAGTAGCTACTATTTGTTCTAAAATACTAAGATAGTCTATTGGCTTACGAGAGAAAACTCTTTTAAAGGCACTAGGTACATGTCTTAATTCCTCATTAGTAAAACTAACGATTACAGCCCCAAAAGTACCGCCAAAGACAATGATAGCTGCAGTTTTAACCACTAGCATACTACCTTGTCCGCCTTCCAGCAGAAAACCGCCTATTAACCCGCCTAGGCCTACTAATAAGCCTATTAAAGTCGCTAAGTCCATTAATTAACTCCTTTACCGCAACATTTCTTATACTTCTTCCCGCTCCCACAAGGACAAGGATCATTGCGCCCTACCTTTTCTCCAACCTTAACTGGTTTCTTAACTCCGTCCTCGCCGCCGCCGTGGTTAGCTACCATTTTTCTTTCTTCCGGCTTAGCTACTACCCTCATTCTTAGAATGTAGCGAACTACATCTTCCTTGATAGCAAATATCATGTCCTGGAATGCTTCGAAAGCTTCGAATTTATATTCAATCAGCGGATCCCGTTGTGCATAAGCCCGCAGTGAAATACCGCCTCTAAGCTGATCCATCGCATCAATATGATCCATCCATTTTTCATCTATAATTCTTAACATAATAGCTTTCTCAATATCACGCATCGTTTCCGCGCCTAATTCCTGTTCCCTAACTTCGTATAAATGCTTCGTGCGGGTAGCTAAAAAATCCCTCATGTCGTGTTTAGTCATGCCGACTAAATCTTCAACTTTAAAATCCATATTAGGAATAACATTTTGTTCCACATACGCATACAGACCAGGTAAATCCCATTCATCCGAATACTTAGCTTCCCCAGCAAAACTTTCCACTAACTGATGAATGACATCATCCATCATACTAAGAATCGTCTCTTTTAATTCTTCCCCGTATAAAACTTTACGCCGTTCCCCATAGATAACTTCCCGCTGCTGGTTAATAACATCATCATATTCCAAAACATTTTTACGAATACTAAAGTTACGTCCCTCTACCTTTTTCTGCGCATTTTCCAGCCCCCGGGAAATCATCCTGTTTTCAATCGGCATATCGTCATCCATACCGATTCTATCCATTAGCCCTTCAATATTTTCCGAACCGAACAGGCGCATCAAATCATCTTCTAAAGAAACATAAAACTTCGATTCCCCCGAATCACCTTGCCGCCCCGAACGCCCCCTTAGCTGATTATCAATCCGGCGCGATTCATGTCGTTCGGTGCCCAATACATATAAACCGCCTAATTCCTGCACTCCGTCACCTAAAACGATGTCGGTACCTCTACCTGCCATATTAGTAGCGATGGTAACGGCCCCCACTTGTCCAGCTTTAGCAATAATCTCCGCTTCCTTTTCATGGTGTTTAGCATTAAGAACTTGATGGCGCACCCCATATTTACCCAACATTTTACTTAATAATTCCGATTTCTCAATCGAAATCGTCCCTACTAAAACCGGTTGCCCTTTGCGGTGACGTTCGACAATATCATCAACGGCCGCCTTATATTTACCTTCCTCGCTGCGATAGACTACATCCGAGCGATCCCGCCTTACCATCGGTTTATGAGTAGGAATTACTAGTACATCCATACGATATATTTTACGAAATTCTTCCTCCTCCGTTTTAGCCGTACCCGTCATCCCCGCTAATTTTTTATACATACGGAAATAATTTTGGAAAGTAACCGTGGCTAGAGTTTGCGATTCCTTCTCAATCTTAACCCCTTCCTTAGCTTCAATAGCCTGATGCAGCCCGTCACTATAACGCCGCCCAAACATTAAACGCCCTGTAAATTCGTCAACTATGACTACTTGTCCATCTTTTACAACATAATCCTTATCCAAATGCATCAGACAATGAGCCTTCAGCCCTTGATTAGTATGATGCGCTAACTCCATATTATCCGATAAATTCTCCACATCAAAATGCTTCTCAACCTTTTTGACCCCGTCTTCGGTCAGGGTTACTAAATGAGCCTTTTCATCCACCTTATAATCTTCTTCTTTAATCAAACGCGGAATAAACTTGGCAATCTGATAATAAAGCGTAGTCGGCTTATCCCCTTCACCCGAAATAATTAAAGGCGTCCTCGCTTCATCGATTAAAATCGAGTCCACTTCGTCGATAATGGCATAATGTAAAGGACGTTGGACCATATTTTCCTTAGCCACCACCATATTATCCCGCAAATAATCAAAGCCTAACTCATTATTAGTAGCATAAGTAATATCACACTGGTAAGCCGCCCGCCGTTCATCATAAGTCAAGCCGTGCACGATTAAGCCCACTGTAAGCCCGCACATTTCATAAATAGGGCGCATCCAGTCCGCATCACGACTAGCTAAATAATCATTAACCGTAACAATATGAGTGCCCTTACCTTCTAGGGCATTAAGATAAGCCGGTAAAGTAGCAACTAGAGTTTTACCTTCCCCAGTTTTCATTTCTGAAATGCGCCCCGAATGTAAGACCATACCCCCGATTAATTGCACATCAAAATGGCGCATTCCCAATGTACGCTTAGAGGCCTCCCTCACTAAGGCAAAAGCCTCCGGCAAAATATCGTCTAAAGTTTCCTGCTTCTGCAGTCGTTCCCTAAACTCCGCAGTCTTTTTAGGAAAATCTTCATCCTTTAACTGCTCGAACTGCGGTTCTAAAGCATTAATTGCTTCGACTACCTTGCTAAGCTTCTTAATTTCTTTTTCATTGTCATCTAATAAATTCTGTACAAACTTCCTAATCATCAGTTACTCCTTCTTTCAAAAAAAGAGGAACCATAAGGTTCCTCTATAATACCTAAAAAATATAATATTATTTTAGCACTTTTCCCTAGACTACTTCAACTAATCAAAGTTTGGTTCGATTAAACCATAATTACCATCTTTACGTTTATAAACGACATTAACTTCCTCACTTTGCGCATTAAAAAATACGAAGAAATTATGTCCCAAAAGATTCATCTGCATTATAGCTTCTTCTTCATCCATCGGCTTTAGAGCAAATCTTTTGGTACGTACAATCTTAAAAGGCTCAGTCATTTTTTCATTATCTTTAAGTTGTAGTTCAATCTCATCCCTTACTGCTTGGCGTAGCCCGATACCACGATGGTGTCTATATAACTTAGTTTTATGTTTTTCCAATTGTTTTTCCAGCTTATCTTCCACCATGTCAATAGAGGTATACATATCGTCAGTAGCCTCTTCCCCTCTTAATATCATGCCATTTAGAGGGATAGTAACTTCGACCTTATGCATTTCCCCTTCAACAGATAAAGCAACTTGAGCTACCTTGACCTCATCAAGATACTTTTCTAATTTGGAAAGCCGTTTAGTGGTGTAATCCTTCAGAGCATTAGTAACTTCGATGTTTTTTCCTCTTATTTCTAACTTCATGTGACCACTCCTTTCCCGGTGTTATATATATACTATTCTATTCTTTATTATAAAATCCTTTTATCTTATTTTACTATAGTATTTAGATTAGATTTTGTTTGCTGCGTAAAATTTATACCGTGTTAGTTGATTTGATAAATATCTCGGCGCTGGCCTTCGCATGGGGAAACACCAACTGCTCGTCTTGAGGTGAAAGGGGTACCGGGCTAAACTGCAACTTTAATGGTGAGCGATAGCGAACATCAGTAGTACCCGAAGGGTGTACATCCATGTACAGTAGCCCGCGCGCGACATCCTATCGCTTGCCCCCTTTCACCTCTTCGCCTTCGCAGGGTGTTTCCGACATGCTACGTCATGCGCCTCCATATTTATAAAATGCAACTTAATTAAAAAATCCGTTTTTTAAAGTATTCTTTGAAAACAAAACCGGGCATATAGCCCGGTACAATATTCCTCTAATTAATATGCAGCTTCTTTTTGTTGTTGGAAACAATCCAAACATAAAACGGGTCTGCCTTCTACAGGTCTAAAAGGAACTTGCGTCTCAGCTGAACAGTTTGCACATACGGCATCATGCATCTGCCTGGGTGCTCTGCTTCCCGAATTACTCCGACTATTGTTACGACGACTAGTCCGGCAATCCCGACAACGCTTCGGTTCATTTTCAAACCCTTTTTCCGCATAAAATTCCTGTTCGCCTGTTGTGAACGCAAAATCTTGACCACAATCTTGGCATACTAATGTTTTCTCTTCGAACATCTAGAAAAATCCCTCACTTTGTAATTTGATTTTTACCAGTCAGCACTACACATACTCCATTACCGGTAAATTTTATTATATACTTGGAAAAATAAAATAGCAAGAAAAGGTGAGAAAGGAAATAAGATATGTCAATATATTAAGATATACTAAGATTTTTTCGGATCTAAATTTTGCATGGCATCTTGATAAGCACTACTAGCCTTGGTAATCGAAGTCGACTTCTTGTGCCGAGCATTTTGCTTAATTAAGGCTTCATTAACTTTATCATTATCATTAATTTGTTGTAGTAGAGTACTCATGGCAGCTATAACTTCACTCAATTCTTGGTGAAGCTCCGGTACAACTAGCCCTTCTAGCTTGCTTAAGCTAAATTCCTCAATCTTTAATTCACTAATAAAAGCTTCTTGTATAGTCTTATTAATACTATTTAAACTATTAATTTCATTAAGCAGGGTTTTTCTATCGGTTAATAACTTATGTAAATCATCAGCCAAATCATTATTATTATCGTTTAATAAATCCATTTGCTTGGCAGATAATGCTAACAATTGATTATATAATACGCTTTGCGCTCTGAAGTTTTCAATTATTTTAATTAAGGAATCATTATTCATAATACCTTTCCCTACTCCCTGCTATCAAAAAACCAGCCATCCGCATTACTATCAGTACCTAAATAGGCCGATTGAGCTTTAACATTTTGTCTGACATTACCAATCTTCCCCCGTAAAAAACCCATCTGGCTCTGTATTTGATTCGACACCTCTTTATCAAAATCCTGTATTTGGAGGATAAATTCCCTGACTTTTTCACCTTCCCAGGCAGAAATGCCAAGCAGGGCTTTATTAGATTCAATTTCCTTGATTAACCCGGCCCGTTTATCAACCAGCTGGGTGAAATCCACCATCCAAAGCCCTTCTTCATCAGGTTTGCGGGTAATATCAAGCATCTGCTTCGATATATTAAGAATTTCTTGATAATAATTTAGCAATATATCTAGTTTACTATCCATGAAACTAACCTTCCAAACTAAAGCTGGCTACATTATTAACTGTTCTGGCCATATGGGCATTACCCTGCCTTTTCACTGCTTCTTGCCAAGTATCCCTTAATTCCCCGACAAATGCTCCTACTTCCTCCAGAATCACGGCATCCTTGTTTATATTAGCTTCGATTAAGCGGTTCATAATATAATCATATAAACTAAACAAACTTTTTGAAATGTCATAACTCATATCCAAAGTTGACATTAACTCCACAATTATATCTTGAGTTTTAACAATATCATTATGGGCTTGGTTTATATTATTATCTTTAATAGCAAGAGTAGCATTATTTATGTTTTTAAGTGCCCCGTCATAAAGCATCAATAGCAGCTTACCCGGTGATACAGTTTCTACTGATGATCTTTTATATTGATCATATACTTGAGCATTCATGCTAACACCTCATTCTTTT
>CAZYLY010000031.1:13536-14837 GCA_964648825.1 uncultured Syntrophomonadaceae bacterium
TGATCTTTTATATTGATCATATACTTGAGCATTCATGCTAACACCTCATTCTTTTGAATTCTTAATTACATGTTACACTTTTTCATCTACTAAAATGCCTACCGCATCATTTAGCATTTTTCTAATATTAGCGGAAAACTCTAACATAGATTTAGCTGGTATTTCCCTAATTACTTCATCAGTATCACTATCATAGACCTTCACCTGATAACGTCCACTACCCTCATGTAATCTAAATTGTAAATGACGATTAGATATCCGCATAGCCTCATTAGCTACACTTATTGCCTCTTGCACCGTTTCCTTGTTAGGTTGCTGCTGTGGCGATTGCTGTTCATTGCCCTTTAGTTCCTTAACGGTTATCTTTTCACCGGGCTTTTTGTTATTACCTAATATCGGTAATTCAACTTCAACTGGTGCGGGACGATAATCTGTCGCCATCCCTTGCATTTCCACCCGCATATCAAAAGCCTCCTTGCTTATTAATGTATTATGATTATCGTAAAATATTATAAATAACTTTAGTATCTATTCATATTTTTTAAACCAAATATCATAATCATTACCATAATAAAATGATAACTTTTCTAATATCAAAGGCCAGGGCACATCCTGAAAAACCCCATAACGATCAACATATTCGATATAAGGCTCCCCATCATATCCTGCAGCAGGTAATAGTGCATCACTTACGCCGTCAAAATCTACCCAGGGCACATTTATTTTCTCACATATACTCCTATCAAAAGTCGCCGCCGCGTTTACCCAAGTAGAATTAATATAAAATTGATTATAGGCATGAGGGAAAAAAATATCGTTCTTCATTACTTCATGTACTTCTGAAGGCGCCTTATGATTCCTAATCGCTACTAATACTAACCGACTGGGAATTTGTGCGGCTCTCCCCATAGCAGTTAATAAAATAGCTTTTTGCAGACAATAACCCCGCCCCGCTTTTAAAATCGAAGAAGCCTTATAATCATCCCCTAAATTAGAAACAGCATACATATCATAATGCACCTTATCGCGTACGTAATAAAAAAGCTTTTTAGCTTTCTCACTATCAGAATCTATTCCAGCCGTAAGCTCAGTTACTAATTTTCTGATTTCAGCATTATCACAATCCAGACAATAAGTAGCTTGTAAATATTCCTCCATCTACTTGCCTCCTTTGTGTGTTGTTATTGGTGAGGGGTGAGGAGTGAGGGGTAAGGGGTGAGGAGTTAGTAGCCCCGAATTCATTCGGGGCTACCCCCTAACTAAACAAAAAAACATCAGCGGTAATCCGCGTAAATCAGCGT